>NZ_NRGU01000033.1:0-8452 GCF_002332245.1 Glutamicibacter sp. BW78
CTGCGGATCCGGCCTGAGTCCCGCGGTTCGGTAATCCCGAGCTTCCCCGCCCACAGTCCGGCTTCCTCGAGGGGCCGGGCTGTGGTGTTGCCGCTAGTGCTTGGAGGTCCCGAGAGTTCAAACAATGGCGACCATCATGGGTGCGGGGCGCGCACCTGTTGCATAGAATCATGGTCACCGGGGTCGAATCGGGGGAGTGGTTGTGGCGTTGTGCGATCAGTGCGCGCGTAGCCGCGCCATTAGAAAGGTCTTGTCGCAACAACACGCGGATGGACTTGACTTACCGCGCGAAAACTGATTTCCGTCTTTAATAACGGGAACGGTGTGGCGGCACCGGAACCGCACCATGCGCGGGGTGCCGCCACAGGATGTTGCCGCGCCGTCTTGCTTCCGGCGTTCAAATGCCAGCGTTCCGCAACTTCTTGCGTTGGCCCCTGGGGAGTTAATGACCCGCGGTAGATCCGCCCGCGACGGCAACTTCCCAAAGGGGCAGAGTCTCGCCATCCGGCCTTGCAGCCCTGCCGGATAGGTACTTGTAGCACGCATCACCGTCGACAGGGCCCGGTACTCCGCGGGCCGAGACTGCGGGTGGCGCTGGAAACGTCGTCGGGGGAGACGAGCCCGCGCTGGTCGACTTTGGAAAATCTGCTCGTCTTCAGAAACTCCTTGCCAGGGAAAGCACCACGGTTGAAGGTGGTCGAGACTTGAGTGGTATGCCAGCCTTCGCGCGCGAGTTCCCGCGCCCATGCGGTTGTGGCCGGCAAATTTCGGGGACGGCATCTTCTTTCGGTCGGTTCCCGGGATTTCGGCCGAAGGCGTCGCCGCTCGGACTGAGGATGCGAGCGTCGCTGGGGTTTTTACGTCGAAGTGTCTTTTGTGGACCAGCAAAGTGCATCTCTTCGCGGCGTTATAGCGCGCTTTCGGTTCGGCGATGATGTGCCTCTTGCGACGCTGGGTAGGTAGCTCTTGATGGGGCCTGGGGAGTCCCCTCAGGTGGGCCGGAGGCGCGTCCGAGCGTGCCGTAAGCATGTGAGGGCTATTTTGGAGAACCATTGACTTGTTGCTACAGGGGAGACTAGGTTGTTTCCTACCCAACAAGTGATCGAGATCACGGCCACGTATCAATTGGACATAGGTGTCTTCCTGGAGGCGGGATGCACCTTGCGGTCTCGGCGTCACCCCACGAAGTAGGAGACACAATGAAGCGCATCGGTGTAGATGTAGGCGGCACGTTCACGGACCTCTACTATTCGGACGACGACTCAGGGAAGGTCGTTATCGAAAAGGTTCCCTCCACCCCCCATGACCCGTCCGAGGCGGTGCTGGACGGGTTGCGGCGCCTGTGCGCTAAGGCCGACATCACCTTGGGCGAGGTGGACATGCTCGTGCACGGAACCACGGTCGCCACGAACATTGCGCTGACCCATACCGGTGCCGAAGTCGGGCTGATCACCACCGAAGGTTTCCGCGACATCCTTCACATCGCCCGGCATAAAAAACCCTTCAACTTCTCTTTGCAGCAGGAACTGCCCTGGCAGGAACATCCGTTGGTGAAACGCCGACACCGAGTGACCGTCAAGGAACGGATTACCGTTCCCAACGGGGATGTCCTGGTTCCTCTCGACGAGGATGAAGTGCGCCTTCGGGTGCGAGAACTGCGCGAGGCAGGGGTCGAATCCATCGCCGTATGCTTGCTTCACTCCTATCTTAATCCGGCACACGAGCAGCGCATCGGGGAGATTGTTGCCGACGAATTCCCGGAAGCGTTCCTTTCGATCTCCAGCGAGGTCATCCCGCTCTATCGTGAATTCGAGCGTTTCTCCACGACTGCTCTGAACGCGTATGTCGGGCCCAAGGTCTCCCGGTACCTCGACCGGCTCTCGGCAGAGGTTAAAGCCATGGGATACACCCGCGAAATGCTCCTAATGAAGTCCTCGGGCGGAATGATCCCGATCGACTTGGCTGCCCGGCGTCCGGTGAACATGCTTATGTCCGGTCCTGTCGCCGGCCTCATTGGGGGGATCTGGGCCGGACAGACCGCCGGGTTCGACAACGTCGTGACCCTGGACATCGGTGGAACTTCCGCGGATATCGGCGTCTCCCTCGACGGGGAACTGCGGATGCGCCACCTGCTTGATACCAAGGTCGGCGACTACCAAGCCATGGTTCCCATGGTAGACATCGACACGATCGGGGCCGGTGGCGGTTCCATTGCCTTCGTTGACGACGGTGGAGTTTTCCGCGTGGGGCCGCAGTCAGCCGGCGCGCACCCGGGCCCGGCGTGTTACGGACGCGGTGGGACGCTGCCAACGGCAACGGATGCCCAAGTCGTGCTGGGCCGGTTGCGTGGAAACCGCAGCCTGGCTGGCGCGGGGATGTCCCTGAACCCGGATCTGGCCCGCACGGCGATGCAAACCGTGGCCGATGAACTGGGCATGAGTGTGGAAGAAGCCGCGCTAGGTGCCCTGCAAATCCAGAAATTTGGGATGTCCCAGGCCATCGAACTGAACTCCGTGCGCCGCGGCTATGACCCACGTGACTTCACTCTGGTTGCCGGGGGTGGTGCCGGCGCCCTGTTCGCCTGCGAGATCGCTGCGGAACTGGAGATCCCCAATGTCATGATCCCGGCACACCCGGGCATCATCGCGGCCACCGGTTTGTTGGCCACCGACCAGAAGTACGAGTACGTCGGCACCGCACGGTACACGCTGCCGAACGTGGATCAACAGGCCCTGAACTCCCAGTTCGGCGAATTGGAAGACAAGGCAGTCGCTCAGTTGGATTCGGATCTTGTCCCGGAAGAAAAGCGGGAGTTCACCCGGCTGGTTGACTGCCGGTATGAGGGCCAGGGATACGAAGTCCGTTTCGAGGCCCCCGGAGGTCAGGTCACCGACCAGTGGCTCGAGGACATGGCCGAAAGGTTCCACGAGGCACATGAGGCCGAATACGGTCACCGGTTCAAGACCGGCGGTGTGGAGATCGTGAACATTCGCGTGATGGGCACCAGTGTCACCGAGGAGCTGCCGCCTGCGCCGCAGGAGGGGACCACCTACGAGCTCTCCGAGGCCGTGTTGGAGACTTCCGACGTCGTCTTCGACGTCGACGGCAAGCCCGAGACCTTCTCCACCCCGTACTACGACCGGGAGAAGCTCGGCGCCGGACAGCGGATCGAAGGCCCCTGTGTCATCGAGCAGTACGATGCCACGATCGTCGTTCCCCCATATTTCACGGCGACGCTTGATGATAGTGGAAACATCGTGATCGCCTGCCCGGTAAAGGAGGAAGGGGCCGATAGCGAGCTGGCCACACCGATTCTGATGAGGGTCATCGGAGGGGCATTCTCCTCGATGGCCAAGGAAATGGCTTCGGTGCTGTTCCGGATGTCCTATTCCTCGATCATCCGTGAGTCCGAGGATCTGGGTGCAGGGGTTTTCGATTCCGAAGGCAACGTGCTGGCCGAGTCGGATTCCACCCCGATGTTCATGGGGGCGATGCCCAAAATCGTCCAGGGCGTGATCAGCGTGCTTGGCGATGACATTCACGAGGGTGACATCATCTTGCACAACGACCCCTATCTGGGGGCCACCCACTCACCAGATGTCGCGATCATCATCCCGATCTTCCACGAGGGAGAACGGGTTGGCTTCGCCGGGGCCTCCGGCCAACTACTGGACATCGGCGGAGCCTTCCCCGGTCTGGCCGTGGACCTGGTGGACAACCAAGCCGAGGGACAGATCTTCCGTGCACTGAAGATCGTGGAAAAGGGAGTCCGGCAGGACGCGCTGCTGAACCAGATCCTATCCAATACGCGCACACCGACCCATAATGCCGGGGACATCGAGGCGATGATCGCCGCCTGCGAGCTGGCCAAGCGCCGGTTCCTGTCGGTGACCGAACGCTACGGCATCGAAGCGGTGGAACAAGCGGGCCAGGAATGGATCAACTATTCCGAGACCATGCTGCGCAAGGAGATCGCCAAGGTTCCAGACGGTGTCTACGAGACCGAGACAGGCTACTTGGACGATGATGGTAAGAACTACGGGGAGAAACTGCCGATCAAGGTCAAGGTCATCATCGAAGGCGACGAGATCACCTATGACCTGACCGGCTCCAGCCCCCAGGTCCCCACCGCATACAACTGCCCTTTCGAGGGCACAACGGTCTCGGCATTCACCTTCATCACCCGGATGATGTTCCTGGATGAAGTCGCACACGAGGTCTTCGTTCCGCAGAACCAGGGCATGCTCAAACCCGTGAAGGTCATCGCCCCGGAAGGGACGATCTTCAACCCGACCTACCCTGCGGCCTGCATGGCCAGGTTCGGGCAGGTGCAGCGGGTCGTGGACTTGGCGATGCGTGCCCTGTCCCCGGTGCTGCCGCGGCAGATCACCGCTGGGAACTCCGCACATATCCACTTCCTTTCCTACTCCGGATGGAACGAGGACGCCGGCGAATACTGGGTGTATCTGGAAGTCAACGAGGGCTCCTACGGGGGCCGGCCGGATAGCGACGGGCCGGACTCGGTGGACAATCTCATCGCCAACACCCGCAACAACCCGATCGAGGAACTTGAATGGCGTTTCCCGATGCGCACCGACCGCTACGAACTACGCGAGGAACCCGCGGCGGCGGGCCAGCAGCGCGGAGGGATCGGCATCGTGCGGGTCAACACCTTCCTGGTCGACACCGTCGTGACGTGCGAAGCAGACCGCCACGAATCCGACGTCCCCTGGGGGATCTTCGGCGGACAGGATGGACTGAATGCATCGGTATCCAAACTCGATGACGGCAAGGCAGTAGAGAGCTGGCCTTCCAAGGTCACCGCCCGGTCGCTGAAGGCGGGGGAGTCTTTGGAGATTACTGTCCCCTCCGGTGGAGGCTACGGCGACCCGTATCTGCGCGATCCCGAAAAGGTCTTCTCCGATGTTTTGGACGAATTCACCAACGTTGATCGGGCCCGTGAGGACTATGGGGTCGTCATCGACCCGAACACCTGGGAACTGGACATGGAAGCCACCGTTCGGCTGCGTGCCGAACGCCCCAGTAACGAGATGGAGGGAACGGCCGCCCCCCGCGAAACAGTCGCAGCGGCTTCCGAGTGATCGCCTAGGATATCCCGGCCGGTGGAAGAGCGAACGCTCTTCCACCGGCCGGTTCACCCGCATCCATCGGGCCCCCAGAGGAATCACGCGTGGGGCCGCCCGGAAACCGGGAACCCTCCCCGCACGCCGCATCTCGATTCTTCATGTCCTAGCGGCCACCTTTGTGGCGGCCTTCGGCGGCAGCACAGGTCTCCTGACGAAACATCCTCCCGGCCACGGGCCGGCAGGCTTCCCTCGTGAATAAGGAACACTGACCATGGATACATCACCAAAGACGCTGCTTGTACCGGCCACTGTCACCCCCAAGGACGTCCGCTTCGCTACGTGGGTCTGCTTTTTTGCCTGGACCTTCGCCGTGTATGACTTCGTCCTGTTCGGCAACCTGCTGCCCAAGCTCGCCGAGGACCTGGGCTGGGCCACCGCCCAATCAACTGCCATCAACACCTGGGTCACAGCCGGAACCGCCTTGGTGGCGGTGGCACTGGGACCGGTCGTGGATCGGGTCGGCCGCCGCAAGGGAATCCTCATTGCGGTCATCGGCGCCGCCATCGCCTCGGTCCTCACCGTCGTTGCCGGTTGGGTCATCGGCCTGGTTGCCGGCTTCGGCATAGTGCTGCTGATCGTGGTGCGCTCGATCGCCGGTCTGGGGTACGCAGAACAGGCCATCAATGCCGCTTACCTGAACGAAATGTTCGCCCACGTCTACACGGATCCGGCCAAGGCCCGGCGACGGGGCTTCATCTACTCCCTCGTCCAGTCCGGATGGCCCGTGGGGTCGGTCCTGGCAGCTGCTTCCATCTTCCTGCTGTACCCGATCGGTGGCTGGGCGTTGTGCTTCATCGTTGCAGCGATTCCCGCGATCCCCATTGTCTGGGCCGGGCTGAAGCTGAAGGAAAGTCCGCAATTTACTGCCCGGCGCGACGCGGAGAAACTACTCGCCGAAGGCAAGACCGAAGAAGCCCACCAATTGGCCGGCACGGTCGGGGTGGATCTGAGCGAGCAGGGCATGCCTTTGGCCGCGGCCTTCAAGGGGGAGTCGCTGCGCTCCACCATGGTGATCGGTCTCTCATTCATGTTGTGCTGGGTCGGGGTGCTGGTCTTCGTGCTTCTGGGTACCTCGCTGCTGACTGCCGCGGACGGGAAGAACATCACCTTCGACAGCGCCCTGGGAATACTGGTCGTTTCCAACGCCACGGCCTTTGCCGGGTACCTCTACCATGGGTGGCTCGGGGACCGGATCGGGCGGCGCAACGCGATATCCCTGGGTTGGATTTTGTGTGGGCTGTCCTTCAGCGGCATGCTCCTGGCCCCCACAGGCGGTTTCGGTCTGGTCCTGACCCTCTATAGTGCAGGGTTGTTCTTTTTGATCGGCCCGTTTTCGGCCTTGCTGTTCTTCACCGGTGAGAGTTTCCCGGTCCACACCCGGGCGACCGGAGCCTCCATCATCAACGCAGCCGGTCAGGTGGGTGCCATCATTGGCGGCGCCCTGGTCACCATGGCATTGACCAGCGGCCAAACGTGGAACCAAGCGGCCTTCTACTGGGGCTGCCTGCCGATATTCGCCGCCGGACTGCTGATCCTGGCGTCACGAAACGTGGATCCCCGACAGGTCCTTTCACGCTGAAAAACACCGCCTTGGACTCAAGGCGGTCAAACCGGGCGGCCCCGAGAATCCGGGGTCGCCCGGTTTGCCGGGCGCTGACTCCGGCGTAGGCGTCCTGCCGGGAAGAAGAAGACCTGAATCCGCAAGCGGGGTTAGGCGGTGCCCGCGGTTCGTGCCGGCGCGGGTGCCCCGAGACGGCCGGAGACTTGTTCGGCGGCTTCCTGGACTGCAGCGGCTAGTGTCTCGGCGCAGCTTTGCTTATAGACGCGCGAGCGAGGTGCACTGACGGTGATGCAGCCGACGGCGATGCCCCGATAGTCTCGGACCGGCGCGGAAATCCCGTACTCCTCGTCGGTGGTGAATCCATCGTTGACCGCATGGCCGGCTTCACGGACGTGCTCGAGATGCCCGGCCACCGGGAGCGGGGCGCCGCTACCGGCATCGATGGTGATGGTTCCCTCTTCCAATAGCTGATCCACCTCGGTTGTGGGCAACTCAGCCAAAAAGACCCGGACCGACGAGCTTTCGTAGCGTGGGTAATGCGTTCCGATGGCTGCACTGTGTTTGACCTGGTGCGGGCTGGCGACCTGCTCCACGACGATCGCTTCCGCTCCGTTCCATACGGAAATGGCAGCGGTTTCCTTCGTGGCAGCGGTGATGTCCTCCAAGAAGGGCAGAGCAGCGCGCCGAACATCCAAATCGGCCAAAAGTGGTCCGGAAAGCATGATCACTCCCAGACCCAGCCGGAATCGGCCGGTGTCCTCGTCGCGCTGGATGTAACCGGCCTCAACCAAGCCGTTGAGGATCCGAGAGACGGTGCTCTTATGCAGATCAACACGATGTGCGATCTCCGTCACGCCCAGGACCGGTTTCTCGATGGAGAAGGCCTCCAGGACGGCCAGACCATTGAGCAGCGAGGCGGCGACCCCCTGGGTGTTATGTGAGGCCTGTTGTGCATTGCCCATGTCAAGCACCTTCTTCCGCGGATCCGTTCCGCCTCGTTACCAGTCATATCAAATCACGTCCCGAGGACGATGCGTTTCGGCTTCAGGGCTCGGAACCGACACGGATCGTCTTAAGAGGGTCACTCCAGACGCCTCGTGGGTTGCTTCAGTAGCAACTATATTGCTTGAGAAAACAATATACCGAGGATGGCCCGCAACAGCTCGGATTCATCGTCCGGATGATGACCGGAAAGGCCCCCCGTAATGGGCCGGTGCATCGATGGAGGACTGCAGGAATTGCCGAAGGAGACGTTCGCCGAATAAAACGGGGCGGGGATCATGCACGTCGATATGGCAAACGTCTGACCCGGCCTGGGCACCAGCTCTTGCGCCATTAGATGGAAACCGTCTTCCCGGCTTTCCAACGTCTCAACGACGTGGCTCGCGCCAAGGGATCGTGGCTCAGGCCATCTTCCCGACAACCGCATGCGATGTGCTGGGTGCACGTCCTTTGTGTTGTTTGAGGGATATAGAGGTTGCGGATCATGCGCGACAAGGCAGGGCAGCTGTCCCGAATCGGCCCCGATAACCCGCGTGTCGGGTCAAGTAAAAGTCGCGGGAGTCGAGCGCCAACCGAAGGCCGCCTCAGGCCGACGCCGGTTCCCTGCCGAGGAGCTGGTCGATGGAGGGGCAGCTTCCGTGCATCTCTGGTGTTGAGCCGAGGGGTAGGTTATAGTATTTCTAGCAGCAACTTAGTTGCTCAAATAGCAACGAGATAATTCGGAGAGTGGAGAGAGCAATGA
>NZ_NRGU01000034.1:0-803 GCF_002332245.1 Glutamicibacter sp. BW78
TCAGATACTCAGGCACGGGCACACAGTCACTCTCGGGAACGTCCCGCAGTTCTGACCAGCAACCTGCGCGGCGAATCGGGATAACCCGCGTTCCCTCCACGAGGGAGGTACCAGGATCGGCAGCGACGACCTCTCCAACGCCTTCGAAGCCACCAACAAAAGGGAAGGACGTACGCGAACGGTACGCGCCAGCGATCGTGACGAGGTCGGAGGGGTTGATAGTCGAAGCAAGCATTCGGATACGGAGCACGCCTCGCTCGCGCTGGCCGAGGACCATCGAGCGGACCTCAACCACGTCCTGAGCAACACCTGGGCGAGTTGCCACTACTTCATACATAAGCACCATTCTCGCAAGCATCGGACGCTGGCGCGTTCGGCTACCCCAGCTGCCCAGTCAATGCTGGAAGCGAACGCAAGCTGAATCGCCAAACCGGAAGGCGCAGTCCCGTAAGCGGGAACCCTCGTCGGGACACCTGTTTTAGCGCTGATTAAGACCTAGCGTTGTTGAATGACGACGATGGATGAGTTCGGCTACCCGCTCAAAATAAATGCTGCTGACCGCTACATGCCGCCGGTTCAGCTGCCTCCGTCGACATCGCCCGAGGATTACGCTCGCCACGCAGATGCCTATTCCGCCTACCAAGAACGATTCCTTTACGCGTTCAAGGAACGCCACCACAACACGGAGTGAATTCGCCCCTGAGCCCCCGACTCAAGCGTCTTTCTAAAGTCCGCTCCATAAGCCGAACCGGCCACGAGGTGGGGGACAGATCAGTAGATGAGCTCAGTGAACTGGGTGGATA
>NZ_NRGU01000034.1:837-1636 GCF_002332245.1 Glutamicibacter sp. BW78
AGGTCACCAGGACCCCGAGAAATTGGATGACGCCGATCCCGATGGCAGCACCCGCCATGGCATTTCCCGCTGGCTTGCGCACACCCCTCATACCGAGGATGACGGCGATCAAACTCAAGACAACGACGGCTCCCAACCCAATGATAGAAACGGTATACAGGTTGTCATAGTCCGCCCGGGCTGCCGCCTGCCGCGCGGCCAGCGGCCCGACGTAAGAGGTAATCCACATGAGAACCGTCGCGATCAAAGCGAGCACGAGTCCAGCCCATACTCCTCTTCCGGCGCGCGATCTTGACTTTGTCGAGTGAGGGGACGTCTCGGGCGGAACATCTCGGTGAGTCTGCGGTTCGCTCATATTGCAGAGTCTAACCACGCTCATAGCTCTATTGTGATCTACACCATGAACGTTCATTGATCGATACAAACGGGTCGAAAGACCCCTGGCAAACCCTTCCATCGGCATCGGCCGATTAACAATGGACCCGCTACCTTGGAACGTCCGAGGCGCCAGCCGATGAAACCATCACTCGGGGGACGAGCCGATGATGACCATCCAGAATGTCCACCGAACGGATTGTCCGAAGCCGTCTGCGCGGCACCCCTTTGCCCGTAGAAGGAACCTTGACCGGGGCCATTGGCGCGCAGGCATTGCGGGGAAAGCTTTTCCCCTTCTCTTCTACTACGCCCAATCACTCTTTCGCGTTTCTTCGCTGGCTAGGCTTTGGCGAATCCTTTCTGCCTCGGCAGCCAAAATGCGACGCTGGTCCACAGTCCAGCGGCGAACCGGGAGTTCAAGCAC
>NZ_NRGU01000035.1:0-4705 GCF_002332245.1 Glutamicibacter sp. BW78
GACACTTTTATCCATTGTCATGCTTAGAACCCCACCTTGTCTGCGCCTTTGAGATCGAGTATTTCGCGGGCCTCATCTGGTGTCGCGACCTCAAAATTCAGGGCTTCCAGAATGGTTCGGATACGTGAAACCTGTTCGGCGTTGGACGCTGCCAGCTGGCCTGGTCCGATCCACAGGGAATCTTCCAACCCGACACGGACGTGTGAGCCCATGGCGGCCCCGATAGTGGCCAATGGCATCTGATTTTTACCAGCTCCAAGGATCGACCACTGGTAGTCCTCGCCGAGCAACCTGTCGGCGGTGCGGCGCATGTGCATGAGATCCTCGGGGTGGGCCCCGATACCTCCCAGCAAGCCGAAGACCGACTGGACAAATAGGGGGCCACGCGCCAGCCCTCGCCCATGGAAGTGAGCCAGGTTATTAAGGTGAGAGATGTCGTAGCACTCGAACTCGAAGCGCGTGTCATTTGAGCTGCCGATGCCGAGGATTGTCTCGATGTCCGCAAACGTATTCTTGAAGACAAGATCTCTGGACTTCTCCAGAGACTCACGCTCCCACTCGTGGTCGAAATCAGCGTATCGGTCCAGCATCGGGTAGAGCCCGAAGTTCATGGATCCCATGTTCAGTGATGCCAATTCTGGCTTGAAAGTAGCAACCGGGAGCATTCGCTCCTCGACAGTCATATGGGGGGAGCCACCAGTCGTGATGTTGATGATCGCGCCCGTGTTGGCCTTGAGTTTTTCAAGAATTGGCTCAAAGTGCTTCGGATCTTGGGAAGGGCGCCCATCCTTGGGATCCCGGGCGTGCATGTGGACGACCGCGGCGCCGGCTTGCGCGGCTCCGATCGCCGCGTCTGCGATCTCGTCTGGTGTAACGGGCAGATGTGGGGACATGGTCGGCGTGTGGATGGCGCCAGTGACGGCGGAGGTGATGATGACTTTTTTCTTGGAGGCCATGTTAATTCCTTTGGTGGTACTCGAGAGTGTTGCCGTAAGAAGAGGGTCTGGGGCTAGTAGAGCTTCTCTGTATTGCCGTCGACAGCCATCGCCTGACCATTGACACTTCGGGCGAGATCACTGCCCAAAAACACTGCCATGTTTGCAATATCAGTTGCCTCAACAAGTCGGTTCAAAGATGACTGGCCGAGATAGAGGTCAGTGACTTCAGCCAATGGTCGCTTCAACATCTTTGCCTTGGCTTCAATGACTGCATCGATGCGGGGGCCGTCGACGGCCCCTGGGCATATGGCGTTGACACGTATGCCATCGCCACCGAGTTCGATGGCCAACGTTTTAGTTAGCCCGACGACTGCCCATTTGGAGGCGGAGTAGGGGCTGCGGCCCGCCATGCCCAGTCGTCCGGCGGCGGAGGAGAGGTTGACGATTGCCGCGTCTGTGGAGAGTCGGAGGAACGGCAGCGCATATTTGATGCAGTAGAACTGCCCGTGGACGTTAACGTCGAACGTTGCTTTCCAATCCGCTGCTTCTAAGGTTTCAATCGAGCCAGTAGGGCCAGCGATCCCCGCGTTATTGACCAAAATATCCAGTCCGCCGAGGTCAGTGGCAACGGTGTCCATAAGGGATCGAACTTGGTCCTCATTGGAGACATCGCTGACCGCTGCGGAAAAGCCGGAGGCACGTGCTGAATCCACAGCTGCGGGGTTGATGTCTGTTACGAATACTTTGGCGCCCAGATCTTGAAAGCGAGTGGCGATCGTTAGACCGATGCCTGCGGCCCCGGCTGTGACGAGAACCTTGCGGCCGGCGTAGTTTAGTCCGGTGTAATCCACGGGTACTGCTCCTTTTGGTGGTGAAGAATATTTGCAAACGCTGATGCTCAGGTGTGAATCCGAGGCTTTCGTCCGATGTTGGGCGGTCTAATTTGCTGAAAGTCAGTGCCTAGTGGCCAGAGACTGTGGCGAGGGCAGGATCTTCGGTGCCTCGCTTTAGCCAGCGCGTGAGGACAGCACCGATGACGCACATTGCGACGATGAACCAAAGGCCCGCGAACTTGGAACCGGTGGCGTCTTCCAGGAATCCCATGACGTATGGTCCGAGGAATCCCCCGAACAGTCCCACTGTGTTCACGAAGGCAATGCCACCTGCTAGCGCAGCCCCGGACAGACGTGTGGCCGGGTAGGTGAAGAGGATGGGCTGCAACGCGAAGAAGTTGAACGCCGCGAGGCAGAATCCGATGAGACCCAGCACAGGACCGCCAATTGCGCCGAGAGTGAATCCGGCCACGATACCAACCATTGTGCATGTGGCGATCAGTCGTGAGCGGCTGGCGTTGGTCGCCAAGCGGGGAAGCAGTAACGCGCCGGCTGCAGAGAAAATCCACGGGATAGAAGTAAGTAGACCGATTTGGATCGTGCTTAGTTCGCCATAAGTCCCGATGATTGAGGGAAGGAAGAAACTCAATGCGTACACAGCGATTTGATGGGCGAAGTAGATGGCCACAACTAGAAGAATCTGCTTGTCTTTCAGCACGTGGATCAGTTTTGAGTTCCCTGCTGCCTCGGCCCCCGATTTCTCCTCAGCGGCGATGCGAGCCTCTAGGTCCTCTGCCTCGGCCCTAGAGAGGAACTTTGCGTCGGTCGGTTTGTTGGGCAAGAACTTCCAAATTACGAATGCTAGAGCGCAGGCAGGCAACCCTTCGACGATGAACATCCATTGCCAGCCGTGAAGACCACCTAGACCGTCCAGCGTAAGTAGCACGCCACCGAGTGGAGCACCGATGATGTTAGCCAACGAGACTCCGAGCAGGAACATGCCGTTAGCTTTGGCGCGATCATTCGCGATGAACCATTGGGTCAAGAAGTAGATGACTCCAGGAAAGAGGCCAGCCTCAGCGACTCCGAGGAGCATTCGTAATATGTAGAAAGACCATTCCCCTTGGACGAGAGCCATGCAAGCAGACAGAATGCCCCACGTGATCATGATGCGCATGATCCAAAAGCGAGCTCCGACCTTGTGCATAATCAGGTTAGAAGGGATTTCTGATAGGGCGTAGGTCAGAAAGAACAAGCCGGCGCCGACGCCGTAAGCCGTGGCGGAGATGCCGAGATCGATCTCCATGCGGTCCTTGGCCATGCCAATGTTGGTGCGGTCTAGGAATGCCATTACATAGGCGGCAATCAGTAGAGGCATGACACGCCGGAAAATGAGTTTGTTGACGACATGCTGTGGTCTCATTGCCATCGCGTTCGTATGAGTGGACATGGCTACCTTTGCGTGGTGTTGGGTATGGAAAAGGTGGTGTTGCCGTGAGGAGTGTGAAACAAACCGTTAATGCAGAGAAGCGATACTCTTTGGGCAACCGCAAGTCGCACCTATGTGAATGGAGTGATCGCAGACTGTATGCGCATATGTGGTGCGCGGACTGGTGATTTGGTTGAGGAGTAGCTCGAAGGAACGCTCGGCCATCTGTTGGACCGGCTGAACGATCGTGGTCAGATCAATGAGGCGAGACCGGCTGTGAGGTAATCCATCACTCCCGGCGACGGCAACATCGCCTGGAATGGTCAGACCCAATGAAAGAGCGTGCTCCATAATGCCGATGGCAATCTCGTCGGAGCCGCAGACGATTGCCTCCGGAGGTTGTGGGGAGCCGAATAGTTTTTCGGCGGCTACTACACCGCCGTCGGAATTAAGTCGTGTGCTGATTTTTCGTTGACCAGTGATGGGAATTCCGGCTGCGGCGGCGGTTCGGACAAATGCTTGCTCTCGTGCCAATGAGGCAGTGGAAAACCTTGGGCCGATGACCGTTGCGATCTCTGTGTATCCGTGGGAAAGGACATGAGTCATGAGGGCCGAGGCGGCAGCGTCGTCGTCGATGCCGACAAAGTCCCCAGGAATATGGTCGGAACGACGAGATAGATAGACGTAGGGGATGCGTTTCTGTCGCAACGTCCTCAGAGCCCTAGAGTCCTCCCTCAGAGCTGCTGCGATGATGACACCATCCACGTTTCTGGCCGCTAATGTAGAGGCGACCTGAGCTAGGGACTCGGCGTCGTCCTGGGTGGTGGCTACGAAGACCTCGAAACCTTTGGAGGCCGTTGCATCAATGATGTGTTGTGCCCACCCGGTGTACATCTGGTTGACGATGTTGGGCAGAATCAATCCCACGACGCGGGTCAATAGCGGGTCGGGAAGACGCCCATGACGTATTGGTCGGTAACCTAATTCGTTGGCTACCTTGACGATGTGGCGACGTGTTTCGGTCGAGACGCCCGGCTGCCCATTCATCACGTAGCTCACTGTTGCTGCTGAGACCCCACAAGCGCGAGCAACGGCGGCGGCAGAAGTCTTAGCCGGGCGTGGCGCGCTTTCGTCATATGAGAGCTTCATCGCGGATGGGCTATCTGTCATGCCGGCTTCCTTCGGTGTGGACCTTGATGGTGTGTTTAGCGCTACTTGACGTTGTGATTTCTATTACAGAACGAGGCTGGGGCGTTAAGCAACGTTAAGTTGAAAAACTCAAAAGTACTGAAGAACTAGTGTTTCGACAAAGACAACGGCGCTTCGCTGTGGGAAGTGATCTTCGAGGTCATCGGGGCCTTCATCCCCATCCTGGGTGCCACGGTCACCGGGATCCTGGCCTCCGTCGTCGCACTTTTGGGTGTCGGCCCGGTGGCGGCAGTGATCGTCCTGGTGGTGGTGGTGGTCGTGGTGAACCAGCTCGAAGGCAATCTGCTGCAGCCGGT
>NZ_NRGU01000036.1:0-3912 GCF_002332245.1 Glutamicibacter sp. BW78
ACTTCACAGCCGAGGTATCGATCCGTGGGGCAACCCTGATCTGCAATCGGACCGGGGGTGCAATGAATCCGCCGCCCCATTCCGTGCATCGAACCAGCTTCCTCGAGGGAGTCTTGGCACCGACCACCGACAGGATCCGTTCTGTGAGCAGGTCCAGGATGGTGTGCCGAAAGCGCATGCGTAATCCCCGAAGCACCAACACCCCCAACAGGACGGCACCAATTCCGATGACGAGGGGAATGGACAGCGCCCAGTCGAAGACGTTGGAAGCGATCGCCAGGAACGCTACGGCGATCGCCAGCAGTAGTCCCGCCCGGGTATCGGCATATCGTCGCGGTGGCAGCACGGAGAGCGAGTCGGAATCAGCAAGGGTACTCATGCCCAGATAAGGCCCGAACGAGGGGCCGATTTCCGCTGCGGCTCTGTAAAAGTCGACTCCCCCTCTTGACAGCAGGGTGTACCATCGAAACTAGGTTCGTTTACGGTTCTAGGATTCGATGGATATCCCCTACTACCAATCGGGTATGGATAAAGTGCAGCCATCCTGTGGTTCTGTCTCATTACACATGAACCACTCATCCCTCGGCACAGGGGCTAACTAGTCACTACATAGTCGTCTACCTATCAAGCTCGGCAGTTCCTACATGTCTGCGCAGTAGGTAACCCATAGGTATCGCAGGAGGTACCCACCATTGCGCTACCTAGTCCCTCAATCCGGAAGATTGACCAACGGTNNNAAGGGGCCAGATTGGCTAAGTGGTATTCGCCCCGGACAGAAGAGGGCCACCGCCAGTGGGATGTCCCCGTGGCGGTGGCCTTGGGCGTAAGACGTGCGCTAGTCGGTGAAGTAGTCTTCGTCCGGTGAATCGGTAGGTGCGACCTCCTTGGTGAAGGAGGTTCCTGTTGAGAATTCCTCAAACGCTGCAACCACCCACTTGCCATCCTCTTCCGCGAGGGTGATGATCTTGGATTGTTCCTGGGTAGATGGGCCTCCTTTTGCGCCGGCGGTTTCCCAGGTGAACTCGACCAGGAACTGCGGGGCCCTCTTCGGGGAATCCGGGAGTGCTCTGGCCTGTAGCCCGCTGACTGAGTACGACTTCTGGTCCTTCTTGAACTCCTGCCAAGCAGCACCTCCAACACCGTTGAAACGGCTGTTCAGCCGTTTGCCATATGCCTGGCTGGACCAGGCGGTGGTACGTCCCACCCAGGCGTTGGCCTCTGCATCGGAATGAGACATTGAATAGTAGGCGCGCACGAAACCAACAATGGATTCCCGCTGTTTGAAGGTCACCGGGTTCTGCTCAACGGGTGCAGCTGCCACGCTTTGGCGGCCCTGCATCAGGTGTTCTGGGCCCTGTTGCAGACTCTCATTAGAACCAGAAAGCGCGCTCCAGAGCAGCAGCCCGGCCGCGAGGGCAACTACGGCAAGAATGAAAACCTTTTTCAAGTGGCGTCCTCCCCGACCATCGAGAAGAACTCTGCGTCCCGCGGTACGGGTAGCTTGGTGGTGCCCTTGGTAGTGACGGTAATGAAGTACTGGCCACCAACTTTGATTCCTACTTGGTTCCATGTTCCGTCACCCTGCTGGTCGGAAACCACGAGGTCTCCGGACTCGGGGGAAGATGTTGTCTCCCCTCGAGTCCAGCTGGAGACATAAGGGATGCCACGGACTCCGGCCTCGGTAAAGCAGTGATAGACAAACCCATCGTCATCCCAGGCGCCTGGGGCCCGCCCTCCTTTGACGTACTTCCCTCCTAGTCCTTCTCGGGCAAGATCGATGACCTTGGAACGTGTGGCCGCAGAGTCATCCGCGTCTGATGGTTTTGCAACTTCCACCGGGGCGGGGCAGCTGCTGGTTCCGCTGGTCTTGGGCAGGTTCTTCCCCGTGGCTAGGGAAACGGCTATGGGTTCCCATTTGGCGTAGGCATCGGGAAACGCGCTGCGTTGAACTTCCTGGGCGGCTTCGCTCAGGGACATACCTTCCCAGCCTTTCACCAGTCCCAAAGCGTCGAGGAAGGCGCCGGTACTCGGATCCACGCTCATGAGTTCCTTGATGCTTCCCCATCCTTGTGAGGGGCGCTGCTGAAAGAGGCCAACGGAGTCATGGTCCGATCCGACGTTCTGGTGTGGGAGCTTCAAAGACTTGGGCAGGCCGCTGTTGGCATACATCATGCCTTTGGATTCCTGGAGGACGGTCATCAGGGCAATGACTGTTGCTTGCTCGGAAGCACCATGGGATTTGGCTGCTTCGATGACGGCTGAGAGGTTTTTCAGTTGCTCTTTCGAAGGCTGGAATTCTTCCCCATCCGTACGAACGAATGTGGTTTTTTCCTCGGCCTTTGCCACGACGGCGGTGGAGGGTTTCTGCTTGTCCGGGTTGGCGTTGTTCTTGCCGAGAGAGATTCCACGTTTGGCCATGTAATCCATGGGGTTGGTGGGTTGGCCGTTGATTCGGATCCCGAAGTGCAGGTGTGGTCCCGTTGCGTTGCCGGATGCTCCCACATCGGAGATGTGCTCACCGGCGATGACCTTTTGTCCGATTTTCACATGTATGCCATCCGGCCACGAATGTACATACCTCGACTGGACCCCTCCTCCATGGTTGATGGCAACCATGTATCCGGAGTTACCGCCGGAGGACTTGCCTGCGATTTCAACGACACCGTCCGCCGCGGCGACAATCGCCGACCCATCGGGTGCGGCAATGTCTTGGCCAGAATGGAGTTCCAGGGATCCCGTGACGGGATTGACCCGGCCACCGTATGGGGAAGTCAGACTGCCAGCAGTGGGATTGACCCATTCCCCTGAGTAGGCCACCTGGGTTCCCACAGTGTTTGCTCCCCCTCCCGGGACGCACTGTGCTGATCCGCTGGCTTCGTTGGCGCTGACCAAGGACATCAGCATGCCCAATCCCGCCAAGGGAACTAACAAGACGGCACCGAGACCAACGACCAGCAATGCTGCGATGGCCAGGATCCATCCAGTCCGCTTTGAAGTCTGCTGATCTGCCATTTACTTGCCGCCGGCCGGAGCGGGCTTCGGCGCCTGCAGCCTCGTTGCGGCTGAGTGTTCACGGCGCTTGCTTGCGGCATCGGCAAGCTTCTGCTGCTGCTGCTTCCTGGAGGCGATGCGACGTTCGACCACCTGCAGGTTGGCTTGGAGCTGTTCGTGCTTTGCACTGCGTTTTGCAGGCGGTTCCAATCGTTGGTGCAGCCGTTCGGAGCGCTGCTGCAACCGTGCTTGGCTCTTGTGCTCCCTGGGTGTCAGCGCCCGGTGGTTGTTGCGATTCGGTATTGCTTGCCGGCCCTCTACCCGGTCCAACTTGGTGTGGATCTTCTCCTGACGAGCCCCTTCCTTTTCCTTCGCAGCATCCATCTGTGAACGGATGATGTTCCCCCGTTTCTCTTGCACTGCTTCCGGGGCGGAGGCGACGCGTCCCTTGGCGGTCCTGACACCGGTCTTGACGGCCTTGACTCCTCTGGCCGTCGTGGTCGCAGCGGCTGCAACGGGCGCCAAGGCGGGGACCTTCGTGGCAGCGAACTTCGCAACCTTGCCTAGTGCGCGTTTCTTAGTGTTGGGCGCGGCCGCAGGGTTGGGCTCGGCCTTCTTCGGGGCGGGCGCTTCTTCTTGGCTGCTGTTTGCCTGTCGTGCCGAAGCTGCACTACTGCGAGCAGCTGCCCCGGCTGAGATGGCGGATGACGTACGGGAGATCCCCCGGGCGGTGCTGGCCGCCGAACGAGCTGAGTGGATCGCACGGGAAGCGCTCGAGGGCCCGGAACGCGATGAGGATCCCCCTCCGGAGGCGAGGGCTTGACTGAGCTTCTGGGCCAAAGCCTTGGACTTCTTGGCCAGCCAGCGGTGGAAGACAACAACTAGGACAATTCCGAAGATGGTGGAGACAACCACTATGAG
>NZ_NRGU01000037.1:0-1885 GCF_002332245.1 Glutamicibacter sp. BW78
CCACGTTCGTTTTCTAGAACCTGGCCGGGGGGCGTGGCGGGGAGGGGAACTGGCCTGCCATACTTCTTCTATGCAACGTAGAACGACGGCACACCTATGGCGAAGTCTCGCCGTTGCCGTCGTTTCCACGTATGCCGCTTTGGCAGGTCATCTTCTGGGTGGAGGCCAATTGCCCGGCACCTTGGGGCTTGCCTTGCCTCTGGCCCTATCGGTCCTGGGTTGTCTGATCTTCGCCGGACGCACTGCGCCTATTCTCCGAACTGCCATCTCGGTTTCCATCAGCCAGGGTCTTTTCCATGCTCTTTTCATGGTCGGGGCGGGCGGCTCGCACGCGTCCTCTGATCTTGGCCCCGCTGCCCATCATGCTCATGTCACGTCTATCGCGATCTCCTCCACCGGGCAGGGGATGAATCATGCCATGGAGCAGGGGATGGTTCCCATGTGGCTGGGGCATGTCTTTGCCGCGATCGCGACCGTGGTTTTCCTGAGCCGTGTTGACCGCGCCTTGGCCCTGATCCTGGATCTGGGCCGGGCCGTCTTATGGCCGCTGCTGATGGTCCTGCGCATCGTCGTCTTGCCGACCCCGTTTGGTGCCGGCAATCAGCCAAGGCGCCAGCGCACCGCCATCTTGACGGCCCAGGCCGTGTCATCGGTTTCCTCCCCGCGCGGTCCGCCCACAACCTCATTGAGCTGTAACTGATTCGAACCCCCTCTGTCGCCCATTCAGGGTGGAGGGGGATTTTCCCTGGCTGTCAGCCCGGGACCTGATCACTTCCCTGCACCCGCGGCGTGCTGCCGTCAGGGTTGCACCATGCCCATTGAGGACTGCTTTTTTCCATGACCAATACCCTTGACCAAGCACGCCCAGCCGCGGGTAAGCCCGCGGATCCACCCGTACCCAGGAAATGGTTTCCCCCGCTGCTGCGGCGGCTGCATTTCTATGCCGGGCTCTTCGTGGGCCCGTTCATCTTCGTTGTCGCGGTGACCGGTGCACTGTACGCATTGGCGTCCCCGGTGGAGAACCTCGTCTACCACGACGAACTGACCGCCAGGACCCAAGGGGATCCAATGACCTTGGCTCGACAGATCGAAGCAGCGAACGCGTATGTCGGTGGCGGACAGGCACCTGTCGCGGTGCGTCCCGCGCCCGAGCCCGGAGACACCACGCGGGTCATGTACTCCGGCCCCGACTTCGGGCCCAGCGAGTCACGGGCCGTTTTCATCGACCCGGCTAGCGCGGCCATCCAAGGAGAACTCACCTCCTACGGCACCAGCGGGGCGCTGCCGCTGCGGACCTGGATCGACCAGTTCCACCGCAGCCTGCACCTGGGCGACCCCGGCCGGCTCTATAGCGAACTCGCCGCCTCCTGGCTCGGCATCATCGCCTTGGCAGGTCTCGGCCTGTGGATCACCCGACTGCGCCAAACCCGGAAGAAAAAAGATCTTATCCGTCCGGCCACCAAGGCCAAAGGCTACCGCCGGCTGGCCAGCTGGCATGCCTCGGCCGGTATCTGGGTTCTTGCCGGCGCCTTGTTCCTCTCCGCCACCGGCATCACCTGGTCCCAGCTCGGAGGCGATAACGTCAGTGCACTGCGCTCGGCCCTGAACTGGACGACACCGGTGGTGGAAACCTCCCTGAACGGCGACGCGCCGGCCGCCACGGGCCATGAAGGCCACGCAGGGCACGGCGGCGGGGCCAGCAGTGAATCCGGCTCCGCGAATCCGGCGACCTTTGACGGCGTGCTGTCGATCGCCCAAGGCGCCAACGTGAACACCGGACAGGTGGAGATCAAACCGCCATCGGGACGGGGACAGGCGTGGGTCGTGCAGGAGATCCACAGGAGCTACCCCACGGAAGTCGATTCGGTGGCCATCGATGGCCAAA
>NZ_NRGU01000038.1:0-432998 GCF_002332245.1 Glutamicibacter sp. BW78
CTCCGCCAGCGGGGCCGTCAATGACTTCGCTGACACCTGGCCTGTTGTGGCGATGGTCATGGGTACTCCTCATCCGAACTACGTCGACAACTGATATATCTCTTGTGCTCAATATCGTATGATGGGGATCACGGTCGGTCAAGGAAAAGTTTTTACCCGCTGGTAATGTAGCCGCGGGCCTAGGAAGCAGGAGGAAGTCGATGGACATGGTGATGAGCGCGGCACCCGTTGCCGAATCGCTAGCGGAACGCTCCTATCGGGTCTTGCGTGATCGCCTGATCATGCTCGACATTGCCCCCGGTGCCCCCATTAATGAGGGTCTGCTTTCCGCGGAGCTGGATATGGGGCGCACCCCGATCCGCGAAGCCCTGAAGAAGCTCGAGACCGATCGGCTGGTCCACTCCTTTCCTCGGCGCGGAACCTTTGCCACGATGGTGGACATCAAGGACCTCGCGGCCATTTCGGAGATCCGCCACCTCCTCGAGCCGCTGGCGGCAGAGAAGGCCGCCCTCAATCCGAACCCCGCGCTGCGGGCGGAGCTGGCGGATACGGCGGCCGCGATCGAGCAGCTGGACGAGAGCCAGGACCGCAGGGCCCTGATGGAGTACGACCTGGAGGTGCATCGGCTGATCTACCGGGCGGCCGAAAACCAGTACCTCGAAGAGACGCTGGTGCGCCTGGATAACCTCGCCACCCGCATCTGGTGCCTGGTGATGGATCGACTGCCCAGCATTACCGGCCACATTCAAGAACACGCTTCGCTGTTGCGCGCCATTATTGCCGGCGACCCAGGAAAATCCCGCTTACTCGCCGAGGAGCATGTGCGCCACTTCGAGGCCACCATCCGCTCGATCCTCTAGCGGCCCTGCCATCCCTTTGGGTCTCCACCGTGAGGCTGCGGCGCCCACTTTGGGTCGCCGCCACAGGCCGTGGTCCACCGCCTTGCTCGACGGCTCCTGACGGGCGGCAGGGCTTGCCGCTGGGAAGCTTGTCCTCCCGAGGCCGGATTGCGCTCAGCTGTGGAGTGCCGCCCGAAGGGTTCGAACCTTGACCGTGACATAGATCACTCATATGGTTCGACGCAACGTGGTTGCAAAGGGTGCAACACGATTGAAGTTTGGTGGTAGCAGTGCCAGTTAACGGATATCCAGAAAAGTGGGATGGCGTGCCCGAGCGGCCCGTCCAGACCAAGGGGTACGCCCCCGCCGACGGGGCCATGGGCCCCACCCTGAGTGGTCAAAGCCGCGTCCATCCCGACGGGGTGGGGCCCGACACCCGGAAAAAAGTGGTGGCGGCCAGTTTCATCGGCAACTTCGTGGAGTGGTTCGACTATGCCGTCTACGGGTATCTGGCGGTCACGATCACGGCAGTATTCTTCCCGGAGGCGGAGCCCAGGACCGGGCTCATGCTGACCTTTGCGCTCTTCGCCGTTTCGTTCCTGGTGCGTCCGCTCGGTGGATTCGTCTGGGGTCATATCGGGGACCGCATCGGGCGGCGAACGGCCCTGTCCTGGTCGATCCTCATCATGTCCGGCGCGACTTTCTGCATTGCCCTCATCCCCTCCTACGCGACGATTGGCATCGGGGCCCCGCTCCTGTTGCTGCTCATGCGTGTGGTCCAGGGGTTCTCGGCTTCCGGGGAATACGCGGGTGCCTCGGCTTTTTTGGTGGAGTATGCGCCAGCCAATCGTCGGGGACTCTTTGCTGCCGTCGTACCTGCCAGCACCGCAACGGGCCTTCTGCTCGGTTCCCTGATGGCTGCGCTGCTCACTGGCGTGCTGGATGCCGGACAGATGCAGGGCTGGGGGTGGCGGATTCCCTTCTTGTTGGCGGCTCCCATGGGTTTGATCGGCCGCTACATCCGAACCAAGCTGGAGGATACGCCGGCGTTCCGGGACCTTGCTGCCGAAGATGAGGCCGTCAAGGCGCCGGTCAAGGAAATGTTCCGCGATCACTGGCGGCAACTGTTGCAGGCCTCCGGCGCCGTACTGCTCAATGCGGTTGGTTTCTACGTCATCCTCAGCTACATGCCGACCTATCTTTCGCAGGAACTGGGGCTCGATGAGACCGCTTCCTATGTAGCGACGACGGTTGCCCTCGTGACCTATATCGGTTTCATCTTCCTCATCGGCCTGCTTTCGGATCACTTTGGACGCAAGCGTGTGTTGATCTCGGCCTCGATCTGTTTCATCTTGTTCACCGTACCGGCCTTTGCCCTGCTGGATACCGGAAACCTGGTGGTCATCATCCTGGTGCAAATCCTGCTGGGCGGGATGCTGGCGTTGAACGACGGGACGCTGCCGAGCTTCCTGGCCGAAATGTTCCCCACCCGCATTCGCTTCTCCGGCTTTGCGGTCAGCTTCAACCTCTCCAATGCGCTTTTTGGGGGCACTGCGCCATTCATGGCGACGCTCCTGATCGCCACGTCCGGAAGCCATCTGGCGCCGGGCTGGTACCTCATGGGCGCGGCAGCAATATCACTGGTCGCCGTCGCCCTTTCTGCAGAAACCAGCAAGGCGCCGCTCAAGCACCACTGAACCACTCGAGGACGGAGAGGCCCTACCCGGAATGGGGGGCCTCTCCGTCGCGCCGAACAAGCCGGCCCATCAGGCGGGGGAAGATTTTATTCGCAAAGTCTTGACAGTGACCTCCGCCACAAATAACGTTGACGCAACAGCGTTGCAGTGAGTGCAACTTCAAACTTCTTTGGTGGTCCCTCATGAATCACGGAAAAAAACCCGAAGCGAACGGCGAGCCCTTCCAGCCGCCGGTACTGACGCACCAGCACGAAAACCCTTCCCTGCCCGGGACCTCCTTCAGTGGTGGAACCGGCGAGGACACTCCCGCAACGATTCGCAAGACGCGCAACAAAGTGGTTGCCGCTAGCTTTATCGGCAACTTCGTTGAATGGTTCGACTACGCCGTCTACGGCTATCTGGCGGTGACCATCACGGCGGTCTTCTTCCCGGAAGCGGATCAGCAGACCGGCCTGTTGCTGACCTTCGGACTCTTTGCGGTGTCCTTCTTCGTCCGCCCCGTGGGCGGATTCATCTGGGGGCACCTGGGGGATAAATTCGGTCGGCGACTCGCGTTGTCATGGTCGATTTTGATTATGTCCGCGGCCACGTTCTGCATCGCGTTGATCCCCGGCTACGACACCATCGGCCTGTGGGCACCGATCATCCTGCTGATCATCCGGGTCATCCAGGGGTTCTCGGCCTCGGGCGAGTACGCCGGCGCTGCAGCCTTCCTGGTCGAATACGCCCCGCCGAAGCGCCGTGGCCTCTACGCGGCGGTCGTCCCCGCCAGCACGGCCAGTGGCCTGCTGCTGGGTTCGCTCCTGGCAGCCCTGCTGACCGGATTGCTTTCGACGGACCAGATGCATGACTGGGGCTGGCGGCTGCCGTTCCTGCTGGCGGCTCCGATGGGACTGATCGGCCGGTACATCCGGACCAAGCTTGAAGATTCCCCGGCCTTCAGGGCCCTCGAGGCCGAAGACACGACGGATTCGACGCCGATCAAAGACCTGTTCCGCGATCACTGGCGCCAGCTGGTCCAGGCCATCGGCGCCGTGTTGCTCAATGCCGTCGGCTTCTACATGCTGCTCAGCTACATGCCCACCTACCTCTCCACCGAGGTCGGTCTCGACGAGTCGAAGTCCTATCTGGCAACGACCGTGGCCCTGCTGACCTACATCGGATTCATCTTCGTGATGGGCATTCTCTCGGATAAATTGGGCCGCAAGAAGGTGCTGCTGACCGCTTCGGTCCTGTTCGTGATCTTCACCGTGCCCCTGTTCATGCTGCTGGACACCGGAAACTTCGTCGTGATCGTCCTGGTGCAGATTGCCCTCGGCGCCATGCTCACCCTCAACGATGGAACCCTGCCCAGCTTCCTGGCCGAAATGTTCCCCACCCGGGTGCGGTACACCGGCTTCGCCGTCAGCTTCAACCTCTCCAACGCGATCTTCGGCGGTACGGCACCCTTCGTGGCCACGTTCCTCATCGGCTTCACGGGGAGTGATCTCGCCCCGGGCTGGTACCTCATGGCCGCCGCCGTCGTCGCTCTGGTCGCCGTCGCCTTCTCCGCGGAAACCAGTAAAGAACCGCTGAAATAGCGGCCCCGAAACCTCCTAGCGAACCATGTACGAACCACAATATAAAGGAGTCCATTGTGACCACCGAAGCATCCGCCACCTCCGTCTCCGGCCTCGAGCGTCTGAAGGTCCTGCATAACGGCGAAAAGGTCGCCCTGACGTTCTCCGACGCCGAATTCGAACGCCGTCTGGCGGGCCTGCGCAAGATCATGGCCGAGAAGGACCTCGACGCCGTCGTCCTGACCAGCTACCACTCGATTAAGTACTATTCGGACTTCTTGTTCACGTACTTCGGGCGTTCCTACGCCATGGTCGTCACCGCCGACGACACCTGCACCATCACCGCCAACATTGACGCCGGCATGCCGTGGCGCCGCAGCTACGGCGAGAACATCGTCTACACCGACTGGCGCCGCGACAACTTCATCCACGGCATCCAGGAATCCCTGCGCCAGCGCAACGTCGCGGTACGGCGCCTCGGCGTCGAGGACGACACCTTGCCGCTGGACAACCGCAATAAGATCCAGGCAGCCTTCGCCGGTGCCACCCTGGTCGATGTCGCCCAGGCCGCCATGCGCCAGCGCATGATCAAATCGGCTGAAGAGATCGAGGTCATCAAACACGGCGCGCGGATCGGCGACATCGGCGGCGAAGCCATCAAGGCAGCCATCCGGGAGGGGATCTCCGAATACGAAGTCGCCCTCATCGGCACCGAGGCGATGGTCCACGAAATCGCCAAGACCTTCCCCGACTCCGAGATCCGCGACACCTGGGTGTGGTTCCAGTCGGGGATCAACACCGACGGGGCGCACAACTGGGCGACCACCCGGAAGCTGCAGCGAGGGGATATCTTGTCGCTGAACTGCTTCCCGATGACCTCGGGCTACTACACCGCACTGGAGCGCACCTTGTTCCTGGGCGAGCCGGATGAGCGTTCGCTGGAACTGTGGAACGTCAACGTCGAGGTACACCGTCGTGGCTTGGAACTGATCAAGCCGGGCGCTGTCTGCAAGGACATTGCCGCCGAACTCAACGAGATCTTCGTTGACCGGGGACTGCTGGCCAACCGCACCTTCGGCTACGGACACTCCTTCGGCGTCCTGTCGCACTACTACGGCCGCGAAGCTGGCCTGGAGCTGCGTGAGGACATCGATACCGTGCTCGAACCGGGAATGGTGGTGTCCATGGAACCGATGATTACCGTCCTCGATGGTCAGCCGGGAGCCGGCGGCTACCGCGAGCACGATATCCTCGTGGTGGACGAAAACGGCGCCGAGAACATCACCAAATTTGGTTTCGGCCCGGAAAACAACATCATCCCCTGCTAGCACGCACGGGAACCGGGACCCCTGGGGCCCGGTGGCTGCTGGTGGCGGACAACTGCTCCGCCACCAGCAGGACCAACCTTGGAGGGACGAAAAGATGACGGCTCAGACGCGTGAAACGATGGCGGGGGAGCCCCGTAGTTCTTCGGTGATCGTCAACGTCATCGACGTCCTTCGCTGCTTCACGGTGGACGATCCACTCCTGGGAGTCACCGAGATCGCCACCAGTGTGGGGCTGCACAAATCCAGCATCTCGCGCATCTTGGCCACCCTGGAACAAGAACGAATCGTTGAACGTGACGAGTTGTCGCGCAAATTCCGTTTGGGTATGGGACTGATTGCCGTGGCCGGTCCGCTGTTGGCCAATCTGGACGTCCGGCGCATCGCGTACCCCGTCTTGCAGGAGCTGGCCGAGGCCACGGGGGAGACGGCGGCCCTGAATATCTGGGACGGTGCCGAATCGGTTTCCGTCGAACAAATCTCCAGCCGTAAACAGGTCAAGCACACTTCGCCCATCGGCACCCGTTATGGCACACCGTTGAGCGCCTCCGTCCAAGTCTTTCTGGCCCATCAGGACGAAGCAGTAGTCCGAGAGCTGCTCTCCAGGGCAGGAGCCGAGCATGATCCTGCGGGACCGCAGGACGTCGAAAGGTACCTACGTCGACTCGAGAAGGTGCGCGAGCAGGGCTACGCCTGCAATTACGGAGAAACCTCCCACGAGGAGGTCGGCGTCGCGGCACCCATCATGGGACATCGGGGGGAAGTGGCTGCGGCACTGATGGTCGCAGCCCCGCTGTACCGCATCGACGAAGCCACACTGATCCAGCTCGCGGAAACCTGCTGCCGGGCCGCCGCACGGATCAGCCGCCGCATGGGCGGCCAGCCCGAATAGCACCCACAGTCCCACCCACGTCACCGGAAGCCAAGGAAGCCACCATGAGCGTTGAACGTCGCGGAGAATTCGCCTTTGACTACCTCTTGCACGAAGGATCTGCCCCCACCAGGGTTCAATTCCATTTCCTCGAGGAACTGAATCTTCCCGTGGCCATCCAAACCTGGGAACTGCCGCCAGGAGGGAGCGAGGGAATGCACCGCCACGATGGTGAACAGGCCCTTGAGGAGTTCTACCTGGTCGTGACAGGAACAGCTCGCATGCACCTCGGCGACGAGGTCCTTGACCTGGAGGCCGGGGATACGGTGTTGGCTCCGGCCGGCGTGGACCACGACCTGATCAACACCGGTGACGTGCCGCTGCGGATCCTGACGGTCTGGGGTACCCCCGGAAGGGCGGACTTCTCCTCCTTCGGTTCTGCCCGCGCCTCAGCCGAATCCCGCCTACTGGCCGATAGTCAGGCACAGGACCCGTCCTGAGTCTCCCCGAACGCCACGCAGGCCGGGGGCGGAACCACACCGAAACAACTCTTGCCAGAGATCGACGCGGATGCTGGAGTGGGATCAACGAGTCCCCACAGAAAGGCAGACCACCATGGCCGGGGAAATTTCATTCATCGAATTCGGGGCGCGGAACGCCGAGGAATCTGCGCGATTCTATGCCGCGCTCTTCGGATGGGGGATCGAACCGGGCCCCAACGGGGCGGAGGCCGGGTACCAACTCGATGTCGCTGGTACCCCCGCCGGCATCCATTCCGGCGATCCAGGGGCGGCGCCCTACGTCTTCTTTGCCGTGGAACAGATGCAGAGAGCTTGTGACCAGGTCGTAGAACTGGGCGGAACCGTGGACCCGATGGACCTCAATGGTGATGCCGATGATCGGGCGACCCACGGACTGTTCACGCTTTGCCGGGACCAGCAAGGTTCCCCTTTCGGCCTACATCAGCGTCCTGCCGGCTAGGGCCACCGACCCCATAATGGTGGAAGCGGCCGGTCTCCAGGAGGGGTGTGTCCGGGGCACCATCGGGCTACGCTGGCCGAATGACAGAGCATAACGAGCGGGAGTTCGACGTCATCGTCGTCGGCGCAGGTCTCTCCGGACTGGTGGCCGCCACCGAAGCCACCGACGCCGGGCGGCGCGTCCTGCTGATCGATCAGGAACCGCCATCCAATCTGGGAGCCCAGGCCTGGTGGAGCTTCGGTGGCCTGTTCTTGGTTGATAGTCCCGAACAGCGGCGTCTGGGGATCCGCGACAGCGTCGAGCTCGCGCGGCAAGACTGGTGGGGGACCGCAGGCTTTGACCGGCCGGAGGACTACTGGCCGCGCCAATGGGCCGAGGCCTACGTCGACTGGGCAGCCGGTGGAAAGCGTGCCTGGTTGCACGGGCTGGGGGTTAGGTTCTTCCCCGTCGTGGGCTGGGCCGAACGTGGTGGCCATGGGGCGTCCGGCCCCGGGAACTCGGTACCCCGCTTCCATATTACGTGGGGTACCGGCCCGGGGATCGTGGAACCCTTCGCGAACAAGGCTCTCGCCGCAGTGACCTCCGGCCTGCTCACCGTGCGTTTCCGGCACCGGTTGGACGAGCTGGTGGTCCGGGATGGTGTCGTCACCGGCGTACAGGGACGTCTCCTGGCAGCCTCCACGACGCCTCGCGGTCAAGCCAGCAACCGCGAAGAAGTGGGCGACTTCGAATACCTGGCCTCCGCCGTCGTGCTGTGTACCGGCGGGATCGGCGGAAATGTCGAGAAGGTGCGGGAGGCCTGGCCCGAACGGCTCGGAGCACCGCCAGAGCGGATGATCTCCGGGGTGCCTGCCCACGTCGATGGCCGGGGACTGGATATCGGTGCCGCAGCCGGAGGGCACCTGATCAACGGCGACCGGATGTGGCACTACACCGAAGGGATCGTGAATCATGGCCCCGTATGGCAGAACCATGGCATCAGGATCCTGCCCGGACCCAGCTCGCTCTGGCTTGACGCCACGGGGCGGCGTCTGCCAGCACCACTGTGGCCGGGATTCGACACCCTGGGAACGCTGGAACACCTGCGCGGCACCGGTCATGACCATTCGTGGTTCATCCTCAACCGGCGCATCATCGGCAAGGAGTTCGCTCTCTCGGGTTCCGAACAGAACCCCGACCTCACCGGAAAGGACATCGGTGCGGTGCTGCGGCGGGCCCGCACCGCAGTGCCAGACCCAGTGCAGGCCTTCCTGGACCGAGGCGAAGATTTCATCCAAGCCGATACTGTGTCCGAGCTGGTCGCGCAGATGAACCGACTCGAGGGTGGGGACCTGTTGGACGCGGAGAGCATCGAAGCCGAAATCGTGGCCCGCGATGCCGAAACGGGGAACCGGTTCAGCAAGGACCCGCAACAGATGGCCGTCCAAGCGGCCCGCAGCTATCTCGGGGACAAGCTCATTCGCACCGTTGCCCCGCATCGGTTGCTGGATCCGAAGGCCGGGCCGCTCATCGCCGTTCGGCTGCATATCCTCACGCGCAAATCGCTCGGTGGATTGGAAACGGACCTCGACTCTCGAGTCCTGGCTCCCGGCGGCCATCCGATACCCGGGCTCTATGCTGCCGGGGAGGCCGCCGGATTCGGCGGCGGCGGAGTCCACGGCTACCGGGCCCTCGAAGGGACCTTCCTGGGCGGCTGCCTTTTTAGCGGCCGAGCCGCTGGACGGGCCGCCGCCCGACGGTAAATGACACGACGGGGGAGAAGGCCCTGTCGGATTCCTCCTCCCGACGGGCCATGAAGAAGCCGGCGCTAATGCCTAGCCCAGAACGTCGTGCCAATGGCCAACGCATACACACCGAAAACAACCCCGATATACATGGGGCCGAAGACATGACCGGAGATGATCGACTGCAGGACAGCAAATGCCAGGAAAAGTAGCAGAATGCCGACACCCGCGACGATGTACTCCACGCCGTGGTGATGATGGTGGACGTGGGCGACGCCTTGATGATTCATTGAATGACCCATACTTTGAAGGTACGCCCGTGCGGGCGGAAGAACCATAGCTAGACTGGAGGGCGCAGACGGCCGTCACCGCAGATCGGCCCGCGAACGACCCGCCTGATCAAGATCGCTTCGAGGTATCTTCATGACTGAGCAGAACCCGTACAACCCGGACCCCTACCACGCGCCACAGGGTCAGTCAGGGTACCCGCAGCCGTATCCGGGGCAGTCCGGGTGGTCCCAGCAGCCACCGGTGGCCACCGGTCTGACCAAGGCCGCACTGATCATCGGCATCGTCGCCATCGTCTTGGCCTTTATCCCCGTCGTCGGGTTCATCTCTTTCATTCTGGGGCCGCTGGCCCTGATCCTGGGCATTATTGGGCTCGTGAAGCAGGTCCCGCGCCGGGGCTACGCGATCACCGGCATCATCACCGGTGCTGCAGCACTGATTGTCTGCATCATTTACGTGATCATCGCCGTTGCCCTGGTCAACGTGGTCGAGAAGGGGGTGGGCGAAACCGCTCCCTTTACCTACACGGTGACCGGAACCGGGGATTACACCGTTTCCTATACCGAGGAAAGCGTCACGGAAGAACACACCGAAGACGTTGCGGGCGGGGAGTTCAGCCGGGAGGTCACGGCCAGCACCGTCTTCGGCTCCTTGGGCGCCAGCAACGCCCACGGTAATACCGGGACTCTGACGTGCACGATCACTCAGGCCGACGGAACCGTCGTGGCGAAGGATTCGGCGGCCGGGGCCTCGGCGACGGTCGCTTGCCTGACCGGTGAAGGGTTCATGAAGTAAAAGACTTGCCGTGCCTACCGGGCGGCGGTGAGCGTTATCGGCGGTAGCCCATCGCTCTGCGTGCAGCAACGCGTTCTGCAACCACCCGGGTGGCCGTTGCGGCCGAGACCCGGGGGCCAGTGGCCAGGTAGACGGGTGCCTCATGCGCGGGCCGGGCCTCGTCGTCGTACCGGTAGGACAGGTAGCTGCCGCCCGAGCGGCGCACCAACAATACGCCGGCAGCGACATCCCACGGGTTCGTATCGAAGCCCAAGGTGATATCGGTCCAACCTGCGGCAACATGAGCCAGCCCCAGCGCGCCACTGACGGTCCGGCGCACGGTGGCGTAGCGGGAGACCAAGGTACCGAAGGCCTCCAGTGCTGCCTGGCCGTCGAGCTCAAGAGCCTCCGCCGAGGGGTAGTCGGTCATCAGGGAGGATTCGGTCTCCGTTGACGTGCCCTGAGGGCCCAAACGCACGCCGTTGAGCCACGCACCCTCGGCATTGGCGGAGAACATCAGCTCCGCGATGGGGTCATAGACGACGCCTGCGAGCAGTTCGCCGTCCAGTGCCGCCGCGATGGAGACGCAAAAGAAGGCGACGCCGTGGGCGAAGTTGCTGGTCCCGTCGATCGGATCAACGATCCACTCGATACGCCCCTCGCCTTGGTGGCCGCCCTCCTCGCCGAGAATTCGGCTATCGGGATGGGCGGCGAAAAGGTGGGCGGCGATGGCCGTCTCGCTGGCCTGGTCGAATGCAGTGACCAGATCGTGGGCGTTGGCCTTCTGCTGGACCTCGGCACCCGTGCGGAAGGCGCCACGCAGCAGCGGCCCGACACCGCGGGCCGCTTCCTCCGCGATCCCGCGGAGGTGCTCGGCTAGTTCGATGGTCTGTTCCGGGATATCCACCCGGCCAGCCTACCGGCCTTAGCTTTCGTCGAGCTGTTCCGGCTGCTGCCCCAAGATGAAGTGCCGGCCGGAGACTGAGGTGGGGGTGATCTCGATCCAGAAGTCCTTCAACGTCTGCACCCACGGGTCCACGCCCGAGGCCCGGGCGATCTTGATCTCCGCCTCGGTGTCCAGAATGCGGGCCGTACCCAGGATGATCACCGACCAGGCTTCGTCGCTGAGGATGCCGTCGGATTCGAAGGCCACCCGCGGGTTCACCGTCAAACCGGAGAGCTTGGAACCGGCAGCGGAGCGCAAATAGACCCGCCCGTCGGCGGTGCCGTGGTTCACCGGGGTGATATACGGGACGCCGTCGAAAGCGGTGGCCAGGCGTCCGTGTTGGCTGTGGCCCAGAAGCTTCCAGCACTGCTCTTCGTCGAGAATCAGGACCGGTTCGTCGTCTGCATGGGAGTACATCATGCCCTCATTCTTCTACGCCCTGTAGAAAAAATCCAGTATCGTTCGGAACTCGTTGACCTGCGAGCGTGAAAGACTGGCAATATGTCATCACGCAAAGCAGAATCGTTGCGGCAGCATTTGGGGGTCAGGCTCGAGGACGCCTGGCATGCGTTCCGCGAAACCAACGGACGTGAACGTGGCATGGTGCCGACCGTGCTGCCCTTTAGGGGATACGGCCACTCCGAGCCGGGCGAAAACGGCTGGGTCCGCATCCTGGCACGCATCGTCGTTGCCTCCCCGGAGCCGTTCCGCCACGGTGTTCCGCGCTCCCGCGTCGTAGCTGACGGTGTCCGTGGCTGGAGGAACTTCATTTCCCCGCCGATCCCGTATGCCGAGGTCACCGTGACCATCGCCGGGAGTGACTTTGTGGTCCGCGCGGATCGTGGGGGAGTCCTGGATGCCCGGATCACCACGGCATTGGGGCCGGGATGGCATACCGTCACCCTCTCCGCCGAAGGCTCACCCGAGGTCAAGGCCCGGGTGTTCGTGGTGGATGCTTCCTGCGAATTCGGGCTCTTATCCGATGTCGACGACACCGTGGTGGTCACCGCGCTTCCGCGACCACTGTTGGCTGCCTGGAACTCGTTCGTCCTCGACGAGCATGCCCGGGTGGCCACCCCCGGCATGGCGGTGATGATGGAACGGGTCCTGCGCGGGCGTCCCGGAGCCCCCGTTCTCTACCTGTCGACCGGTGCCTGGAATGTCGCCCCGACGCTGAACCGGTTCCTGGCCAGGAACCTGTTCCCCGAAGGCCCGCTGCTGCTCACCGACTGGGGTCCCGTGGAAACTGGCGCCTCTGGCGGACGCTGGTTCCGTTCCGGCGCACAGCATAAGGTCGATCAATTGCGCCGTCTGGCCGAGGAATTCCCTCAGATGAAATGGTTGCTCATCGGTGACGACGGGCAACACGACCCGGAGATTTATGCGGGCTTTGCGCAGCGCTATCCGCAAAACGTCAAGGCCATCGTCATCCGCCAGCTGACCCCCTCCGAGGCGGTCCTTGCCGGCGGCCGCTCCCAACGGACCGTGAACTCCACCCCGGGCATCGACTGGGTCTATGCCCCGGACGGGGCCCATATCCTGGCCGAGTTGCAGCGGCTGGGCATCGTCTCCGACGAGGAACAGCACGTCGAGCACCAAGAACGCCGCCGGTTGCGCCAGCAGTGGCCGGAAGGGGAACCGCAGGAAGAACGAGAGGTCGGTGCCATATGAGCGGACGCAAACTGCAGGTCCAGGTGCCGATGCGCTGGGGCGATATGGACGCCTACGGGCATATTAACAATGTCAACCTCGTGCGGATGATGGAAGAAGCCCGCATCGCCGGCTTCGGTGTACCCGGCGGGACGGGCAAGCCCGGAACCGAATCGACCGCGGAACTGTTTTCCAGCGTCCCAGCGAACACACAGATCCTGGTGGTTGAACACCGGATCAGGTATCTGACCCCGCTGGACTACCGTAATGTCCCGGCCGAGGTCGAAATCTGGCTCTCCGCGATCAAGGCCGCCAGTTTCGACGTCTGCTACGAGTTCCGGGACCCCATCGAGGGGAGCCTCTGCGTCAGGGCGGCCACTACGTTGGCCTTCTTCTCGGTGGCAGAGCAGCGGCTGCTTCGCCTGCCGAGTGAACAACGGGAAGCGATGCAGGAGTTCATCGGTGAACCGGTGTTCCGCTGAGCCTCGGTCCCTGCTGAAGTAACCTCTTCGCCCATGGCGTACGGAGTTTGCGTTGCCTGCTTGCTTGGGATTGGGTGGGACAAACACGTTTTGCCGAGTTTCGCTCGGCCCTCGAAGGAGTGATCGGAAGATGACCGTCCCCGCAACCGCTCGACCGCCGCGCCCGCAGGTCGTGCTGGAAGTGGTGACTAAACGGAAGATCGGCAAGCATATGGTCCGCCTGACGTTGGGTGGCGAAGGCTTTGCCGCCTTCCGCAATAAGGAAGCCACTGACAAATACGTCAAGCTGCTTTTTGCCGATCCCGAATTGGGGTTGACCCCACCGTATGACATGGACGAACTGCGTGCCGTCCTTCCCCAGGAACGGATGCCGGTCCGCCGCACGTACACGGTACGCAGCGTTAATGAAGCTGCCGGCACCCTGCAGATCGACTTCGTCGTGCACGGCGAGGAGGGCCTTGCCGGCCCGTGGGCTGCCAATGCCCAGCCCGGGGATCTGGTCTGCTTCTCCGGCCCCGGCGGAATGTACTTCCCCTCGGAGGATGCCGATTGGCATCTGCTCGCGGGCGACGAATCAGCTTTACCGGCCATTGCTGCCGCCTTGGAGAAAATGCACCGCTCCGCCCGCGGCGAGGCCTATATCGAGGTGGCGGGGGAGAAGGATGAAATCAAGCTCAGGGCCCCGAAGGGTGTCAACGTGCACTGGCTGCACCGGGGCGGGACGTTCACCCCGGAAACCACCAAGCTCGCAGCAGCCGTGATGGCAGGACCGTGGCATGAGGGTGAGGTGCAGGTCTTCGCCCACGGAGAACGCGAAATGGTCAAGGCTCTGCGCCGGTTCCTCGCCGACGAGAAGGGCCTGCACCGCAAGCAGCTCTCCCTGTCGGCCTACTGGGCGTTCGGCCGCGCCGAAGAAACCTTCCAAGCGGAGAAAAACGAACCCATCGGCAAGATCTTTCCCGAGCAGCCGGGAGTCCAGACCGCCCCTCGCGGCTGATTCCCCTCCCCGGGCAGGCGCTGAGACGTTAGTCCTTCGCGTAGGCTTCTTCGCTCCACAGGTGGAACAGTGCGTGACCGCGATACGGGCGCCAGGCTTCGGCGCGCCCGGCGGCCTCCTGCGCCGTGACCCCACCCAACGCCCGGCGCAGGACGAGATCCCCTGCGGTGAAAGCATCGGGATCCAGGCGAGCCCTCACATCGAGATAGTCGGCGCTCCAGGGGCCAATCCCACGGATGGCCAAAAGCTCATCCCGAGTCAACGGGAAATCGCCGGGGTTGGTCCTTGGCTGCGATGCTGTCCGGGCGAAGGCCTCTGCCACGGCCAAGAGTGTCCTGGTGCGGGCGTGGGTCAGCCCGACGGCGGCCCGCAGCTCGTCCTCGGCAACCCCCGCGACGACGCCGGGGTCCGGAAACAGATGCCATCCCGCAATCGGTGGGCCGGCCCACCCGCTGACCAGACGCCCGGCGAATGTGCGCATTGCGGCCAAGGAGACTTGCTGACCCAGCACGGTAGTTGCCGCGGCTTCGAAGGGGGCGGGGTATCCGACGGGGCGTAGCCGGGGCCGCTTGGTGACCAAGGGGGCCAAGGTCGGATCGCCGAGCAGCTGCGCGTTGATCGGTTCAAGATCCACATCGAGGGCGAACCAATGGCGCACCAGCACGGTCAGCAGGGAGCGATCCGCCGCCGTCAGATCCGAGTCCACGCTGCGCAGTAGCACCGCGTCATCGGTGAAGCGTAGAGCGACCACCACGTTCCGACCTCCAATCCGGACTGGCCTGCGATGTTCTTCCCCACGTTGTTCGTCGATGCCCGGTATGGCGTGAGCTGCCAGGACGGCGAGGCAGAGCTGGGGGTCCAATCCTCCGTTGGCCGGCACGCGCAGGAGCTGCTCCGGGTGTTCTGGCATGGAATTCATGATCTTCCAGACTAGTGCCCCGGCTCATCAACGAAGGAGCTATACGAACATTCAAGGTCTTGTACGGTTGTATAGGTGGGGGTAGTCTCGGGATATGGCAGCTCACGGAACACTGCTGCGTCCGCCCCTTCGACCTTCATCGTGAGGTACTGATGACCACATCATCCCAAGCACTCATCTACGATTCCATCCGCACACCCCGAGGAAAGGGCAAGCAGAGCGGATCCCTTCACGAAGTGAAGCCGATCGACCTTGTGGTCGGGCTCATCGACGCCCTGAGGGAACGTCACCCGGGGATGGATACCCAGCTCATCGACGATATCGTCCTCGGTTGTGTGAGCCCGGTGGGGGAGCAGGGGATGGATATCGCCCGGATCGCCGCCCTGAAGGCGGGACTGCCCTGGGAAGTCGCCGGCGTCCAGCTCAACCGCTTCTGTGCCTCGGGACTCGAAGCCGTGAACCAGGTGGCGGCCCGTGCCCGCGCCGGATGGGAGGATCTGCTCATCGGCGGCGGCGTCGAATCGATGTCCAGGGTTCCGATGGGCTCCGACGGAGGGGCCTGGGCCATGGACCCGGCCACCGCATGGGCCACCAATTTCGTTCCCCAGGGAATCGGCGCCGATCTCAGTGCCACCGTGGAGGGCTTCGATCGCTCCGACGTGGACCGCTTCGCCGCGCAAAGCCATCACCGGGCCGCCACCGCGTGGAAGGAAGGCCGCTTTGATCGTTCGATCGTCCCGGTCCGTGACGTGAACGGGCTGACGATCCTTGACCATGATGAAACCATCAGGCCCGAGACCAGTGCGGAAACCCTGGCTCCGCTGAACCCCTCTTTCGCGAAGCTGGGCGCCCAAGGCGGATTCGACTCCGTAGCCCTGGAGGAATACACCTCGGTCGATGCGATCAATCACGTCCACCATGCGGGCAACTCCTCGGGGATCGTCGATGGTGCGGCCCTGGTCCTGGTCGGGAACGAAAGCGCCGGCCAACGTCATGGGCTGACCCCGCGGGCACGTATCGTCGCCACTGCCGTCACCGGTTCCGAGCCGACCATCATGCTCACCGGCCCCACCCCTGCCTGTCGCAAGGTCCTCAACCGCGCCGGCATGAAGGCCGGGGACATCGATCTCATCGAAGTCAACGAGGCCTTCGCTGCGGTACCGCTGAAACTCATGCGGGATATGGGCTGGAGCGAAGAACAAACGAATGTCAACGGTGGCGCCATCGCCATGGGGCACCCCCTGGGGGCTACCGGCGCCATGATCCTGGGAACCCTGGTCGACGAACTTGAACGGCGTGATCTCGAGCGTGGCCTCGCCACCCTCTGCGTCGGCGGCGGCATGGGCATCGCCACCATCGTTGAACGCATCTGAACCACGCCGAGCCGCAGAGGAGAAAAACATGAGCAACATGATCGACTGGACACGCGACGACGACGGAATCGTCACCCTGACCATGAACGACCCCGAGGCCTCGGTCAATACCATGAACGATGCCTACCAGGCCTCGATGGCCGAAACCATCGATACGCTGGAAGCGCAGCGGGAAGAGGTCACCGGAGTCATCCTGACCAGCGCCAAGAAGACCTTCTTTGCCGGCGGGGACCTCGAAGCGATCTATCGGACCACCCCCGAAGACGCCGAGAAACTCTTCGACCAGGCCCAAGCCATCAAGGCCCAACTGCGGCGCCTCGAGCAGCTGGGAGTCCCCGTGGTGGCGGCACTTAATGGGACGGCACTCGGCGGCGGCCTGGAAATTGCGCTGGCCTGTCATCGCCGTATCGCGGTGAACAGCCCCGGAATCAAGTTCGGCCTCCCCGAAGTAGGGCTGGGACTGCTGCCCGGTGGTGGCGGAATCATCCGGATGGTGCGCATGCTGGGCATCCAGAACGCGTTGATGGACTGGTTGCTCCAGGGCCAACAGCGTGACCCCGATGCCGCACATCAGCAGGGTGTCGTGGATGAACTGGTCGACAGCCCCGAGGCACTGCTTCCCGCCGCTCGGGCCTGGATCCATAGCCAGCAGCAGGAGGAGCCGAATACCCAACCCTGGGAGGCGAAGGGATACAGGATTCCCGGGGGAACCGCGGCATCGCCATCGATGGCTGCCATCCTTCCGTCCCTGCCGGCACTGCTGCGCCAACAGCTCAAGGGGGCAGACCTTCCGGCGCCCCGGGCGATCCTCGCCACGGCCGTGGAGGGGACGCTGGTTGACTTCGATACGGCATGCCGCATCGAGTCGCGGGCCTTCGCCAGCCTCGTGGTTGGTCGCACGGCCAAGGCCATGATCCAGGCGTTCTTCTTCGATCTGCAGTCGATCAGTTCAGGCCGGCTCCGCCCCCAGGGGCAGAAACCGCAAAAGGTCGGCACCGTCGCGATCCTCGGCGCTGGGATGATGGGCGCCGGGATCGCGTATTCCTGTGCTCGGGCAGGCATCGATGTGGTGCTCAAGGACGTCGATCAGGCGGGTGCCGAGAAGGGCAAGTCCCATGTCTCGGATGTGCTCGCCCACCAGGTTTCCAAGGGGCGGCTGGACCAGGAGTCGGCGGATTCGATCCTGGCCCGCGTCCAGCCGACGGGTCAGGCCGCAGACCTGGCAACGGCAGACGTGGTCATCGAGGCGGTCTTTGAGAACCTCGAGCTGAAATCCGCTGTCTTCGCCGAAGCCGAAACCGAGCTGCCCGCCGAGGCCCTGCTGTGCTCGAATACCTCGACGTTGCCTATTTCAACGCTGCAGGCCACGAGCGGACGCCCCCAGGATTTCGTGGGGCTCCATTTCTTCTCCCCGGTGGAAAAGATGAAACTCGTGGAGATCATCCGAGGAGACCAGACCTCGGATGCCACCGTCGCCCGGGCCTACGACCTGGTCCAGCAAATCCGGAAGATCCCGATCACCGTCGGGGACGGTCGCGGGTTCTATACCTCCCGGGTCTTCGGGACCCTGATCATGGAGGCCACGGCATTGCTGGAGGAGGGGGTGGATCCGCAGGTGATCGAACGCGCAGCCACCCAGGCGGGATTCCCCGCACCTCCGCTGGTTCTGCTGGACGAGGTCTCGCTGACGCTGGCCCAGCACACCCGCGCCGAAGAAGAAAAGGAATACGCGGCCTCCGGTACGGTCCGCGAACCCGCCGCGGGCGAACGGCTCGTGGACACGATGGTCGATGAATATGGCAGGAAGGGCCGAGCCGCAGGAGGCGGGTTCTACGACTATCCGGCCGACGGCGGCAAGTCCTTATGGCCGGGGCTCAGGGAACACTTCGGCCGCGGGACCGAGCTCCCCTCGAAGGACATCCAGGACCGCTACCTCTTCCGTATGGCCCTAGAGACGGCCCATTGCTTCGAGGACGGTGTCCTGACAGATACTGCCTCGGCAAATATCGGCTCGATCTTCGGGATCGGGTTCCCTCCAGGGGCCGGCGGGACCGCCACCTTCATCACCAACCATGAGGGGGGTCTGGCTGGCTTCGTGGCCCGAGCCGATGAGCTGGCCGACGCCTATGGGGAAAGGTTCAGGCCTCGGGATTGGCTGCGCTCTCGGGGCGGAGCGGGCACTCTGGTCTGAGCCTCGTGGCGTGACTGCCGGTCTCGCGACGCGGGAGCGGTCCTCGAATTCAACGCCCTTAAGGGCTATCATCGTTATATGACGATGATAGTGCGGAAAGGCGAACCGACGACGGGACCGCTCGCGCCGGCCGCAGCCTTATTCCACGGGCTGGCTGATCCGACCCGATTGCTGATTCTGCGCCATTTGCGGACGGGGGAACATAAAGTCAGGGAGCTGACCGAACACCTGGGCTTGGCCCAGAGCACGGTCAGCGCACACCTGACCTGCCTGCGTGATTGCGGGCTCGTGTCCTCACGGCCGGTCGGTCGCGCCAGCATGTACTCGCTGGCCGAACCCGAGCACATCGACGTTCTCTTGGTCGCTGCTGAGACACTTTTGGCGGATAGTGGAACCGAGGTGGCCCTCGCCTCCCACCACTGGCATGAATCCCACGGCACCGGGCCGGAATGCCGATGAGCCATTCACACTCCCACGACCACAGTGGTGGAGCCATTGAGCACCGCCCCCGGTTGGCCATTGCCTTTGGCATCACCGCGGTGATCCTCATCGCCGAAGTCGTTGGCGCGGTGATCACCGGTTCCCTGGCCCTGCTGGTCGATGCAGCCCATATGCTCACCGATGCCGCCGGACTGCTCATGGCCCTGACCGCGGCCACCCTCATGGGCCGCCCGGCCACCGACCGGCGGACCTGGGGCTTCCGGAGGGCCGAAGTGCTGTCGGCCACCGCACAGTCCACCCTGCTGCTCGCCGTCGGGCTCTACGCCATGATCGACGGGGTCCGCCGGCTCTTCGCTCCGCCCGAAGTAGCAGCCACCGGACTGTTGATCTTCGGGATCGTCGGCCTGGCCGGAAACATCATTGCCATCATCGTGCTCAGCTCGGGCCGCGGGGCCAACCTGAATATGCGCGCGGCCTTCCTGGAGGTCGTCAACGACGCCCTGGGCTCGGTGGCGGTGATCGTCGGTGCCATCGTCATCACCACGACAGGGTGGATGCGTGCCGACGCGCTGGCAGCCATGTTCATCAGCGCCCTGATCCTTCCCCGCGCGTTCCGGCTCCTCCGCGAAACGACGTCCATTCTCCTGGAATCGACGCCGCGCGGACTCGACCTGGATGAGGTCAGGAAGCACCTGCTCTCCCAGGATCTGGTGCTCTCCGTCCACGATCTGCACGCCTCACAGATTGCCACCGGCCTGCCGGTACTCACCGCACACGTCGTGGTCCACGAAGATGCCTTCCATGATGGGCGGGCCTCCAGCATGCTCGATTCATTGCAGGACTGTGTGGCCGGGCACTTCGACGTCTCCATCGAACATTCCACGTTCCAGATCGAAACCGAACGGCACGCCGAACACGAACAACGCTTCCACCCCTAGCCACCGGCCGCACCGGCCCGCGGCAACGGGGTCAGCGCAGAATGATATCCGTGGCGAGGGCGGGGGAACGTCCGGTTTCGACGAAGCCGGAAATATTGGAGGCCGGATGCTTGATGATGTCCGAGACCGACCCCAGATGCAGGGCCAGATCGATTTTGTCCTCGGGGGCTGCCAGCAGCAGTTGGAACCCGAATTCCTGGAGGGCGTTGATACCGGCAGCAGCATATTCCGAGTTGGCTTGAATGAAGGCCTCGTCGATCATGACGGTCCCGTAGGTCGTGAAGCCTTGTAAGGCAAAGCCCAGCTGGTAGGCCAGCGCGGCGCCCATGATGAACGACGTGAACCGTTGGCCCTCACCGCCGGAGAGCGTGCCCGGTTCCAGCCCGTTTTCGACCTCGCCGCCTGGCTTATGCTCATTGCAGCTGATCCGCACATGCTGACGGACGTCCAAGACGGTGTCCCGCCAGGCTTGCCGTGCGGGGTCGTCCAAGGCATCCACCAGTAGTTCCAGCGCCTTGTAGTTGGCGCTGAGCTCCTCCACCCCGCGGGAGCCGTACGCGTTCCCGAGGGCATCCTTGAGTGCCGTCCGGAACTCGCGGGCCTCCTCCGGGATGACCGTGGAGACTTCCAGCCGCAAATGTGAACCGTGTTCGAAGGGCACATCAGCCAAGATCTGGTTCAACGGCAGGATCCGTTCACCGATCCCACGACGTTCTTCCTCCAAGAGTTGTAGGAGGTCCGAGAAACGTTCGTAGGAGCGGTTGGAGAAGTATTCACGGAACTCCTCTTGACGTTGGGGGAGCCCCTCCTGGACGATCGCTCGGTGCAGCGCCACATAGTGGGGGGCACTGTCGACCCCCGTACCGAAGGAAGCCGAGGTGGTGACCCCGAAATCGCGGGCAAACTGACGGAACGTCTCGGTCAGTGCCGCCTCGGTGGAAAAGACGAGTTCGCGTAATTCGGTGATGCGTTCGCCCAGATCCAGTGCGGTCGCCGAGACCGCAGCATCGAGTTCGGCGAGCTCGAAATCCTCTCCGGCTTCGAGCCGGCGCAATGCTTCGGCCAGCAGCGGTTCGGCGGAGAGCTCCTGGCGGGCCTTCGCCTCCGGCGCGGCAGCAGCGCTCGAGCTGCGGGCCGCTTCGAGGAGGGAGTCAGCGGTCGCCGCCCGGGATTCGAGCGCCGCGGTCTGGTTGCGCAGCACCGCCAGTTCCCCGACGGAGGATTCCAAATCGGTGCGGGCCTGCTCCAGGGCGGTGCGCAGCGCGGCGAGATCGGTGCTGGAATCCATCGCCTCGGCCATCCGGGTCTCGAGTTCTTCCACGGCGGCGGTTTGGACCGAGGAATCCAGTGCGGAGAAGGGGCGCTCGTCGGCGACGAGCTCGCGGAGCAGCGAAAGTTTGCGGGCCAGCGAATCCTTGGAACGGCTGCGTTCGGTGGCCAGTTCCTCGGCCTGCGCCCGATCGGTTTCCAGTTGGGCGACCTGGACGTGGAGTTCGGAGATCTTCTCCTCGTTCGTGAAGCCCAACAAATAATCGGAGGCCGCCACGGGGCGGGTGTCGCGTTCGAAGGAGCCACGGCCCGCTTTGATCGTCCCGGCCCGGGAGATGGCCCGACGCTCTGCATGCAGGGCGGCATCGGTGGCGACGCAGATGAAATCGTGGTCGGCAGCGATCTTGCGCTCCAGCCACTGGCCGGCCTCGGACTGTTTGAACTCCAGTTTCGTCACCAACGACCGCGGATCGGCGGTCGCCACCGGGTCGCCATCGTGGCCGCCGGGAGTGTGGGCCGAAAGGTCGATCCAGCGCAACCTGCCATACCCCTCCAACCGGTCAGCCGCGCGGGTGACGCGCTCAATATTCTCCCCACTGACCAATAAGGTGGTGGCCAGCGAACGGAGCGCCTTCTCAGCTGCCGGACGCCATTCACCGGCGCCCGGCGCCATATCCATGAGCTCCCCAGCGAACGGTAGGTCCTCGGCAGTGATTCCTGTTTCCGAGCAGATCCGCCGGCGGGCCGCAGCAGAGAGCCCGTCGATATTCGAGCCCCTGCGGGCATACGAGTCGATGTCTTGACGTAGTTTCTGCGCCTTCTCCCGCGCTTCCATGGACGCGGCGATGGCCTCGTGTTCCATGGTGGTCGCATCCTTGGCCACACCCTGCAACGTTTCTGCGGTCACTGCCGCCTGGCGGCGGGCTGCCTGGAGACCGGAAGCCGAGAACGTCAGCGACACACCGGCGTCGTGCATGCGGGTTTTCAGGGTGGAGGCGATTCCCCGGCGTTCGGCCAACCGTGAGCGGGCCGCCTCCAGGTCGCGTTCGAGCGCCTGGACGGCCTTGCCGCCATGGGAATCATGCTGTTCGGTGAGCGAACGCACGCGTTCGGTCAGGACGGTCCGGGTTTCGGAGGCCTCGGAGATGGCGGTGCGGTTGGCCTTCAGTTCGGCGGCGATGGTGCCGGATTGGGTGCCCAGGAGTTCGGCGGCCAAATGTTCGCGCAGCAACGGTAATTGATACCTGGCCAGATCTTGGGTGTGGCGCAGGGATCCGCTGAGCTCCTGGTGGCGTTTATGCTGCTCGGGCACCAGTTCCAGGGCATCGCGTTGGGCGCGGGCCTCTTCGAGTTGGCGGTGGATCCCGCGCAGATGGGAGAAATCCTCCACGGCTCCGGCGGCAGCCTTCAACGTCGAGGGGACCTCCAAGACCTCATACCGGAAAAACTGGTTGACCCCCCGATCCAGGCCCTTGCCATTCTGCAGGGTGCGCAGCAGTGAGAACGCCTTGTCGTTATCGATGCCCAGGCGCCTGCGGAACCGTTCGGCGAAGGTGCGGTGGACATCGAACGCCTCAAAACCGGGCAGCACCTTCATCAGGGACGACGGCGAGAACCTGCGGGAGCCGTGCTCCTCCAGGGCTGCCGTATCCAGGGTGCCTTCACCGATCACATAGTGCTTGCCGACCTGGCCTTCCAGGCCTTGGGCGGGCAGGTCGAAGAGGGAGGCAATGCAGGTCTGGGTGCCCAGCCCGTCCTCGAAAGTCAGGGCCACGGCGCTCCAGGTGGCGCCGGGACGTTGGTAGAGCGTGCCGGCTTCGGTCTTGAACCGCCGTCCGCGCATATAGGAGTACGTGGTGCGACGGTCCTTGCGGGTGGAGGCCTCGTGGGCCGATTCGTTCAGTCGTGGGGCGGCATGAAAGATATGGCCGATCCCGTCAAAGAGCGTCGATTTGCCGACGCCTGGGCGGCCCGTGAGCAGGGTGCCGTCGCGGTCCACATACAGTTCGTGCCGGCCATGGAAGGTTCCCCAATTGATGACCTGAATCGAGCACAGGCGTTGCTGTCCGGGATTGATGGCCGCCCCGAAGGGCAGGGTCTGGGAGATGGTCACTGGGCCGCCCCTTCGGGGTTCGTGGGGGTCTCGGGGTCATCATCGTCGTCTTCGGGTTCGGCGTAGTTCTCCTCCGGTGCATCCGGTACGACGTCGGAATCCAGATCCAGTGTCGGCTCCGTGGCCTCGTCGGCGGCCCGGTCCAGGGACTGCAGGTAGGCGGGGATCTCATCGATCGAATCAAAGGGCAGGGCCAATGCCAAGGCTCCGGAGACCCGATATTCATGCTCGAGCTCGGTGGGCAGAATCAGTTTCAGGGCAGCCAGCCGAGCCAGGGAGGAATCGGTGAGTTCCTCGAGTCGTTTATCGTCCAAGGCCCCGGGATGGCGGTGTTCTTCGAGGATCTCCCGGGCGCCGGCCCGGGAAATGACCGGGTCGGTTCCGGTGCCGGCATGGCGGTCCAAGAGCAACCTCAATCGCAAGGCCAGAAGCGTCTCTTCGCGGCGTAGCGGTTTACGCGGGACGATGGCGGTCGTATGGACGGTCTCCGTCGGAACCGGGACCAGCAGGGCGATCTTGCGTTCGGTATCGACCTGCAGTTTCAGGAACAGTTCGGCCACGAAGGCGGAAATCTCGGTGCGTCGATCCAAAACCAGTTGCCACAGCCGGGCGTCGGCGGCACCGTCCAGATAGGGCCCGCGCAGCAACCGGATCAGTGCCTGGCGCAGCGCCAACTCGAATCTGCCGGTATCGCCGTCGAAGAGCTGGCCTTCGGCCCGGCGTCCCGAGGAGATCGACGCGAAGCCGGCTTCGCCGTCGTCCCTCCAGGAGTCGTCGGCACCCTGCGTGGCGAGGGCGGGGGAGTCGGGGTCCAGCTGGCTCATTCGGTGTCCTTCGCGAAGGTGATCACGGGCAGGTAGGCGGTGCGTTCTGAGCCGTCGACTTGGCTGAAGGTGATCGACTCGAACCGTGAGGTGTCCACGTCTCGTCCCGAGGTGCGGGCAGCCTCGATGAGGTAGCGAATGGTGTTCACATGGTGGTCGCCGGCCTCGAGCCCGGTGAACACTGAACCGAGGGTGAGGGGCCCCCGGGCGGAGGCCAATGCGGTGGAGATCGCCGCGTCAAGCCGGTCGGAATCTGCCTTCGGGGTGCTGGGGGTGCGTCGAATGTCGGCACGACTCATTGCCGGAGGCTCGGCCAGTTTCGGTGGTGCCACATGCTCTTGCGGGTCGAAGATCCCCAGACCAGACAGGGTAGAAAAAGCGGGCGCGTACAACGTGACCTCGGTCACCGGGGTCCGGGCGGTGAGGGACTCGGAACCGGCGACCGCCAGTTCGGCGGACCGCACCGCCTTGCGGAGCAGAACCGAATCGCGGAATTCGTCGGATTGGACGAAGGCGTGCAGTGACTCGGAGAGCTTGCCGTAGCTGGCATGCACTTCGGTGGCCTGGCGGCGTAATTCACGCAGCAAGGTGGCCAGGGTGTGGCGTTCCTGGGCGTTGAGCCCCTCAACGAAATCGCGTTCGAGGACTTCGTTGATGGCCTGGCGGAAACGGCGTTGCCGGAGAGGATCGTTGAGGAACTCGGTAAAACCGCGGAACGTCTCGCCCTCTGCGGTGCTGCGCAACTGGCGGTCGCCTTCCAAGACCCGGCCGACCGCCACCCCCTTGGCCACCGAACCTTCCATGATTTCGCGCCTGACCTGGTGGAGCATATGGCGCACACCATCACGCATCCGCTTGAAATCTGCCGGCAGGTTGGCGGCAAGGTCCAAGATGCTGCGCGCCGCCGCCACGGCCCCTTCGGTCGGCAGCACTGCCGGGGCGGCCCCGGAGCGCAGGGCCTCCACGCGTTCGGTGCGTTCGGCGATCTCGGCTTCCAGCTGGCGGATCCGTGCCTCGGGATCGGGATCCGTCTCATGGGCCAAGGATTCGATACTGGTCAGCAGGGTGTTCAGCCGCGAGGAGTTCAAATTGGTGCCCGAGCCGGAGAACCCCTCAAGGAAGGTGAGTACCCGGGCCGTATGCGCCGTCGGCTCGTAGACGAAGGAGCCGTCGATGAGCGGCCGCGCCAGATACCCGGCACGAACCCACGAATCTGCGTAATGCTGGGCCCGCCAGGCATCGTTCAGTGGTGTCCCGGCGGAGCGGAGATGCCGCAGGAAGGCCTGCAAGGAGGCATGGAACGGTTCCAGGCCGACCCGTGGACGGGCCTGGGTGAATTCGGCCCGCAGGAACGCGACCGTCCACGGCGCAGCCGACAGCAGTTTCCAGGCGGGTGAGGACCTGAATTCCTGCTGGTCGGCCCACGTGGCGACGGCGGGTTCGGTGGAAGGCATCTGCTACTTTCCGTCCCGCTCGGTGGGGGACGACGATTGATGGGTTGTACTCGAAAAGGGAGCCGCGGCAGCGGGGCGAACGTGGTCCGCAACGTCGAGGGCCGGATGGTCATTCTAGGCCACTGACGACGTGTCGCGCGCGTCGGGACCGAAGAGCGGGACTAGCGTGGGAGTCAGCGGATGTTTGAGGGCACCCCCGCCGGCACTCGTCCGCTCGACGCGCTGAAAGAGGTGGCAAAAATGTCTTCCGCCTGGGGAATACGTTCCACTGGTGCCCTGCTTCTCTCCTCGATGGTGGCCGTTTCGCTGGCCCTCTCGGGCTGTGTCGGCCCGAGCATGAACCAGGACGGACCTCCAGGCGGTGGCAACTGGGCTTCCGGCCCCGGCACGGCAGCGGATGGCGAAGTCGATGGCCCTTCACCTGAACAACAGCGTGAAGCAGCGCTTGACGCGGCAACGACGGCGGCCGCGCAGTACGACTACTCCACCGCCCTGAAACAGCTCAAGGATCTTGAGGGTGAGGACGTGTCCGAACTCACCGGGAAAATCGCTGCCCAGCAGGAGAAGATGGTGACGTGGGAGGACAATTCTCAGATCTCCCACCTGTTCTTCCACTCGCTGATCGTGGACCCGAAACGGGCCTTTGCCCCGGGCCCCAGTGCGCAGGGATATGCGGACTACATGGTCACGGTCAAGGAATTCAAGGCCATCCTCTCCTCCCTCTACAAAAGGGGCTATGTGCTGGTCAATCCGCACGACATCGCCCGCGAAAACGCCGACGGTGAGATGGAATACCGGCCGATCAAGCTGCCCAAAGGAAAGAAACCGCTCGTCCTCTCCGAAGATGATGTGAGCTATTACGAGTACATGGACGGTGACGGCTTCGCCACGAACCTCACCGTGGACGAGGACGGGAACATCACCAATACCTACCAGGCAGCCTCCGGGAAAACGGTTCACGGGGACTACGATCTGCCCACGATCGTGGACGCCTTCGTGCGGGAGCACCCCGATTTCTCCTACCGCGGGAGCAAGGGCATCCTTGCGCTGACCGGCTATAACGGGCTGCTGGGGTACCGGACTAGTGAGATCGAATATGGGGATGATCCGAAAATCGACGTGAAGGCGCAGACGAAGAAGGCGAAGAAGGTTGCCGGCGCCCTGAAGGACAACGGCTGGGTGTTTGCCTCACATACCTGGGGCCACTCCAATGTCACGAATTCGACGATGGCGCGGCTGAAAGCCGACACCAAGAAATGGGATCGGGAAGTCCGCCCGATCCTGGGGGATACGGATTTGCTGATCTTTCCGTTCGGCGCCGATATGTCAGGCATCGCCACCTACTCCGGGGCGAAGTACAAACTGTTCAAGAAGGCCGGATTTGATTTCTACTTCGGCATCGACACCTCGACTCCCGCCTGGATGCAGCTCACCGACGACTATCTGCGCCAGGCTCGCATCAACGTGGATGGGTTGAGCATGAATGCGGCGCTCAAGGGCAAGCACCATGTCCTGGAGAAGTTCTTCGACGTCAAGAAGGTCATCGATCCGGCCCGCCCCCAGCACGCCACGAAAGACGATGGCTAGTCGCCGAGGTTCACCGACACCCCGGCAGATCCCGACATGGACGACAGCACCACGCCGGTGCCGGCTCAGGGCTGCGTGGCAGCGAACTCCTCGGTATCGATGGTTTGCTGCTGACCTGCGTTATAGCGGGCGCCGTGCATCGTTTGCGAGTTGATGATCGCCCCGATCTCCGCGGTCGTGGCGTCATCGAGGGTGATGGATCCGGCGCCCAAATTCTCGTCCAAATGCCCGGTGTTGGTGGTGCCAGGAATCGCATGAACATGATCACCCTGGGCCAGGAGCCAGGCCAGGGCCAGCTGCGAGCAGGTGACGTCTAGCCGTTCGGCAACCCCGCGGAAGGAATCGAGCAGCTCCAGGTTCGCCGGATAGTTCTCGCCACTAAAACGCGGCAGGACATGGCGCAGATCTTTTTCCGGGAGCCCTGAGGGGTCGAGGAGGGTTCCTGAGAGGAACCCCCGGGAGAGCGGGCTAAAGGCCACGAACGCCGTGCCCAGGGTGCGGCAAGCTTCCAACACCCCCAGTTCGGAGTTCCGGGTGGCCAACGAGTATTCGTTCTGCACGGCCGCAATCGGGTGTTCGGTGGTCGCCCGGTAGAGGGTGGCCGCGGAGACCTCCGACAGGCCGATGGCCCCGATGGCCCCTTCGGCGACAAGATCAGCCAGGGCGCCGACGCTTTCCTCCACCGGAACCTTCGGGTCGAGACGGTGCAGATAGTAGAGGTCGATGAAGTCGGTGCCGAGCCGGTCCAGAGAGGCCTCGGCCTGGGCCCTGATGGTTTCCGGGCGGCCGTCGATCCGTCCGCGTTCTCCCGGGGCCATGATTTCCAGCCCGCATTTACTGGCCAAAAAATAGTCGTCACGGCGTTTGCCCAGGGCGGCACCGACGAGTTCTTCGTTGCACCCCCTGCCGTACAGGGTGGCCGTATCAAAATGGTCCACCCCCGCATCGAGGGCGTGACGCAGGAGCTTCGCGCCGTCGGCATAGCTCGGAAAGTTCGAATACCCATGGCTGAGGTTCATGCACCCCAGCCCCAGCGGGTTCACCGTGGAACCAGCCAAATTGCGCATTTTCATGCCCTCTTGTCTAGCACGAGTTACTCGCGAGTTCGAACCCTTGGTGCACAGCGGTGGCGCCGGATGCCTACAGGGGTTCGGATAAATCCCCCAGCAACCGGGCCAGATCCCGCTGGCTGCTGCCGGGGAGGGGCAATAATGGACGGCGCGGTTCACCGGAATCGATGCCTGCGGCACGAGCCAGGGCATGGAGGTTGCTGAGCTTACGCAGCGCATTGAATTCGCGCATCAACGGGGTGAGTTCCTCGCGCAGCCGGTTGGCTTCCGCGATGTCCCCACCGACGAGGGCGGCCCGCAGCGCCACGAAGTGAGCCGGCAGGACCGAGGCCGGTCCCGAGTGCCAGGCGTCGGCGGCGAAGCCGGCCTCGGCGATCAACGCGTCTCCGCTCATGCCATGGCTGAAACCTGAATGGACGCGGGAGGCCAGGGCCTCGTGGCGTTCGATGAAGGTCTCCATATCTGCTGCGGTTTCCTTGATTGCCACGATCGTCGGTTCGGTGGCGAGTTCGGCGATGAGGTCCAGGGAGAAGGAAAAGTTGGTGGTCGCCGGGTTGGAATACAGACAAATCGGCAGTTCGGAGGCCGCGGCAACGAGCCGGCACTGGGTGGCGACCTCGTCCTCGTTCAGGGGCACATAGGAAACGGTGGACAGCAGCAGCCCGTCGACTCCTGCGGCGACGGCGGCTTCGACGTGGTGCATCAGTTCGGAGGTGGCTACGGCGCTGACCCCCGCGTGGACGGGCAGGGCAGGATTGACCTCACGGACCGTTTCGACGGCGGTGGTGATGACCGCTGCGCGTTCGGCGGTGTCGAGGTAGGCGAAGCTACCCGAGGAGCCCAGCACGGCGATGGAATCGACCCCCGAAACCGCCAGGGTGGACAGATGCCGGCGCAGGGCAGGATGGTCGACAGCCCCGGAATCATCGAAGGGGGTGACGGGGTAGGCAACGAGACCGTGGAATGCACTCATGGCCACACGCTAGCAGGGGCCGGGCGTGGAATCGTCCAATTCGCGGCGTCGTCGTGAGGAGGTACGCTCCGAACACGGTTGATGCTCAGTCGCCGAACCAATGATCGGGAGGACCCGAATGAAGCGCACCATGCAGATCAGTGACAGCGTGGTCATCAACGTCGATGCCGAGACAATCTGGACTCAGCTGGCCGACCCGGCACAGATGCCGCGCTGGAGCCCTGAAAACACCGGTGCCACGACTCCGGCAACGGGCCGTCCGCTGCAGGTGGGCGAGACCTTCGAGGGGACCAACCGTCGGGGACGGGCCCGTTGGACCACCCGATGCATCGTCACGGCATCGGAGCCGGCGCGACGTTTCGCCTTCGACGTGGGCAAGATCGGTGTTCGTCGGCCGATCCTCCCCGGCAAGATCGCCACGTGGGCCTACGACCTTGAACGCGTTGACGGTGGCACCCGGGTCACCGAGACCTGGACCGATGGCCGGTCGACCTGGCCGGATTGGCTTGCCGCTGCCTTTGACCGTGCCGTTACCGGTGGACAGCTCTTCGCGGAGTTCCAGCGCAAGAACATCCGTCGCACGCTGACCACCATGCGGGCCGAGTTTGATCGGGATAGCTGAGCCCGAAGGAGCTGTCCGGCATTTGGGTGCCCGGCACGGTGAGGCACCCGCCGTGCCGCTTTAGCCGCAGAGCCCCACGAACGCCCCGAGTTCGGCCAACCCCTCGGGTCTGGAGGGCAGGAAATTCGTCAGTTCGGGGGAGCGGACGATGACCGTACGCCATTGCGCTCTCGACACGGCGACGTTGATCCGATTGCGGTTGAGCAAGAAATCCATGCCCCGCGGGGCCTCCTCGGCGGCCGAGACCGCCATCGACACCAGCACCACCGGGGCTTCCTGACCCTGGAACCGGTCCACGGTGCCCACCCGGACGTCGTCGTACCCTGCGGCATCAAGGTGGGTGCGGATCAGGTTGACCTGGGCGTTATAGGCAGCGACGACGAGGATGTCCTGAGGCCCCAATTCGCGGACGGGACCATATCCGCCGTCATCCCAGCGCAACCGCAGATGCCGGCCGACCTGTGCCGTGATTTCCGCGGCCTCTTCGGCGCTGGAGATCGCATTGCCCCGATGGTCCACCAGTACGGTGCCAACCCCCGGTTCGGCCCCGTCGAGGTGGCGTAGCGCGGCAGCGGGGGCCGAGGCCAGCCGGCCGGCGTAGCTCAGCCGCGAGACCTTGGCACAGAGCGCCGGATGCATGCGCCAGGAATCCGAGAGGAAGTAGCCCAAACGTTCGGGGAGGGTTGCTGCGCCTTCGGAAAGCCAACCCAACGCAGAATCGTCAACGGGCTCGGGGTGGGTTCCCTGGGTGACCTGGGGCAATTGGCGCGGATCACCGAGCAGCAGCAGACGGTCCGCGGCCCGGGCGACGGCGAGCGTATTGGCCAACGAATACTGGCCTGCTTCGTCGATGACCAGTAGGTCCAAGGAGCCGGCAGGAACCTGCCGCCCGGTCATCGTCCAGGCCGTTCCGCCGATTAATGCGCCGCCCTCGGAGTCGAGCAGGCTGGCGAACTTCTTGTCATCGGTCACCGACCAGGGTGAGGCGGTGCGGGGGTCCTTGGGCTTCTTGCCCACACGGTCCGGGTCAACACCGGCCTTGCCGATCGCCGCGCCGAGCATGTTTTCGACCACCGCATGGGATTGGCCGACCACCCCGATCTTCCAACCCCGCGCCATCAACGCGGCGATCACATGGGAACCAACATGGGTTTTGCCCGTACCCGGGGGGCCTTGGACGGCCAGGTAGGAATGATCCAGGTCGGCGACGGCCTCGGTGATCGCCCCGATGTAGTCCCCTCGGCCTGCATTATCCGGGGTGACGGGGGGAAGGCTGTCCCGGGTGGCCAGGCGCGGAGTGGCCCGGCGCAGGATATCCAGCCCCGGATGGCGGGGCAGCCGGGGAGGGACGGTGATGACCGGCAGGACGGTGTCCTCGTTCCCGGCGGGGGAGGGGACCACCAGGGCGGAACCGACCTCGCGGGCCAGCTCGGCCAGCGACTCGCGGATGCTCCGGGTCATGATGGGCCTGCCCGGGGTGAGCGCCATGGGCGTTTGGGGGTACGGAGGGATTTTGCCGGTCGACTTTTCGGCGACCGTCAGCACCGTGGTCGGCCCGTTGACGTCCACCGTCAGCACTTCGGTGTCGAAGATGCCGCCGCGTGCCGTCGGGAGGGGGTGTCCATCGGCGCCGGTCGGGACATCGGCCCCGGCGGGGACGGGGGCCTCATACATGCGGAACCAGTCGGTGCCGGGGCGCAGGTCGGTCCCGTCGGAGGCGGTCCCGGTCAGTTCCACGACACGACGTTCGGTGCGGGCCCGCGGCGGCCGGGCCCAGTCCTCAAGAACCGTGGCGGAGTCCACGAGGAAAACGCCCCGGGTTTCGGCCCAGTCCTCGGTGGGGGATTCGAGTCGGTCGAAGTGGCCCCACCAGAATTGTTTATCCTCGCGCCGGTGGTAGCCGGTGGCGGCGGCGACCATTGCCACCGCGCCGTGGTCGGCCCGTGCCGCCGGCTGCTCCGTTGTGGGAAGGGAAGAGAAGTCGGCGTCGAGTTCCAGGTAGGACTGCAGCGTCAACTCTTCGGCGCTGGGCTCGTAGGCTTCCGGTTCCGGGGCGTCGGTCCCGGGCAGGACAGCGGTGGCCGTCTCGTTCGACGGGCCGGCCACCGGGGCGGGACAGTCGGCGGCCAACCCCAGGAGCCAATCGCGCAGACGCAAGGTGGAAAGGCAGTCGTATTCGTTATAGGCGGAGATCGAGGCCAGGGTCGTTGCTGCGGCCTCGGTGTTCCCGGCATCGCGGTCGGCGCAGTAGATCGCGTAGGCCACGACCGAGGCCCCCGCATTGGTGACTCCCGCCCGCGGGCCATCGGCCCCCATATAGAGGGGTTCGAGCTTTTTGATCGAGTAGGAGCCTTCGGAGATACGAATCGAGTGCCGCACCGTGTCGTATAGATCCACCAGCAGGGATTCGCGCAGCCAGGCATCCACGGTGTCTTCCCCTGCGGTATGCAGGACCGAGAGGTTGCGCAGCGCAGACTTTTCATAGGGGGCGTAGTGGTAGACGTGCAGATCGGGCCAGCGTTGCCGGCGCTGCTGCACGTAGGCCAGGAAATCCAGGAACGCCCGTTTCTCCCCGGCCCGGGAATGCGCCCAGAACGGGCGAAAGACCGGGGTTCCTGTGTCGTATTCGACGACACCGAAAAGGTACTCGAGACCCCAAATGCCGGTTTCGGGGTCCTGCCAGAGCGGGTCGCCCTCGAAGTCGAAGAAGATGTCCCCGTCACTGGGGGCCGGAAGGTCGCCGATCGTCTGGCCGGGCTGGAGTCGGTAGGACACCGTGTGGTCCCCGACGCTGGCCGATCCGTCGAAATCCAGCAGCCCGGTCTGGGCCCTGGCCTGCTCCCGGAGGCGGCCCAGGGACGCATCCGGGTTCTCCCCGGCGGGGGCCGGCTGCTCGGCCAGCTGATGCATGGTGGTGATGCCCTCGGCCATGAGTGTCCGCCGTCGTGCTGCGGTCATACCGCCGATGAGCAGCAGATCATCATGGGCGGCGACCTGCTCGAGGCAATAATCGCATTTTCCGCACCGGCGTAGCCCGGGCTGGTTCCACTCGACGGTGGTTTGCGCTGCCCGATGCTCGGCCGTCAGCCGACGGAAACGGGTCCGGAGCTCGCGAAAAGCCGGCAGCAGGTCGGGCATCGGGTGCTCGCTGTGTTCGAGGTTGCCCAGCACCAGGGTCGCCACCGGGGAGGGGGCGAACCCGAGGCGTTCGAGCTGGTCCCCGTAGGCGGCCAACTGCAGCAGCGCGGTGACCCGGGCATGGCGGGCCAATTTCGAATCCCAGACGGCATAGCGTCCATCGGACTCCCGGACGATGAAGTCGGCAAACCCGAGGAATTCGCCATCGAAGAAGGTGGCCTGGAAGACGACGTCGGCCCCGAGACGGAGCGCCTCGGTGGTGTCTGCTGCCAGGCTTTCGAGCGTGGCCCGGTCCATGCTGGGGGCCTTGTCGATCCGGCGGACCCCGGTCCCGGTGGTCCGATCCCAGGGACCGTGGGTGTGTTCCAGCTGCTCCAGGACCCGTTGTTCGTGGACATCACCGAGGTCCGCGGCCCGAGAGGCCATGGCGTCCTCGGGGAAATCGGGTTTGGGCCGGCGGCTGAGTTTGACGTCGAGTCGATACAGCGCCTGATATTCGCATTCGCTGGCGGTGACCAGATCGGAGGCCGAAAAAACCAAGCGTGGCGGCTCGGTGGCCTCCACGGCATCCAGCAGGAACATCCGCACCCCTTCTTCGTGACCGCCGCGGATCCGACGGCGGGTAGGGCTCGAATCTAACAGTGCCGACCGACACTTCGGTGCCGCGCATCATGTTCCGCCGGCGCCCACCCGAAATGGGAGTCCTCGATCCAGGGTGGTGGTGCCCCGGCACGAGTCATTTGTGTTCCGCATCACGGGGTACTTACGGTTGTCGGACAGGACAACTGCTGGTGTCCAGTCAGCACGAAGCTGGTTCGAGGGGTTGCGACGGAACCAGGAAGTCGAAGGGAAGGGCCGGACACATGCTGAAGATCATCACCCCCTTGGCCTGGTTGTTCATGATGGCGACCTTGGCCCTCGGCGCTGCATCGCTCATCGGCGATGCGGACCTCATTGCCTACCTGCTGCCGTGCTTGGCCCTCGCCGTGGCCCTGTCTGTCGTGCGGCTGACACTGATCCGGCGGAGAGACGCCGAGTCCACCGCCGGTTAGACTCCGATCCCGTGGCGGCCGAGGACGCAGAAGGCCCGCCCGGCACCAGATGCCGGACGGGCCAACGGAATCGTGCAAGAGCAGGTTAGGGCCCGACGGGCGCTGCCGCCTGCGGATTCACGATCGTCACGTCGGTTCGTGCGCTGCGCCAGATCTCCTGGCTGGCCGAGGCGTCCATGAGTGCGGAGAGCCCGCCATGCGTCGGGGCTCCGATGACCAAGGACCTAGCCTGGATGCGGTTGGCGTATTCGGCCACCGCCCGTCCGGCACCCGCGTGGTTCTCGGGATGGCCTTGTTCGGTGCCCAAGACATATCCGGCAGCGCCGACCCCTGCGGCTGCGAGACGGTCCAGCTGGGTGCGCACCGCTGCCGAGGCGGTCGCCAGGTCCTCGCCGTCCACTGCAACGTCACTGACGATCACCGATTCGAGCACATGGACGACGTCGACCCGCAATTTCGCGGCGGCGGCGACCCGCAAGGCCTTGTCCACGATTCGGTCGGCGGCCTCAGTGGAATCGATGGCTGCCACGACGGCGCCTTCCAACCCCTCGGGGAGGATGGCGGTTGCTGCATGTTCGACGGGGATGATCCGGCGGTCGGCAATCGCCACAACGTCTGCCGGTGCTTCGCTGCTCGGTTCTGCGGTGGAGACTGCGGCTGCGGTATCGGCGGCTTGTGCTTCTTCGGCCTTGCGCAGGAGCTTGTGTCCCGACATCAGAATGCCCAGGCCGATGACCAGGGCCACGGCGCCGAGGATGAAGGGCACATGCATGTTGTAGTGCTCGACCAGTTTGCCGGCGGCCAAGGGGGCCAGGCCGCCGCCGATGAAGCGGACGAAGCCGTAGGCGGCCGAGGCCACGGAACGTTCGACCGGTGAAACGGTCATCACGGCCTGGGTGGTGACCGTGTTGTTGATGCCGATGAAGATGCCCGTGGCGATGACCGCCGGGATGAGTACCGAGGGCTGGTGGACCCAGATGCCGATGATCAGGATCGTCACGGCGAAGAGCGAGAGGTTCATGTAAAGCGTGCCGGCGATACCGAGCTTGCGCTGCAGCCACGGGGCTCCGAAGACCGAGAACCCGGCGACCAACAGTCCCCAGCCGAAGAAGACGAAGCCCAAGTGGATCGCGTCCAGACCCATCGGGAAGGGGGCGTAGCCCAGCACCGTGAAGAACGCCCAGTTGTAGAACAAGGCCATCAGCGACATGGTCAGCAGACCGCGGTGGCGCAGGGCCTTCAGCGGGTCGAGGATGGAGGTCTTCTTCACCGGTTTCGGCGTGGGCTCCACCAACACCATGGTGGCGATCAGGGCGATGAGCATCAGGCCGGCGACTCCGAAGAAGGGGCCACGCCAGGAGATGGAGCCCAGGAGGCCGCCGACCAGTGGACCGGCTGCCATGCCCAGGCCCAGGGCCGCCTCGTAGAGCACGATGGCCCCGACGAAGCCGCCACTGGCGGAGGCCACGATCACGGCCAGCGACGTGGCGATGAACATGGCGTTGCCGACGCCCCAGCCGGCGCGGAAGCCCACGATGCCGTCAATGGAACCGGAGAAACCGGCCAAGGCGGCGAAGATGACGATGATCGCCAGGCCGTAGACCAGTGTGCGCTTGGCGCCGATATGGCTGGAAATCCAGCCAGTGAAAAGCATGGCCACGGCGGTGACCAGCAGGTAGCTGGTGAACAGTAGCGTCACCTGGCTCGGGGAGGCCTGCAGCTGTTCGGAAATGGCGGGGAGGATGGGGTCCACCAGGCCGATCCCCATGAAGGAGACGACGCAGGCGAAGGCCAGCACCCAGACGGCTTTGGGTTGTTTGAAGGGACTGGCCGGCCGGGAAGGGCTGGTCGTTGGTGCTCCGGTCATCGGTGCTCCAATCGAGGGATATGGGATGGGTTGGTGCTGTGCCTATTTGCCGTCGGGACGCTGATCGGGGGCCGCGTCGATGAGACGGCGGAGGGCCCCGGTGGCGGCGATAATCGAATGCTGGTCGTTCGCATCCAGTGCTGAAAGCAGCTCGGCGACGCCTTCGCTGCGGCGTTGACTACGTTGCGCCAAGGCCGCCAGACCGGTGTCGGTGATCGAAATCAGGACGGCCCGGCCATCGCTGGGATCGGGGACCTGCTGGACCAGTCCCTCGCGTTTGAGTCGACCGACCGCCTGCGTCATGGAGGGTTGGCTGACTCCTTCGTGGGCGGCAAGCGCTGTCAATCGGGCGTCTCCGTGGCGTTTGAGCGAGGCCAGTGCCGAGTAGACGGTCAACGAGTAGTTCCCTGGAGGGGCGATTCGCCGGGAGAGGCGGAAGAGCTCCTCCAGTAGCCCGGCAACGTCGGAAATATCCTCGGGTGCGGGGGCCGGACTCATGTTTTGCATAAGTTATTTATATCAAAAGCCTATGTAATTTAAGAAATTATGTGTCCCAGGGAACGACGCCGGTGGGTTGTTTTGCCGCTTAGCGGTTCGTTTCGTCGTGGAAGGTCTGATCGCGTTCTCTCACTGCTGCCTCGCGGAAGCTCTGCTCCACGCGGGTATAGGCGTCGCGGGCCACCGCCTTCCAGAAGGAGAGGGCCAGCGACGGATCATCCGCCTCGAGGTGCGCGATGGCTTCGGCCGGCAGGACCTTGAGTTGGACCCGTCCCTCGGCCGTGACCCGCAAGGACTGGCCACGGTCCCCGCCCAGGGCGATCTCGCCGAAAGTCATCCCGGCGCCCAGGGTCGCGTGACGGAACCGGTGCCCCTGTTGGGTACTGGTGGTGGCGACCTTGCCCGAGAGGATGAAGTAGACGCCGCCGAATTTCTGTCCCACGCGGCGGATGACCTGGCCGTCGTCGTAGGTGCGTTCCTCCATGAGCGCTTCAAGTTCGGTGATCTGTTCCGGATCCAGTGGTGCCACGGCCGGGAAATCGGGAAGATGGACGACGTCGGGGACCAGCCCGGGGCCGCCGTGGAGGGCAATGATCCACTCCTCGGCCCATTCGGCGGCATCGTTGCGCGTGCCGAAGACGGGGACGTCGTTGCGTCCTGCGGTCATCGCATCGGCAATGACCCCTTCGGTTTCGATCAGGATCAACCGGCGCTTCTCCTCGACGAGCCCATCGCGCACTTCGGCGAGCATGGTCAACGCGACGTCGCCGACCTCGTCGACACGGCGCACGTCCAGGATGACCAGCTCCGCCTCTTCCGGCAGTGCACTGATGGCCCGCACCATTGACTCGGCCCCGGCGAATAGCAGGTCTCCGTTAAGTTCGAGGATCTGAGCCCGGTGCCCGTGTTCCTCCAGCACTGCTGCGGCATCGTCGTTATGCCGGACTCCCGAGGGCGCCTCGGTGAGGTCGTAGCGTTCGCTGATGACCGAGCGGCCCATCCGTGCGGCACGGACGAAATGTAGTTCCATATCGGTGGCCATACGTTCCGAGGCAGCCACTCCGCGGACCGAGGAGCCGTGCTCGTTCAGCGGTGGGGAGTAGACAGCCAAGCCCAACTGGCCGGGGAGGACCGCCAGCAGACCGCCGCCGACCCCCGATTTGGCGGGCATGCCCACGGCACTGGTCCACGATCCGGCGTCGTCGTACATTCCGCAGGTCATCATCACCGAGAGCACCCGTTGGACCGAATCGATGCCCATGACCTCCTTGCCGGTGACCGGCTGTGTGCCGCCATTGGCCAGGGTGGCGGCCATCAGGGCGAGGTCACGGGCGTTGACCATGACCGAGCATTGGCGGAAGTAGTTCCGCAGGGCCTTTTCCGGGTCGTGTTCGATGACGTTGAAGCTGCGCAGCAGGTTGGCCATGGCCCGGTTGCGATGGCCGGTGCGGATCTCGGAGCGGTAAATCGATTCGCGGACCTTCAGTTGCCGGCCGGCGAAATCGGAGTAGGTGGACAGGATCCGCTCGAAGCCCTGGCGTCCGCCGGAGCCCTTGATCAGCGAGGTTGCGGCGATGGCGCCGGCGTTGATCATGGCGTTGGCCGGCCGGCCGGTGCCCTCGGAGAGGGAGATCTCGTTGAAGGCGTCGCCGGAGGGTTCGACGTCGATCTTTTCATCCACGGCTTCCGGGCCCAGGTCCTCCAACGCCAGACCATAGGTGAAGGGTTTGGAGACTGATTGGATCGAGAACTCGGTATCGGCGTCGCCGACCTCGTAGACATAACCGTCGACCGTGGCCAGACAGATCGCGAAATCGTCGGGGTTGCCATGCGAGGTGGCGGGGATGTCCTGGTACGGGGTCCCGTCGCGCAGGCTCGACAATTCGGTGTGCAGCCGTCGCAGGTAGCTCTCGATGGGGGATTGCATACCCACACAGTAGCGGGAGCGCCGGGACCGCCGTGTCCGCCACACGGCCACGTCGTGGGGCTTCAGCCCCGCCACCCTCTGCCCGGGCCACGGGCAAGGCGTACGATTGCGGGCATGAGCGCCTCAACAGAACATGACTCGACGCCGACAAAAGTGGTGATGGTTTCCATCGTCGCCGCATTGGGCGGATTCCTTTTTGGATTCGACAGTGCCGTGATCAACGGTGCCGTCGACGCCGTTGGCCAACAGTTCGAACTCAGCGGTGTATTGCTGGGTTTCACCGTCTCCTGTGCGCTACTGGGCGCCATGGTCGGGGCATGGTTCGCCGGCCCCTTCGCCGATAAGCAGGGCCGCGTGCGGGCGATGATCGTCGCCGCGCTGCTGTTCACCGTTTCGGCGGCAGGATCTGGTTTCGCCTTCAGTGAGGTCGACCTGATTATCTGGCGCTTCATTGGTGGCCTGGGTGTGGGTATGGCCTCGGTCCTGGCCCCCGCCTACATCGCCGAAGTGGCCCCCGCCCATAGCCGCGGCAAATTGGCTTCGCTGCAGCAGATGGCCATCGTGCTCGGTATCTTCGTCGCCCTGCTCTCCGATGCGTTCATCGCCGCGACCTCCGGAGGTGCCTCGGGGGTGGGCTGGTTCGGCCTCGACGCCTGGCGTTGGATGTTCCTGGCCGGCATCGTCCCGGCAGTGATCTACGGGGTGCTGGCCTGGCAGATCCCCGAATCCCCCCGCTACCTCGTGGCCCGAGGCCAGCTGGCCCGTGCTGGCAAGGTCCTGCACGAAGTCGTCGGGTTGAAGAGTCGGGACGAGGTCGATGAGAAGATCGCCTCGATCAAGTCCACCATCAGCACCGAGAAGAATCAGGGCCTGCGCAACCTCGTGGGAGGCAAGGGCTGGCTGTTGCCGATCGTCTGGGTCGGCATCCTGCTCTCGGTGTTCCAGCAGTTCGTGGGGATCAACGTGATCTTCTACTACTCCACCAGCCTGTGGAAGTCCGTCGGGTTCACTGAGGAAAACTCGTTCACGATCACCGTCATCACCTCGGTCACCAATATCCTGGTGACCATTGTGGCGATCCTGCTGGTCGACAAGATCGGCCGTAAGCCGTTGTTGTTGGCTGGTTCAGCGGGCATGACCGTCGCCCTGGGCATGATGGCCATCGCCTTCAGCCAGTCGATGGGCACCGGTGACGATGTGTCGCTGCCGCAGCCGTGGGGCATGATCGCGCTGATCGCCGCCAACCTGTTCGTCGTCGCTTTCGGCGCGACCTGGGGTCCGGTGGTCTGGGTGCTGCTGGGTGAGATGTTCTCCAATAAGATGCGTGCCGTGGCTCTCTCGGTCGCAGCTGCCGCCCAATGGCTGGCCAACTTCTTGGTCACCACGACGTTCCCGTCGCTGGCGGATGCCGGACTGGTCTTCGCCTACGGGCTGTACGCACTCTTTGCTTTGTTGTCGTTCTTCTTCGTCTTCAAGTTCGTCACCGAAACCAAGGGACGCGAACTCGAATCCATGCAGTAGGAGCCTCCGAGGCCGCTAGGGGCGGCCGGGTCTGCGTTGGACGCAGTCCCGGCCGCCCCTTTTTTCGTCGGGGGATCCGAGCCCAAGAGCGGTCGCTCTGGGCTACGGCAGATCGACCGGCGTGTCTTGGGCTGTGGGCTGGGTGCCCAAGGCAGCCTGGACTGCCGAGCCGAGGATGCGGCCACCTTCAGCCGTGGGGTGGGTCCCGTCGTAGCTCAGACCCGCGGCGTAGACCTCGGGGTGCGTCGAATCGCGCAGACCACGGGATCCATCGATCCAGCCCCAGCCCTGCTCGAGGACGAAATCGTGCAACCACGCGTTGTACTCGACGGTCCGGGCACGGAATTCGTCCCGCGGGGGGACTGAGGAGACGAGCACCCGGTCCGAATCGGACTGGGAAACGATGGCCTGCAGGTTTTCCCCGATCTTTTCGAAGGGGACCCCGGCACGAATATCGTTCGTCCCGGCGATGAGCACCAGCACATCGGAGGAAATGGGGGAGTAGCCGGCCAACATATCCGCTGTGGTGGCGCCCCCCAAGGCCCACCCTCCGACGAAGGACGTACCGGGTTCCTGAGCGAAGACGGCCCAGGAACGTTCGCCAACGATCCGCTGGGCGACCTGTTCCGGATAGGCGTGGTCGGCGGTGATGGAGTCCCCGACCGCGGAGAACGTGACCGCCTGGGCGTCGCTGGCTGCCATCGGGCGCGCCATCGGGAAGCCGTCCGAGAAGAGCTGGGATTGATCTTCCGGCTGCCCCTGACCGCCGACGAAGGCGGCTCCTGCTATCACGGCGAGCACGGCGATTCCGCTCAGTACCACTGTCCGGGGGCGGGAGAAGAGGCGGGAACGAAGCGTCGGTCGATCGAGGCCGGCTGGCGTGGGGTCGTGCACAGAATACTCCTGAGTAAAGATGTTGGATTACCAGCCTAAGGACTGCAGCTACGGGGAAGCGGACCGCAACATGACGATCAGATGACGATTGTGCTCAGGACGTTCTTCACAGCCCGGTGCCTTACCCTCGAACCCATGCTTGAGCAGATTTCCGTTGATTCCTGGTGGCAGGCCCTCGTGGTCGGTTTCACCCGTGGCCCGTCCCTTCACGCCGAGGCCCTGACACTGGTCCTGATCATCGCCGCCGCCGTCGCGCTCTCTGTCCCGCGGGTTACGTGGCGTTGGTTCGGTCTCTATGTCACGTTCGTTCATGAGCTGGGCCACGCCTTGGCAGCGTTGATGACCGGCAGAATTGTCCGTGGCATCCGGCTGAACCTGAACCATTCCGGCGAAACAGTCAGCGTCGGCCGGGGCAGCGCCGGGATCGCCTGGTCGGGGTTCTGGGGTTACCCGGCCCCGGCGGTTGCCGGAGCCGCGATGATCTGGGCGGCCGCCTCGGGATGGGCTGGGGCCGCACTGTCCATTGGGGCGATCTTGTTGCTGGTGGCTTTGCTCTTCATTCGCAACCTCGTCGGCGTCGCCATCGCCGTCGGCTGCGCCATCCTGGCGCAGCTGCTGGTGCTCTTCTCCGACCGCGAATTCTCCGCCTACGTCGTGGTCTGTCTGGGCATTGCCCTGGTGGTTGGTGCGGTAAAGGACTGGTTCAAGGTCGCCGCGGTCCACGCCAAACGGCGTCGGCTGGAGAGCTCGGACGCCTACATCCTGGCCAAGACCACTGGGGTGCCCGCGGTGATTTGGTTGGGCGGATTCGCCCTGGTGATCCTCGCCTGCGCCTACTGGGCGCTGCTCTCCCTCGGCGCCGCCGTCAGGTGAGCAGCGCAGGCGCGAACAGATACCGGAGGCAGGCAATGGTGGCGGCCGGGGGAGGGCGCGTAGCCTCGGGACATGGAGATTCTTGGATCGGACTTCGAATTCACCACCAGCCTGCCGGTTCCCCGTGAGGAGGCCTTCGCCTGGTTTTCCCGCCCCGGCGCACTGGTGAGGTTGCTCGCACCGTTTTCGGGCAGCGTCCACGCCGAGCCCAGCGACGGACTGAACGTTGGTTCCACGGCAGTGATCGGGATCGGGGCGCCAGGCCAGTTGGGTCTGGGTCTGGGGCCGGCCGTCGGCGCCGTCGCCGGCCCGCTGCATCTGCCCGGCTGGGCCAAGCCCGAAATCCCGTGGCATGCCCGACACGTCGGTTTGGTCCCCGGGCACAGTTTCACCGACGTCATGGAATCCGGCCCTTTGGCCTCCTGGCGGCACGAGCATGTCTTCGAAGAGGACGACGGCGGAACCCTCATGCGCGATTCCGTCTCCTATGAACTTCCGCTAACCACCAGCTCCGGGCCCTTGGGCCGGCTCACTGGTTGGGGGAAAGAACGTTTCAATGCCGAGCTCAACCGCCTGTTCGGATACCGCGAACGCCAAGCCATCGGTGATCTCCTCTTCCATTCCCGGCATTCCGGGCCCGATGTACTCCCTCGGCGCATCGCCATCTCTGGTGCCAGCGGACTCATCGGTACCCAGCTGCGCGCCTTGCTCCGCGGAGGTGGACACGAAGTACTCCGGCTGGTCAGGGGGCCAGCCGAGGGTGCTGACGAGATTTCCTGGGACCCGGATGCTGGACGGATCGATGCCGAGGCCCTGGCGAGCTGCGACGTCGTCATCCACCTGGCAGGGCATCCGATCGGTGGACGATTCACTGCGGCAGCCAAACAACGGATCATGGCTTCGCGGACCGTGGGGACCTCCCTGATCGCCCGGACACTGGCCGATCTGTCGGGCGATGGGCGCCAGCGTACCCTGGTGGCAGCCTCGGCCATGGGCTACTACGGGGCCTCTCCAGAAGCCCGTCCGGCGCAAGCGCCGACGGAACTGACCGAGGAATGCCCGCCCGGAACCGACTTTCTTGCCGATGTCTGTGCCGCGTGGGAAGCCGCCTGTGAGCCAGCGGCCCGTGCCGGGGTGCGTGTCGTCAACGTGCGCACCGGACTGGTCCAGACCCCAGCCGGCGGAATGCTGCAGCAATTATTGCCGTTATTCGTCGCCGGTCTGGGAGGGCGAATGGCTGGGGCAGGTATGCAGAGCTGGATCGGCATCGACGACGTCGTAGGGATCTTCGCCCATGCCGCCCTGGAGGACCGGGTCTCAGGCCCCGTTAACGCCGTCGCACCGCATCCGGTCGACGCCGGGGACTATGCCGCCACGCTGGCCAGGGTGCTCAACCGCCCGGCGGCGGTCACGGTCCCTGGCTTTGGTCCGGCGCTGCTCCTGGGCCGCCAGGGAGCCCGCGAGCTCGTTCAATCCGACCAGCGGGGATCCTCTGGGCGTATCGAGGAACTCGGCTACGCGTTCCGCGAGCCGGACCTTGAGGCGGCGTTGCGGCATGTGCTGGGACGCTGCTGAAGGTCACGGCGCCGTGACCTAAGACGTCGATAACGGTCGGATGACGGATGTGGTGGGGCAGAAAAGGGCCTGAACATCCAGTTCGGCGTCCTGCGGCGGGCCCGCTCCGAGACTCACAGGAATCACAGGTACGTCGATTTTGCCCCGAGAACACGGGGTTTCGGTTGTCAATTTTTTGTGTATCACCCCGCTGAAGGTCGTCTGTAGTTGACGCGGACCCCCTTCGTGCAGTTATCGTAATCAAGTCACGTTTTGATAACACCTCGCCGTTCGGGGTGGTGCAAGACGGAGTGCAGAGCAGGTACCTTTCGATCGTCCACCTGACTGCCCACTAAATTTGGAGTCGACATCGACGCCGGACGATCGCGCAATGAGGGCCGGGGACGGTTGGAGCGCACAGGTGGCCCCTGGAGAAACTGTGATCCAGCAGAACAGCAAAAAGTTTTCGAAGATTTCCCGCATCGGCGCAACCAGCGGCGTAGCAGCCCTGGCTTTGGCCGGCGCAGCAGCAGGCATCGGAGCAGCTCCCGCTTCCGCAGCCCCTGCAGGCACCTGGGATAAACTGGCCCAGTGCGAGTCCGGTGGCGATTGGTCCATCAACACGGGCAACGGCTTCAAGGGTGGACTGCAGTTCACCAACAGCACCTGGAAGGCCTTCGGCGGTTCCGGTGCGGCCAACAACGCCAGCAAGGGCGAGCAGATCCGCGTAGCCAAGAAGGTCCAGGCCGCCCAGGGCTGGGGCGCATGGCCCGCATGCTCGGCCAAGCTGGGTATCTCCGGCAAGGCGCCGGCCGGCCCGAAGGCGGACACCAAGCCCGCCCCGAAGCCTGCTTCAACCCAGACCACGCAGAAGGCTCCGGTCCAGAAGCAGGCCCCGGTCCAGAAGGCTGCCCCGAAGCACGCAGCTCAGGCTCCGGTCCAGAAGGCCGCGCCGCAGCAGCAGGTCAAGTCGACCGCTAAGCACGTTGCCACCGTCAAGGCCGCCGATTCGGGCAAGAACTACACGGTCAAGGCCGGCGATACGCTGTCCAAGATCGCCAACGCCCAGGGCCTGAACAACTGGGAGAGCCTGTACTCGGTCAACACCGCCTCGGTCTCGAACCCCAACGTCATCATGGTGGGCCAGAGCCTGAACCTGCCGACCAAGTAAGTAGGTCGGTCCCGGGGCCTAGCCTCGGAACTTGAACTGCGGGGGCCCTGCTCCCGCCAGACGGCAGCGGCGGTTCGCCTTTCCCCCCAATGGTGAGCCGCCGCTGGTTCGTCAAGACCCCGAAGTGCCCGCACGGTTCACCGTGCGGGCACTTCGTGCGTCTGGGCTCAGGGGCCGAAGACTCGTGAAGCGATGCCTTGACCGGTTTTCGAATGTGCCGTGTACTGGTAGGTTCCCTGCTCGAAGAATTCACGGGCCGCCGCTGCCGCGGCATCGACGGCGGCAAAGGCGAAGGACCCGCCGACCGAAACGCGGCCAACACCGATGGCGGCCAACGCCGAGACCTCGGGCGTCTGGGCCGTCGCGAGCACGTTGACCGGCCGATCCACCGATGTCACGACCGAGCGGATGTCAGCAAGCCGGGTCAGGCCCGGGGCGTAGAGCACATCGGCACCCGCCTCCTGATAGGCCTGGAGCCGACGGATGGTATCGGCCAGATCGGGGCGACCATGCAGGAAATTCTCTGCCCTGCCGGTCAGCACCAGCGGGGCCGGCCCGCGGTGGCATGCTTCGGCCGCGGCACGCACCCGCTCCGTAGCGGCCTCGATCCCGTAGATGGGGGATTCGGTGTCCCCCGTGAAGTCCTCGATCGAGGCGCCGGCCAGCCCGATATGTGCTGCCAGCTCAAAAGTCCGTCCAACGGCCGAGGCCTCGTCGGCGAACCCGTTTTCAAGGTCGGCGCTCACCGGCAGCTCCGTCGCCTGCACCAGTTCCGCAGCATGCACGAGCGTTTCGTCGCGCGTGAGCTGACCGTCGAGACGGCCCAGCGAGGCGGCATATCCGCTACTGGTGGTGGCCAGTGCGAGGAAACCCATCGAGGCAAAGAGCCGTGCCGACCCCGCATCCCAGGCATTGGCGAGCAGTAGCGGCGTCGGGCCGTGATGCAAGGCGAGGAACCGGGCGGCAAGTCCTGTGGGCGTCATGGCCACACGCTACTCCTCGCGCGGAGGAGCACCCCGGGTATTCCTGGGGACGGGGCAGGGCCTAGGCGTGGGCAGGGATCGTCGTGATGGACTGGACGTAGGCCAGCGCCACGGGCCGGTAGGCGTTCCGGAGTTGGAGGAAGCGGGCGCTACTGGCGGTCCCCGGCCAATCCTCCGGCAAACAGTCCTGCGGCAGGCCCGGGTCGCGGTAGGGAATGATCCGCCAGCTATCGATGCAGTGCAGATAGGTGGCGAAGGCGCTCGACCCCTCGGAGGGCGGCAGTTCCGGAACATCGCGCTGCTGGCCGAGGAACTCGCGGTGCAAACCCGCCAACTCGTCGAGGTCCCACCAATCGGCTACTGCCTCGCCGAGCGGGCCTGCCGTTTGAGGGCGTTTGGTCTCGAAGAGCACGGCACGTTCGCGCAGGCCCAGGTCCTCGAGGATCTCCTCGGTTTCGGCCTGCAGGTACTGCGGGCAGATCCAGAGCCCCGGCCCGACGGTGCCGCAACCGATCCAATACAGCCGGCGGCGCAATTGATGGCGCAGCCCACGATCGGTTTCTGGCACCGTGAAGGAGATCAGGCACCAGGGGTCATCGACGTTCATGGCCCGTGGTTCGTGAATTCTGCGGTCACCGCGTTCGAGCATCTGCCGGGCCCGTTCCCCGACGGCATAGCCGGAAACACCGTCCCGCGTGGCGGCGTCCAGGACCCCCTTGCGTCGCAACCGGGTCAACGCGGTGCGCGTCAGTGCCGGGGACACGCCGACGGCCTCCATCAGGGTGAGCAGCTGGGCCGAGGACATCCACCCCCCGGCGCCACGCAGGTACAGGCCGATGATGGTGCGCAGCAACGAGGTGGTACTCCCGGGCCGGGAGTCCATATCGTCGAGGACGGCACTCATTTCATGTCGGCCAGCGCGGCGGCGATCGCCTCGACACCCACCTCGAGTTCGGAGAAACTGGTGCTCAAGGGCGAGAGGCCGATGCGCAAGCCGTTCGGTGGGCGGAAGTCGGGGATCACTCCCTGTTCCCAGAGCTGGGTGGTGACCGCGGCGAAGTCAGGGTGGTCCACCGTGACGTGGGAACCACGCTGCGCGGGATCACGGGGGCTGGCCAGCCGGGCGCCGTGGGGGGACAGCCGCTCCTCGCACAGCCGGATGGCATGCTCGGTCAGTTCCACCGATTTGGTGCGGATGGCCTCGATGCCGACCTCGGCAATGAGCTCCACCATGTCCTTGAGCGGCTGCATGGCCAGAATGGCCGGAGTCCCGGTGATGAAACGACGGATCGTGCCGGCCGGTTCATAGGTCTCCGTCATCCCGAAGGGGTCAGCGGCACCCATCCAGCCCCAGATCGGCTGGCGGAGCGTGGAATGAAGCGACGAAGCGACGTAGGCGAACGCGGGGGAGCCGGGACCTCCGTTGAGGTACTTATAGGTGCACCCCACGGCCAGATCGACGCCCCAGGCGTCGAGGTGCAGCGGAACGGCTCCGACCGAATGGCACAGATCCCACACCATGAGGGCGCCGACGCCCTTGACCTGGGCGGTGAGGGCTTCGGCATCGGCAAGGTAGCCCGAACGGTAGGCCACATGGCTCAGGAGCACGACGGCGGTGCGCTCGCAGAGGACCTGCTGAAGGTCAGTGCTGGTCACCCCCGTCGCTGGATCGGGAGTGATCCACCGTAGGGTCGCCCCACGTTCGGCGGCAATTCCCTCGACGATGAAGCGGTCCGTGGGGAAATTCCCCGCATCGATGACGATCTCGCAACGCCGGGGGTCGGTTCCCTGCTGGTGGTCCAACGCCGCCCGCAGCGTCTTATAGAGCAGGACCGAGGTCGAGTCGCCGACCAGCGTCTGGCCGGCAGCGGCACCGAGCACGACCTCTCCGAGGCGGTCTCCCAGGACGGTGGGCTCGTCCATCCACTGCTCATCCCAGCTGCGGATCAACCCGGCACCCCATTCGGTGCGGACGAAGGTGGCCAGGTGTTCGGCCGTGGCGGCCAACGGGCGCCCCAACGAGTTGCCGTCGAGGTAGGCGGTCAGCGGCCGGGCGGGATCGGCTGCGGGGACCAGGAAGCGGTCGCGGTAGACGGCGAGTGGATCGGCGGTGTCCAGCTCGTCGCTGGTCGGGGACGCGGGGGAGGTGCTCATGCGGAGGGGGCCTTTCGGGCTAGTTGCCGATTTCGGTACGGACGGCGTAGAGCTCGGGGAAGAAGGTCAGGTCGAGGGCGCGGCGCAGGAAGTCGACGCCGGAGGAGCCGCCGGTGCCGCGTTTGAAGCCGATGGTGCGTTGGACGGTGCGCAGGTGCCGGAAGCGCCAGGCCTGGAAGTTGTCCTCGAGGTCCACCAGGTCCTCGCAGGCCTGGTAGAAGCCCCAGCGGGTCTCCTCGGTTTCGTAGATCTCCTTGAACACGGGGATGAGTTCCTCGTGCAGCACCCAGGCCTTCGAGAAGTCGCGGTGCAGGATGTCTTCGGAGATGGGGTATCCGGCGCGGGAGAGTGCGGCGAGGAACGCGTCGTAGACGGTGGGTTCCTCGAGGAGCTGGCTGAGCATGGCGTGGGCTTCGGGATGGGATTCGAAGACCTTGAGCATGCCGCGGTGCTTATTTCCCAGAATGAATTCCACGGCACGGTACTGCCAGGACTGGAAGCCGGAGGCCGAGCCCAAGGTGTCGCGGAACTGGGCGTATTCGCGCGGGGTGAGGGTCGCCAGCACCGACCACTGATCGGTCAGCACCTTCTGGATGTGCTTGACGCGGGCCAGGCACTTCAGGGCCTTGCCCAGATCGTCGGCGTCCATGAGGCGTCGGGCCTCGACGAGCTCGTGGAGCACGAGTTTGAGCCAGAGTTCGCTGGTCTGGTGCTGGATGATGAACAGCAGCTCATCATGGTGTTCGGGATTGCTATGGGGGTGCTGGGCGTGCAGGACCTTATCCAGATCCAGATACCCGCCGTAGGACATCTCGTTGCGGAAGTCGGTGCGTACGGTCTCTTCGATATCGCGCTCGCCGGTATCGGTGCCGGGGGTTTCGGGGGTGTCTTGCGAGTAAGGGCAGCTCATGCAGGTCAGAATATCAGTAACGTGACGAGCGTCAAGCAGATGAAATCCCTTGCTGGTCGTGGAGAATCAACGCTGACATGATGGAGCCATGAACACCCCAGCGGCTGCAGCCCCGCCTCCCACCCTCCACACGGTCGGACATTCCACGCATCCGGTCGAGGAGTTCGTCGAGCTGCTCCGGGCCCATGGTGTGCAACGGATCGTCGATGTGCGCACCGTGCCCAAGTCTCGGTATAATCCCCAGTTCGGTATCGATCAGCTGCCGGCTAGCCTGGCCGGGTACGGTCTGGACTACCAGCGGATTGAGAGCCTGGGTGGTCTTCGGCACACCACGAAGGCCTCACCGAATACCGGCTGGCGCAACGCATCCTTTCGCGGCTACGCGGACTACATGCAGACCCCGGAGTTCGACGCCGGAATCCAGCAGCTGGTGGCCAGCACCGCAGAGCGCCCGGTGGCGATCATGTGTGCCGAAGCCGTCCCCTGGCGTTGCCACCGTTCGATGATCGGGGACGCGATGCTGGTTCGGGGCTTCGAGGTACTGGATATTTTCAGCCCCACCAAGGCCACGGCCCACACGTTGACGTCCTTCGCCCAGGTGGAAGGAACCACGATCACCTATCCGCCGGAGAAGTCCACCCCGTCGGCCTGAAAGGTGGTCATCAGCGGAAGCCTCGGCTCATGGTGAACCGGCGAGCCACGACATCGGTCAATGCTCTGCTGCGGGCCACCACCCTGATCGCCTTGCCCCGCAGCCCGTGGAGGACCGGGGGCAGCGGACGCCCCAAGGCCATATTCAGGTGGGCTTGCCGGCCAGCCCTGGCCGCGGCACGCAATCGGTCCCCTGAGAAATCTGCCAGCGCGGCCAGCTGGGCCGAACCTGCCGAGCAGGAGTGGGTCAGTAACGGAGCCAGTGCTGCGGCGTCGAGCAGCCCCAACGCCATGCCTTGCCCACCGATGGGGCTCACCTCATGGGCTGCGTCACCGATCAGGATGACCCGTCCGCACACCATGTTCGCCACCGACCGACGTGAGCAACGAAATCTGCTGGACATCGTGGCGGCCCCATCATCGACCCGGTAACCGGTGCGGCGTTCAACGAGCCTGCTCAGCGGGGTCGTATCCGCCGGCAGATGCCAGGCGACCCACCGGCGTAGGCCCTCGGGTAGGGGAAAGGACTCAACGATTCCTTCGGCGTGCAGCAACAGGGCTGCGGTGGCACCAAAGTCAGTGGTGTCTGGGAAGTCCCCCATCACATAGTGGTCGCGGTAACGGCTCCCGGCAAAAGGTAGGCCAGCGAGCGTACGGACCGTGGAATCCACCCCGTCCGCTCCCACCAGATAGCTGGCAGATACCGGGGCGGCCAGTCCGCTGACCGTGGCCTGGATGCCGCGGTCTTCCTGCCGGAAGGTGATCAATTCGTGGCCTTCGATCAGGGCTTGTGGGTCGAGCTGCTGCAGCCGTGCCCGCAGGAGTTCGGTTGTCTTGGCCTGGGGGAGGGAGAGGATGAAAGGGTGCGGGCCCTGCAGAACAGCGAAGTCCAGGGCGGCGATTCGGCTGCCGGAACTCAGTCCCAGCCCCGTGCGGATCCGGACCCCGGAGGCGATGGCTGCTGCGGCGACGCCTGCTGCCTGCAGGACGTCGACTGCGGGCGGATGAATGCCGATGGCCCGTGAATGCTCCCGCGGGGTGTCGCGGGCCTCGACGACGCGGACGGTGAGACCCGATTGGTTGAGCAGGATGGCCAGGGTCAGCCCCGAGGGACCGGCACCGATGATGAGCACATCGATCACGGCAGGGGTTCCGGACGGTGGATGAGTAGGTTCCTGAACGGACGGCGCGGCTGCACCTGCCAGCGCCCCGGGACCACTGACTGCAGTTCCTCGGGCAGGTAACTGCGGCGGATGGAGGTCAGTCCGTCGCGCCGAATGAACGAGGTCCCGGCCAACGGCAAGGTGGCAGCGCCGAAGAGCAGCGACGCAGCGCGTGAACGCCGCAAATCTGCGTGGATGGCGACACCACGGGTGAGCTGCTCGGTGTCGGCGAGCAAAAGTTCGAGTTCATGGGGGGAGAGGTGATGCAAAACATGGTTGGACACCACCACGTCGAACCGGCGTCCGGCGGCCACCAGATCTGAGCTGTTCGCCGCTTCGAAGGACACCCTGGCGTCGTCTCGGCCCGCAGAGTGTCGAGCAGCAAAACGGTAGGCTCGCGGATCCGGGTCGATGCCGGTGACCTTGACATCGAAACCATCGGCGCCGGCCCTGCGGGCCAGGGCCCGAGTGATATCCCCGCCACCACAACCGATATCCAAAATGGTGGAGGCTCCTGCGGTGGCCAAGACCGGCCGGATCAGCTCCCGGTAGACCCCACGCCAGCCGGAAACCACCGCGTTGACCAGCGGGAACTGCTGGTAGGTCCGCCATAACAGCACCGGGTCGCAGTCCTGCCGGTCCATTTCCTCGGTTGCTGTCTCGGCGCGGCGCATCGGGGGCTATGCCTCGGGCCGGGCCACGGTCATCAAAGCAGTTTCCACGGTGAGTCCCGGGCCGAAAGCCATGGAGCAGATGCGCTCGCCGACGGGGTCGGAGGCCTCCGCGACGGTCTCCAAGATGTCCTTGAGCACGAAGAGAACGGTGGCGCTGGACATGTTCCCGTAGTCGTTGAGCACGCGGCGAGCCGGCTCCAGCTGCCGTTCATCCAATCCCAACCGGTTCTGGACCTTGTCGAGGATGGCCCGCCCGCCGGGATGGATACCCCAGTGGGTGATCTGCGCATAGTCTTCACCGAGCGATGCATCGTGGGCCAGCAATGGGGCCAGCGCCCCGATGATGTGGTCGTCAATAATGTGCGGGACGTAGGTTCCCAGGACCATTTCAAAACCCTCATCACCAATATTCCAGGCCATTGATTCTTCACCGACGGGGGTCAACACCGTTTCGAAGGCATCGAGTTCCAGGCAGGTGGTTCCCGCCGGTGCGGGCCGGGAGGTGACCACGGCTGCTGCGGCGCCGTCGGCGAAGAGCGCCGATCCCATGATGGTGTCCGGGTCGTTGGAGCTGCGCACATGCAAGGTGCACAATTCGGTGCTGACGACCAGCACAACCGCATCCGGCTCGGCCTTGCAGAAGCTTTTGGCAGCACGGAGGGCCGGGAAAGCTGCATAGCAGCCCATGAAACCCAGATGGTAGCGCTGGGTTGAAGCGGGCAGGCCCAAGGCCCTGACGATCTGATAGTCGGGGCCCGGGTTGTAGAAGCCGGTGCAGGAGACGGTGATGACGTGGGTAACGTCTGCGGGGTCCAGATCCGGGCAGGCGGCCAACGCCGCGCGAGCAGAATCGGTGAACAGTGCCTTGGCTTCGCGGGTGAAGACGTCGTTGCGGACCTTGGTGCTGGGACTGAGCAGCTGGGTGTTGGCCGCATCGAAGAACACCGGAGTGGTTTCGGTCTGCTCGAGGCTGAGCTCGGTCAATGCGGTGCGTCGGGTGGAGATCGCCGAAGAATTGAAGGAGGTGGTGATCAGTCGTTCTCCCAAGCGGGTCAGGCCGGGCTGGGCTGCGAAGACATCGCGCACCTGGTCCTGATGCAGGACCGTTTCGGGTAGAGCCGTTTGGATGGTCCTGAGGGTCACTGTCATGGGCCGAGCGTATCCGGGCTGACCTGCGCGGTAAAGGGATTGCGGGTGGTGGGCGGATGCGCTACCCGGAGGCATCGGTTCCACCCACCGTCACTGCGCCGGTACTACGGGGCCAGTACGCCGGAGAAGAGCGCGTCCTCATGGTCGAAATCAACCAGATACGTCAGCGTGACGTCGTCGAGCTCTCCTGCGGGGATGCCGAAAGCCACCCGGGTGCTCTGCTTCTTTCCCGGGAGGACCTTGCCCTGGAAGAAGCCGTCGATCTTCTCGGTGAAGACCCCCTCAGCTTGGGTCCCTGCCGCCCCGTAGACCACCGAAGCCGTCAGAATCGCTGGATCGAAGATCTCCTGGGTTCCGTTCTGGAGGGTGACGTCGAAGACGTACATCTTTCCGTCGGAAGCCTCGGCACCTGAGGCGTATTGACCAGCTGCGGAAAGACCTGCCGGTTTGACGGTCAGCTTCAGGCCGTCATCCCAGGTCCAGGCGCTGCCGAAGTCGGCCACTCCCTCAGTGGACTGGTCTTCGGTGGTCTCCGCCACGGCTTCCGCAGCCGGCTCGGAGGCCGTGTCGACAGCGGTGCCGGCCTCCGGGCCGCCCGTGGTGGTGCAGCCGGCCAGTGCCAGGCCGGTGGCGAGCGCCAGGGCCACCCATGTGGTTTTCGTGTTCATGTTTCCTCCCCAAAATGGTGCGCCGCGAGTGCGGTGCGGTGATGATGACCGGAAGCCGTCACTTCCAGTACCTTCACGTCACCAGCTGCCTCCGACATTTTGGAACCGCCTATGTGGAACTCGAATTCCGCTGAGCGACATTTCGTGCCTATGGTGGAAGGCGAAGGCCTTGTCCTGCGGCTGCCGCCGCGCCATCGAACCCCAGGGAGTCCCCATGCAGCAGATCATCCCCACCCGCCACCTTTTCGGCCCTGGCCCCTGCAACCCGTATGCCGAAGCCACGGCCGCGCTGGGTTTGCCACTGCTGGGACACCTGGACCCGGACTTCATTGCCCGGATGGACCGGACCTGCGAAGGCCTTCGAACCCTGTGGGGGACGAAGAACACGCGGACTCTTCCGCTCAGTGCCACCGGCTCGGCCGGCATGGAAGCCGCCTTTGTGAATACCATCAACCCCGGTGACGTTGCGGTGATTGCCGTCAACGGACTCTTCGGTGAGCGGATGTGCGAAGTCGCCTCCCGGGTGGGAGCCGAAGTGGTCAGGGTCGACCACGAATACGGCACCCCCGTCGATGCCGAACGAGTCGCCGCCGCGCACCCGAACCCGAAGGTCATTGCGGCAGTCCATGCCGAAACGAGCACCGGCGTCGTCTCCGATATCGCGGCACTGGGCGCCATCAAGGGCGACGCCCTGTTGATCGTCGACGCCGTCACCTCCATCGGCGGCATGCCGATCGAAGCCGACGCATGGGGCATCGACGTCGGCTACGCCGGCACCCAGAAGTGCCTGGGCGTCGCCCCGGGTATGGCACCGTTCACCATTTCCGACCGGGCCTTTGAACGCCGCGTGCAGAAGCCGCAGTCCTGGTACCTCGATCTGGGCCTGCTCGGTGGCTACGCCACCACCGGTTCCTCGGGTGGTCAGCGCACCTACCACCACACGGCTCCGGTCGCGATGGTCGCCTCCCTGGAAGCAGGGATCGAGCGTGTCCTGGCCGAAGGTATCGAAGCGGTGACCGCACGTCACCAGAATGCTGGTGCCGCCCTGCAGAAGGGCCTGCAGGAGATGGGTTTGGAGCTCTTCGCCGCCGAAGGCCACCGGTTGCCTCAGCTGACCACCGTCAAGGTACCCGAGGGCGTCGACTCGGCCGCCGTGCGGTCCTACCTGCTGAAAAACTACGGCGTTGAGATCGGTGGAGGCGTCGGGCAGTATGCAGCGACCGTTTGGCGGATTGGCCTGATGGGGCCGAACGCGAACATGGATTCCGTGGCGCTGATCCTCGCTTCGCTCAAGGACGCCATCGCCAACAGCTGAGCCTGACCAGACTAGCGGGGCCGGGGTTGGCCGGGATCGGAACTACGTCGCGATCTTGGTCAGCGCCGGCCCTTTGTGCATGGCAAGGTGTTCGGTCTGATCACTGCGGATCTCATATTGCGGATCATCGGGGGAACACCGGCGCATATGGCCCTTGTACTCGACGTCCTGCGTATGTTTTTTGATGATGACACCGCTGACGTGTCCGGCTTCCGAATTCCACGAAACATGATCGCCGGTGGAAAAAGTAGCTGACATGGTGGCTTCCCCTTTTGTTTCGGCACTACTCCTGGGCATCTGGTGGCCCGAGCCTACCGGCAGGTTCTAAGCGAGGGAACCGAGCCAGAACCCGCCGCTGGCCGCCGCGACGGACAGCACGGCCATTCCCAGGCCATTGGCCAGTGACGCCAGATAGCGACGTTCCTGCAGCAGGCGAACGGATTCGAAGCTGGCAGTACTGAAGGTCGTGTATCCGCCCAGGAACCCCGTGCCGGCGACCAGATATACCGGCTCGGGAACGATGAAGCCCATCGACAACCCGAGCAATAAGCCCAAGACCAACGAACCCGAGACGTTGATCAGCAGGGTTCCCAGCGGGAAGGTGGCCCGGGTATGGGACTTGACGAAACCGTCGACGAAGAGCCGGGTGCCAGCCCCCAAACCGCCGGCCAGCGACAGGGCAATGAAGAGCAGTGGTGTCATGATCCGGCCTGGCGAAGGGGCCGTCGCCAGCTGGCGGTCGCAAGGCCGGCCCAGGTGGCTGCCGCGCCAATTAACACGGTGGCAGCGATCAGAGCCACCCCGGCCGCCGGACCACCCAGGGGCCAGTGGCCGTCGAAGAGCAGGCGTGCATCGACGGCGAAGGCACTGTAGGTCGTGAACCCTCCGCAGAACCCGGTGCCCAGCATCAGGCGCAGGGTCCGCCGGACACCCTGGTCACTGCCGGCCCGCAGGAGCGATTCCAGCAGCAGGCCCAGCAGGAAGGCGCCGAAGATGTTGATCATCAAGGTGGTGGTGGGCAGGCCGTTGATTCCCGGGAAGGCGAGGGTGAGGCCTTCACGTGCCGCGGTGCCGAACACCCCGCCGACCACGACCAACCCCAGATGTCGCCAGTTCAGATGCGAAGCACGGCTCATGGCCAGACGCCCGAACTGCCGCGGCGGTGGCTGCCCAGCAGGTGGGTGTCCACGATGCCCACGGCCTCCATGAGCGCGAACATGGTGGTCGGACCGACGAAGGAGAAGCCCTTCTTGCGCAAGGCCTTCGATAAGGCAACGGATTCGGCCGAGGTGGTGGGAACCTCATCCATCGTGGCCGGTCGAGGGGTGGCCTCCGGTTGGAAGGACCAGATGAACGCGGCCAGACCCTCCTCTTCTCGCAGTTTGAGGGTCGCGGAAGCATTGCCGATGGTGGCCCTGATCTTGGCCCGATTGCGGACGATGCCGGCATCCCCCAGAAGACGTTCGACGTCGTCCTCACCGAAACCGGCCACCCGATCGGGGTCGAATCCGGCGAAGGCGGCACGGAAATTCTCCCGTTTGCGCAGGATCGTGGCCCAGGACAAGCCAGACTGGAAGGCCTCCAGACTGAGCCGTTCGTACAGGCCCTGCTCGTCGCGGATCGGCAGCCCCCATTCGGTGTCGTAGTACTCGCGCAGCATGCCCTCGGTCGCCCAAGCAGGTCGTAATAATCCGTCCGAACCCCGAATGAGCCCAGCCTCGGGTGAGGGGGGCTGCGATTCGGCGACTGCCATGTGTTTGTCCTTCGAATTGCTCGGTCCAACGTGCCGGAAAGGGCCGGTACGTTGACGCTGAGACGAGTTGATGGGCCCTTCACAGGTTACCTTCCGTGGGCCGCGTCTTCGGAGTTGCCGAACTCCTGACCCGGCGAACTGTCCGGTAAACTGCAGGAAATGGCTTCCACCTTCGTGCACGTTTGGCTCAAGCCCCTGGCCGTCAACATCGCCGGGTGGCTGCTTCTTGTGGTCGGACTGCTGGCCCTCGTCCTTCCCGGCCCCGGGCTGTTGTGCATCGTGGCGGGTCTGGCGGTGCTGTCCACCCGGTATTGGTGGGCCGAAAAGCTGATGCACCCGGTCAAGGCGCGGGCCTACCGGCTGGCCGCCGAAAGCGTGAAAACCCGCTGGCGGATCTTCTGGAGCTCCACCGGTGCGTGCCTGTTACTAGCGATCGGCGTGGTCTGGGGACTGCGCCCACCGGCCCCGGAGTGGTGGCGGTGGCCCCAGGACTGGTGGCTGATCGGTGGCTGGGGGACCGCCCTGTCGATCATGGCCTCCGCAGGTTTCGCGCTCGGACTGATCATCTACACCCACCGGCGGTTCGGGTTGCCGATGAAGGCCCGCCGCATTGCCAAGGACCGCATGGCTAGACGCCGTCGACACCATCCGAGCCGCCGGGAAACCGACCGGAGGGACTCCTAGGCCAGCCGTTCCTTGACGAGGGCGCTGGTGGTTTTGCCATCGAAGCGCCCGGCGACTTCGGCGGTGACCGTCTTCATGACCTGGCCCATCTGGCGCATCCCCGGCTTCACCCCGTCTATGGTCTGGTCGGCAATGGCCCGGTCCACGATGGCGACGACGTCGTCCCGGGTCAGTGGTGCCGGCAGGTAGGACTCGATGAAGGCTGCTTCGGCAATTTCCTGCTCGGCCCGCTCGGATTGGCCGGCCTCAGCATAGGTTTGGGCGGTCTCGCGTCGCCGAGACGCTTCCTTCTGCAGGAGTGCGGTGACCTGGTGGTCGTCCATTTCCATCGGTGTCTTGCCACCCTTTTCGCGGGTGCTGATCTCGCCCAGGACGTTGCGCAACGTCATCAGTTCGGACTTGTCACCGGCCTTCATATGGGCGGTCATATCGAGGCGGAGTTGTTCCTTCAGCGTGCTCATGGGGCGGCCTTTCGTGGCGGATTGCCGAAGCGGATGCTCCCACCATTATCGCCCACCCGGGAACCTGCCGTTGCACGCGGCGGACAGCTGGCCTTAGAAGGTTCGGTGTCCGGCATTGGCCGGCGGCGGCATCGACTGCGCGAAGCGCTCCACACCGAGGGCGTCGACCGTACTGGCCAGACGGTACAGACCGATGATCGCCGCGACCCATCCCGCCAGGATCAGCACGGCGCCCAGAAAGATCAACACCAACGAACCCGAACCAGGTCCGTTGGCGATCCCGTAGAAACTCGCGGCCATGGACGAGGCCGCCACCACGGCGCCGGCCAGTACCGCCAAGGGGCCGACGACGAGGGCCGAGAGTAGACCGCCGACCAGCCAGGGTGCGGAACGGCGCGGACGCCGGGTCATGCGCCGACGGCCGAGGAGTAGTCCATGGTGGCGAACATGCCGCCGATGGCGACGACGAAGATGATCAACAGCAGCCATCCCAGCAGGGTCAGGGAGTTGATGATGATCCCGGCGATGGCCATGCCCCTGCCTGCGGGCTCGCGCCGGAGCCCAATGATCCCCAACACCAGCCCGACGATGGGCACGATGCCGGTGAAGCCGGCCAGGATCGAGACGAGGCCGAGCACCATGGAGGCGATGCTCATCCCGCGCGGTGGGGGAGCGCCGTACTGGATGTAGGGCTGCTGCGGATACTGCTGCTGAGGGTAGTTCCCCGGGTGGGTCATGACGCTCCATCAAAGCTGACTGCGGACGTGATGCTCTCCACGGTAGGCGAGGTGTCTGAACGGCGCCAAGCGCGGAGACTCGCGCAGGAATCCGGTGGATAAACCGGAGCTGCACGATTCTGCGTCAAGCTCGTATATGATTTGGCCAGAAGTGCGAATGGACGCACTGCCAGGCCATCGGGCCAGGGCTCATTCCAGGGGGAAAATTGAAGAAGTTCCTGAGCGGGTTCGCCGCTCTCGCCGCGGCCGTTTCATTGGTTTTCTCCGGAGTTCAGATTGCTGCCGTGACGCAGGCCGTTCCTGCCTCGGCTGCTGTCTCGGTTGCGGCGAAGAAGGCAACCCCAGCGGTGGCCATTCGCAAGATCCCCAATAAGACGGTCAAGGGCTCCGCGAAGGCGAAGGTCAAACCCCTCGTGACCGCGAAGAAGGGGACGAAAGTCGTTTCGAAACGACTCAAGGTCGTCCACGGTCGCAAGACCCTCACCCGCAGTGCTTCAGCCATCTCTCTCAAAGCGGGATCCTACCGGGTCACGACGACCGTGAAGTACAAGGTCGGTAAAGCCAAGCAGCGCACCACCAGCAAGACCCAGTCGCTGGTGGTGAAGAAGAAGGCCTCCGCTTCCAGCAAACGGGTCTACAAGGGATATTCCTGTCCGGCGGGCTACCCGGTGAAGGGAAACCGCACCGGCAGCAAGAAGGAATGGAAGTATCACGTTAAGGGTGGGCAGTTCTACAGCAGGACCAAGCCCGAGGAGTGCTTCAAGACCACTTCGGCGGCCAGCAAGGCCGGTTACCGCGCCTCCAAGCGGTAGGACCCGACCGTGAAGAACACCCGACACCGCCTGACCGCCTGGCTGGTGGCCTTGGGGCTGACTGCGATCCTGATCGGCACGGCATTCTTCGAAGGTACGGTCCCGGCACAGGATTTGAGGGGAAGCCATGCCTCGCCTGAGGACCTCACATCCCAACGCGCAGCTCTGGTACTTCCGGCATGGACCGGCCGCACGAAGGTCACACCCGGTGCCAAGCTCACCGGGCCAGCGGCGACCAGGGTGCTGAAAGCGCTGCCGGTCAAGGGCAAGGCGCCAGCGACCGGATATCAACGCAATGTGAAATTCGGCAACGGGTTCAAGGATTTCAACCACAATAAATGCGATGAGCGTCAGGACACGCTCAAACGCGATATGTCACGGGTGAAATATAAGGACCGCAAGCACTGCCAAGTGGCTTCCGGCCGGCTGAACGACGCCTATACCGGACGCGCGATCAACTGGAAGGTCAAGGCCGGCTCCGTGGATATCGACCATGTGGTTGCGCTGAAGAACGCCTGGATTTCCGGTGGGCGGAAGCTCTCCCCGAAGCAACGGCAAGCCCTCGCCAACGACCCGCTGAACCTGATGGCTTCGGCGGCCTCTGCCAATCGTTCCAAGGGCGACCGAAATGCCGCCGAATGGTTGCCGGCGAATAAACGATTCCGCTGCCAATACGTCGCCACCCAGATCAGCGTGAAGCACAAATACGCGCTGGCGGTCACCTCCGCGGAGAAATCGGGGATGTCGCGGGTCCTTCGTTCCTGCCCGAAACAGCGTGCCGCAAAGGTCACGCCGATTAAGCCGGCCGGAACGCCTTCGACCACGGCCCGGAAACCGGCCGCGAAGAAGTCCGCGAAGACAGCGACCCGTCGGGTCCACCCGGGGGCCTTCTGCTCACCGCGCGGGGCGAAGGGCGTCGGCAGATCCAATGGCAAGATCTACACCTGCAAAACCAGCACGACCGACACGCGGGCGCGCTGGCGCCGCTAGGCGTTCGCCGGGGCCGGTGCTGCGACCTTCTCCAGCCGGACCAGTACCGCCTTGGAGACCGGAGTGTTGCTGGCTTCGGCCACCAGGGAGAGCGGCACCAACACATTGGCTTCCGGATAGTAGGCAGCCACGCAGCCCGGAGTCGTCGGGTACTCGATCAGGCGGCACCGGCGCATCACCCGGGACACCCCGTCGTCGTGCACCCCATGAACATCGGCGTAGTCCCCGTCCTTCAGCCCCAACTGGGCCAGATCGGCGGCGTTGACGAAGACCACCTGGCGGCCCTTGTGGACCCCGCGGTAGCGGTCGTTGTTGGAGTAGATGGTGGTGTTGAACTGGTCGTGGGAACGCAACGTCTGCAGGATGAGCGTGCCGGCGGGGCGCTGCAGGTACTCCAACTCGTTGACCGTGAGCATGGCCTTGCCGGTAGGGGTAGGGAAGGTGCGGGTGTCGCGCGGTCCGTGGGCGAGGATGAACCCTCCTTCGCGCCGGATCCGCTGGTTGTAGTTCTCACAGCCGGGAATGACTCGAGCAATATGCTCACGGATCAGGTCGTAGTTCTTCTCAAACCCGATCCAATCGGCATCAATCTTCTCCCCCAGAACCGCATGGGCGATGCGGCTGACGATCGCCGTTTCGGAGAGCAAATGATGAGAAACCGGTTCGACGTTGCCCCAGGACGGGTGTACCGCACAGACGGTGTCCTCGACGGAAACGAACTGTTCTCCGGACTCCTGAATGTCGATTTCGGTGCGCCCCATGGTCGGGAGGATCAGCGCCGCGGCGCCGGTGACGGTGTGGGAACGGTTGAGTTTCGTGGAGATCTGCACGGTGAGGTCGGTGCCGGCCATGCCGGCCTCCGCAACACCGGTGTCCGAAACCGCCGAGACGAGGTTTCCGCCCAAGGCGACGAAGACCTTGACCTTGCCCTGCTGCATGGCCTCGAAGGTCTGGACCGAGTCGAAACCATGGTGACGGGGAGGATCGAAACTGAACTCCCGGCCCACGGCATCCATGAACGATTCGGGCATCTGCTCCCAAATGCCCATGGTGCGGTCTCCTTGGACGTTGGAGTGGCCGCGAATGGGGGAGGCCCCGGCCCCGGGCTTACCGATGTTCCCGCGCAGCAGCAGCAGGTTCATGATCTCCTTGATCGTGTCGACACCCTTTTTCTGCTGGGTGATCCCCATGGCCCACGTGATGATGACCCTCTCGGCGGCCATGTACCGGTTGGCTAGCTCGTCGATCTCGGAGGATTCCAGGCCGGTGGCTTCCAACACCGTTGCCTCGTCCAGGTGGCTCAGATGCTCCCGCAGCTTATCCAGCCCCTGACAGTGGTGGTCCAGGAAATCGTGGTCCAGCACGGTGCGGGGGTTGGCTGCCTCGGCGTCCAGGACCCGTTTGGAGACCGCCTGCATCAGGGCCATGTCCCCGCTGAGGCGGATTTGTAGGAACTGGTCGGCAATGTCGGTGCCCCGGCCAATAATGCCACGGACCTTCTGCGGGTTCTTATACCGGCGCAGCCCCGCCTCGGGCAGCGGGTTGATGGCCACGATATGACCGCCGTTGAGTTTGCAGTTCTCCAATTCGGTGAGCATCCGGGGGTGGTTGGTGCCTGGGTTCTGACCCATGATGATGATCAGGTCCGCGCGTTCGAAGTCCTCGAAGGCCACGGTTGCCTTGCCGACGCCGATGCTTTCGCCCATGGCCCAGCCGGAGGACTCATGGCACATATTCGAACAATCCGGCAGGTTGTTGGTTCCGAAGCCGCGGGCGAAGAGCTGGTAGGCGAAGGCCGCCTCGTTGGAGGTACGCCCACTGGTGTAGAACACCGCCTCGTCGGGGGATTCCAGGGACTTCAGTTCGGTCGCCAGCACGTTGATGGCCTCGGACCAGGGGATGGGGCGGTAGTGGTCCTCGCCGGCCGGCTTATAGACGGGTTCGGTGAGACGGCCTTGCTGGCCCAACCAATATTCGGTGCGTCCACGCAGCTCAGTGACTGAATGCTCGGCCCAGAAGGCTGAGTCGATGACCAGCGGGGTGGCCTCCCACGTGACGGCTTTGGCCCCGTTCTCGCAAAATTCGAAGGTCTTGCGATGATGCGGATCCGGCCACGCGCAACTGGGGCAGTCGAAGCCGTCCTTCTGGTTCAGCTTCATGACGGTTTTGGCGGTCCGTGCCGGTCCCATTTGTGCCAGCGCCGGACCCATGGAATGCGTGACGCCGGGAATGCCAGCGGCCCATCCCTTCGGCCCGTCCCCGACCTCCAATTCGGATGCCGTCGGCTCGTGTGCTTCCTCGCCATGCTTGGCCACGATGGACCCACCTTTCCGCGACCCCTGGGACGGCGTCCGCCGTCGTGGGCTGACACCCTCAGGACTACCAGTGGGACACGCGCTTCGCAAGGGGTGAAGACCGATCCGGCGTCGTCATCTACCGAATCTTGGGCACCAGGTTGTTAGGCTCGACGGGTGAGTGAATCCAAGGCGGCTGCCGGGCCGCAGATGGTTCCCGGCCGGAGTGTTTCCGATGGTTTCGTCAGGGTGCGCGGCGCCCGGGAGAACAACCTGCTCAACGTGGACGTGGATGTTCCGCGAGACAGCATTGTTGCGTTCACCGGGGTCTCCGGTTCGGGGAAGTCCTCGCTGGCCTTCGGCACGATCTTCGCGGAGGCGCAGCGCCGTTTCCTTGAATCGGTGGCTCCCTATGCCCGCCGGCTGATCCAGCAAGGCAATACTCCGAAGGTCGAATCCATCACCGGATTACCCCCTGCCGTCGCTCTGCAGCAGCGTCGTGGCTCACCGAGCTCACGTTCCAGCGTCGGGACCCTGACCACGCTCTCGAACTCGATGCGCATGCTCTACTCTCGGGCCGGCAGCTACCCGGAAGGGGCCACCCGGCTGGACTCCGACGCCTTCTCGCCCAATACTGCGGTCGGCGCCTGCCCGGTGTGTCATGGGCTGGGCGTCTCCCATACCGTCACCGAAGACACCCTGGTCCCGGATCCGTCCCTGACCATCCGTGAGGGGGCCATCGCCGCCTGGCCCGGTGCCTGGCAGGCCAAGAACCTGCGAGACGTTGCCACCGAACTCGGGTACGACGTCGATTCTCCCTGGCGCACGCTGCCGCAAAAGGACCGGGACTGGCTGCTGTTCACCGATGAACAACCCGTCGTCCATGTCACCCCGGAACGCGACCGCATCGCCAAGCCCTATAAGGGGCGCTTCTGGAGTGCGAAGTCCCATGTGATGCACACCCTGGCCGAATCGAAATCGGCGACCATGCGTGAGAAGGTCCTCGGGTTCATGGTGTCCGGGCCGTGTCGCACCTGCGCCGGCACCGGTCTGACCGCCGACGCGCTCGCCGTCACCTTCGCCGGCCGTTCCATCTCCGAGATCAACCGCCTGCCGCTCGGGGAACTGGCTCAGCTGCTCCAACCCACGGCCAAACTGACTGAGGAGGACTACGATTCCGTGGCGGCGCCGTCCTCGGGTTCCTCGGGGGAGCACAGTGGGGTGGCCGCGACGATCGCCGCCGACCTGGTTGAGCGGCTCGACGTGTTGATCGGCCTCGGGCTTGGCTACCTGAGCCTGTATCGCGGGACCACCACACTGTCTCCGGGGGAGATGCAGCGGCTGCGGATCGCCACGCAGCTGCGCTCCGGGCTGTTCGGGGTGGTCTACGTTCTGGACGAGCCCTCCGCCGGGCTGCACCCCGCCGATGCCGAACCGTTGCTGGCCGTGCTCGAGGAACTGAAGGCCGGCGGAAACTCGGTGTTCGTCGTCGAACACAATATGGATGTGGTCAGCCGGGCCGGCTGGATCGTCGACGTCGGTCCGCGGGCCGGCGAAGGCGGCGGAGAGGTGCTCTACTCCGGGCCCGTCGACGGGCTGGAAGAGGTCAAAGACTCGATCACCCGGTCCTTCCTCTTCGACGCGGAGGACCGACCCCGCCTGGGTACCGCGGGCAGGATCCCTGACGGCGAACTGGAACTGCAGGGAGTGAGCCTGCACAACCTGTCCGACCTCGACGTGCGCATCCCCTTGGGGGTGCTCACGGCGGTCACCGGTGTCTCGGGCTCGGGTAAATCGACGTTGGTCAGCCGGGTGCTTGCCGATGCCGTCGGTGAGCTGGTTCGTACCCCCGCAGCGGATACCGCCGGGGAAGACGAGACCCCTGCTGCCGACGATGAGACGCTCCACGTGAAGGCGATCCTCGGGGCAGAATGCATCGGACGGTTGGTCAAGGTCGACCAGAAGCCCATCGGCCGGACGCCACGATCGAACCTGGCCACCTATACGGGCCTCTTCGATGCCGTCCGCAAGACCTTTGCCGCCACCGAGCTGGCGCGCCAGCGCGGATATGGTGCCGGACGGTTCTCCTTCAATGTGACCGGTGGCCGCTGCGAAAACTGCCTGGGCGAAGGTTATATCGCCGTCGAACTGTTGTTCCTTCCCGGAAGCTATGGGCCTTGCCCGGTATGCCACGGAACCCGGTACAACCCCGAAACGCTTGAGGTGAGGTATCGCGGCCTGAATATCGCCGAGATCCTCGCGCTCAGTGTTGACGAAGCCACCGACGTCCTGGCCGACGTCCCGGTTGCCGCGCGCAGCCTGGAGACCCTGGTGCAGGTGGGGCTCGGCTACCTGCGGCTGGGGCAGCCGGCCACCGAACTCTCCGGCGGTGAAGCGCAGCGGATCAAACTGGCCACCGAACTGCAGCGGGCCCGCCGCGGTCACACGCTCTACCTGCTTGACGAGCCGACGACCGGACTGCATCCCGCCGACGTCCAACTGCTGTTGGCCCAACTGAACCGGCTGGTCGACGCCGGGAACACGGTGGTCGTGGTCGAACACGAGATGGACGTGGTGGCCGCCGCCGACTGGGTGATCGATCTGGGTCCCTCCGGTGGTGACGAGGGCGGGAAGATCATGGCCGAAGGCACGCCCGCCGACGTAGCGGCGACGCCAGAGAGTCGGACGGCGCCCTACCTGAGGGCCCAGTTGGACCTGTAGGCCTCGCTGGCCACAAGAGGTCAGCTGGTGTCACCGGGCAAGGGTGGTGCCTGGGACCGATAATGATGCCCGGTCGGGGTGGTGATCACCGTGGTATGCCGGTCCCCGGGCACGGTTTCGGTCCTCCAACCGGACGCTTCCTTGCTGTAATTGCAATCAGCACACAGGCCCGCCGAATTCGCTGCCGTGGTCTTGCCACCGGCAGCCCACCCCAACACGTGGTCATGATGACGGACCGGGGCATCACACCACGGGCTACGACAACACTGGTCACGAGTCTCGATGAAACGAGCCAACCCCGCAGGGAAGATCCGTGCCCGCGAGTCCATGGCGACCAGGTCCCCGGTCTCCGGGGCCGTATATAACCGCCGGATCCACGCCAACTGCTGTGGCGCGGGAAGATCATCAGTCCCGCCGGCATCGGAGCCTGGGGCACGGGAATCTGCGGTACGGGTCCCGTGGGCACGGAGTCCGCCGGCCCGACGGATCAGATCCCGGGCGACCTGGGCCGGGATCACCCCGTACCCGGGAAGGAACGCCGGTTCACCCTCACCGTGGAACAGGGCCCGGTCGGTCATAACCAACTGGATCGCCACCGGCACCGCAGCCGCCATGGCCTGACCGGTCAGGCGTTCGACCAGGGTATCGGCCATGATCTGCCCCCGGGTCCGCCCGTCCCCGATACCCACCAACCGGTCAGCCTCCCCGGTCAGGGCCTTCAGCACGGAAACCCCTTGAGCCACCGGCAACAACCCCGAAAGGATCGACATGGTATCCGGGGCCGGCCGCAGGGAGACCCTGCGGTCGTTCACCGCCCGGCGGGCCCGGTCCACCACCGCCGAGGGGGAGACTGCGTACGCCAGTTTCCTGGCCCGGGCCACCAGCGCCCGGGTCCCGACGCCCTCCAACACCCGCGGGTCGGCCAGAAGTTGCTCATCGACCTGGCGGCGTTGTTCAACACTGAGGCAGGCGGTTTCTTTCACCAGTAGGGTCGCCCGCCATTCACTGAGTCGGCCGGTGGCCAACGCGTGGTGGGTATGGGGCATCTCATTCACCACGGCCTTGGCCATGCCCACCAACCGGTGCCCCATATGAGGTGACTCCGAGCGGGCCAACGCGACTTGGGTATGGATCCCGGCACCGGCCTTCTCCCGAGGAATTCCTTCGGCCGCGTGGCGGGTGCGAACTACCGTATCAAGGGCCACTGCAGCCCGGGCTTGAAGGGCGGAGAGGGCATTCTTGGTGGCCTCGGCGCCGGCCAGGACATCGATCAGTGCGCCTTCGCCCAGTTCGGTCGTGTCCAGAGCGGGCAGCAGGTCCAGGAACGAGGCCAGTGCCCCGATGGCAGGTACTGCTGCCGGGGTTTCTGGGGGCCTCATTGATTCGAACATGTCTTCGATTCTATCGAAGGCACCCCACGGATTCCCCGAAAAACCAGCCCTGTGAGGGGCCAGTGGACATCAGTGGGTCCCCGGCCTGCTGGCCGGGGACCCACTGGAGGACTGCTGGAACTAGCTAGAAGGCGAAGCGCCTAGGCGTCCGGTGACTTCGAGGGGCTAGGGCCGTCCTCGCCGGGAGCCGGCTCGGGAGCCGGTGCCGGAGCTGAAGTGGGAGCCGGCTCGGCAGGAGCCGCAGAGGAATCCTCGGGAGCTGCCTCCGCCGTCGTATTCTCCTCGGCGTCAGCCTCGGCCACCGGCTCGAAGCCATCGCGGTAGACCGAGGTCTCCGTCTCGGGGTGGCGGATGCCCTGCACGATGACGATCGCCAGGCCCACGGCGATGGCGGCGAAGGAGGTCCAAATGTTCGCCGGGATGCCCAGGAACACATCAGATGTCGGGTCGATCCGGATGGCTTCGAGCCAGCTGCGACCCAGCCCGTACCAGATGAGGTAGAGGCCCAGCGCGCGGCCCCAGCGGGCGCGCATCCTGCGTTCGAGCCACAGGATGACGGCCACACCGATGAGGTTCCAGATGATCTCGTACAGGAACAGCGGGTGGAACAGGGTGCCGATGGCCGCGTCGGCCGGGAAGTTCGGGTTCGAGGACTCGATCTGAAGTCCCCAGGGCAACGTGGTCGGCAGCCCGAAGAGTTCATGGTTGAACCAGTTACCCAACCGGCCGATCGCCTGGGCCACGAGCATGGCCGGGGCCACCGCGTCGGCGAAGGACAGGAAACGGACCCCGGCCCGTCGGCAACCGATGAACACGCCGAGGGCGCCACCGATCAATGAACCGTAGAGGGCGTTGCCGCCATCCCAGATCTTGATGATGTCCCAGGGGTCGGCGCCGGGGTAGAAGTAGTCGCTGATATGCGTGAACACATGGTAGAAACGGGCGCCGACCAGACCTAATGGCACACACCACAGCACGACGTCGAGGACGACCTCGGGGTTGCCTCCCCGTCGTTTCAGCCGGCGCTGGGTGATCACGATGGCGGCGGCGATGCCGGCCAGGATGCACAGGGCATAGGTGTGGATCGTCAACGGTCCCAGGTTCAACTGGGACAGGACGGGATCGGGGCTGGGCAAGCTCGCGGGAAGGTACATCGGGACCCTACATGTCAGGGGGGCGTGGTCACGTCCGATCATGTCATTCTTTGGGCCGGGGGGTTGAATGCCGTGCTCGCCGGAGGACGCGCCCCACGGAATAATCGGGCAGATTCAGCCGTTGGCGCCTATATGAAGGTTATTGGAGTCACCGAATTCGGAGGGCCCGAAGCCCTCGCCATCCACGAAGTTCCCGAGCCGCATGCCGGCCCGGGGCAGGTGCGGATCAAGGTCCGCGCCATCGCCGTCAGTCCTACGGATACCGGGGTGCGCGCCGGAGCCAACGCGGCGGTCACCGCGGCCAAGAAACCCCCGTACGTCCCGGGCATGGATGCCGCGGGTGTCATCGACGAAGTCGGCGACGGGGCAGGATTCTCCCTCGGCGACGAGGTGATGGCCATGGCCCTGCCCGACGGCGAACACGGAGGTGCCTACGTCTCCCACCTGGTGGCCGATGCCGATTCGGTGGCCATGATTCCGGCAGGGACCGATCTCGAGACGGCCTCCACGCTGCCGATGAACGGGCTGACCGCGATGCAGGCCCTGCGGCTGCTGGACCTGCAGCCTGGACAGGTCCTGGCGGTCAACGGGGCCGCGGGAACCATGGGTGGCTATGCGATCCAGCTGGCCAAGCACGCCGGGCTGACTGTCGTCGCGGACGTCGCTGAGAAGGACCGGCAGATCGTCGAGGCAACGGGAGCGGATCATCTGGTCCCGCGCGGTGACGATGTCGCCCAACATATCCGAGGGCTCTACCCCGATGGCGTCGACGGACTGCTGGACGCGGCGGTGCAGAACGCGTTGGCCTTGCCTGCCGTCAAGGACGGCGGCGGCTTCGCGACCGTGCGTGGTTTCAGCGGACCCACTCAACGCGGCATCACCATCCATCAGGTCTCCGTTCCCGCCGACTACCACTCGGACGGAAAGCTCGATGAATTGCGCGAACTGGTCGAAGACGGCCAGCTGAGCCTGCGGGTGGCGGACGTCCTGCCGGCCGATCGCGCCGCCGAAGCGCATACCCGTTTGGAGGCCGGCGGAGTCCGCGGGCGTCTGGTGTTGGTCTTCGACTGATCCTGACCGGGCACAATGGGTAGGTGACTTCCCCGACCCCCGACGCCGACCTGCCCTTCGACCTGGAGAGACTGGGCGCGGGGCTGGTCTTCGCCACATCGCTGCCCGGGCTCGAAGACGCCCTGACCGTGAAGGCCCCGGCGGGCACCGCCGTCGTGCAGGCACCACCGGGGACCGGCAAGACCACCTTGGTGCCACCCCTGGTGGCGAATCTGTCCGGCCGGGTGATCGTCACCCAGCCCCGCCGGGTCGCCGCCCGGGCCGCGGCCCGGCGTCTGGCACACCTCGACGGCAGCCGGGTCGGGGATCGGGTGGGATACACGGTCCGCGGCGAACACCATGCCGGGCCCGACACCCGGGTTGAATTCGTGACCCCCGGCATCCTGTTGCGCCGGCTGCTGGCCGATCCCGGGCTGGAGGGCGTCGGCGCGGTCATCATCGACGAGGTCCACGAACGGGCGCTGGACACCGATCTGTTGCTGGGGCTGCTGGCCGAGGTCCACGAACTGCGCGGAGACCTGGCTTTCCTGGCCATGTCGGCGACCCTGGATGCCCCACGCTTTGCCGCATTATTGTCCACGTACGACGGCGATGGGCCGGCTCCGGTGATCGACTGCCCCTCGGCCTTGCACCGGTTGGACACCCGGTGGGAACCGGCAGCCGTGGCCCGGCTGGATGAACGCGGAGTCACCCGGGGTTTCCTGGAGTATGTGGCGACCACGGCTGCGGCGGCCCATCGAGAGGCGCTGGCCGCCGATCCTGCCGTCGATGCCCTGGTCTTCGTCCCCGGGGCGTGGGAAGTCGCCCAGGTGGCCGGATCGTTGCGCCGCCAGGTCGGCCCTGCCGTCGAGGTCCTGGAACTGCACGGCCAGATCGACAGTGCCAGCCAGGACCGGGCCGTGCGCGGTCGGGCCGCGGGAGACCGGCCCCGCGTGGTCGTCTCCACCTCGCTGGCCGAATCCTCGTTGACCGTTCCCGGTGTCCGGCTGGTCATCGACTCGGGGCTCGCCCGTGAACCCCGTCGCGATGCCACCCGCGGGATGACCGGATTGGTGACGGTCTCGGCCTCCCGGGCCTCAGCGGAACAGCGGGCCGGCCGTGCCGCCCGGCAGGGACCGGGCACCGTGGTCCGCTGCTACGACCAGAAGAGCTTCGGCGCCGCCCCGGCGCACCCGACCCCCGAAATCGCCGTTGCCGAACTGACCGGCGCCGCATTGACCTTGGCCTGCTGGGGTGCACCGGGTGGGCGCGGGCTCAAACTGCCGCAGGACCCACCCCAGGCCACCCTGGCCGATGCGGTGGCCGTACTCGACGAGCTCGGGGCCATTGACGGCGACGGCCTGGCCACCGACCTGGGCCGCACCTTGTCGGGGATCCCCGCCGAACCGCGCCTGGCCCGGGCACTGATCGACGGAACCGCCTGGCAGCGCGCGGCAGCACGGGGCGGACGGACCGGGACGAAACAGCAGGCAGCTGCCCGTTCCGTCGCAGAAATCGTGGCCATGGTCGCCGGGGATGCCCGCGCCCCCGGAGCCGACCTGAACCGGCTGCTCGCAGCCCTGCGCTCCGGTTCAGAGCCTTCCAGCAGGGCCTGGAAACGCGAAACCACCCGGCTTGAAGCCATCCTCGCCCGCAGCCGGCCACCGAAGGTTCCCGCGGCTGCCGCTGCCCTCTCTCCGGGGGCCGGCGCCGCTTCGGAAGCGGGACTGATCGTCGCCTTGGCCTACCCCGACCGGATCGCCCGGAGGGTTGAAGGGGCAGTGGGGGAGAGCTACCTCCTGGCCTCGGGGACCCGCGCCGGACTGCCCGCCGGGTCCTCGCTGGCCGGGCAGCAGTGGCTGGCCGTCGCGGACGTTTCCCGTGCTGCGGGCCGTGCCGCCGCGGGAACCGGCGCCGTCATCCGCTCCGCAGCACCACTGGATGCCGAGACGGCCCAAGCCGCCGCCGGGCAGCTGCTCACCGATCGGGTGCACGCACGTTTCGCCTCCGGCAAGGTGTTGGCTCGTAGGGAACGCCGGCTGGGGTCCATCGTTCTGGGGACGACGCCGGTGCGCGCCTCGGTGGAAGAAGCGGCAGCCGCGGTGGCCACCGCCCTGGAATCCGAGGGGCTGGGAATCATCGGCTTCTCCCCAGGAGCCGATGGATTGCGCCGCCGCATGGCCTTGCTGCACCGTGAGCTGGGCGCCCCGTGGCCCGATGTCGGCGAGCGGGCCCTGCTGGGCCGGTTGGATGAATGGTTGGGCCCGGAACTCCAAGCACTGGCCGCCGGCGCCAGCGTGACATCGATTGACCTGAGCGACCCGTTGCGCCGGCTCCTTCCCTGGCCGCAAGGCTCGAGATTCGCCGATCTGGCTCCGGAACGGTTGCAGGTCCCCAGTGGATCCAAGGTGCGCATCGACTACCCGGCAATCGACGATCCCGAGGCCCGCCCCGTCGTCGCAGTAAAACTCCAGGAATGCTTCGGCTGGGCCGCCACACCCCGCCTGGTCGATGACCGGGTGCCGGTTTTGTTCCATCTGCTCTCCCCACGAGGCAGTGCTTTGGCGGTGACCGATGATCTCGCCTCGTTCTGGTCGGGGCCCTACGCACAGGTCAGGGCCGAGATGCGGGGGAAATATCCCAAGCATCCGTGGCCCGAGGACCCGTGGTCTTCCATAGCCACCGCCAAGACGAAACGGCGGTTGGCTCAGGGGGGTCTGGACGGGCCAGAAAAATAACTTCAACTTCTTCCAATCCGGGAACGTGCAGGGTTCCGAATGTGTTGTGCGGCACCTCCACAGGTGTTGTGAATCATGAACGCATCACGAACACCGGTTTCCGCCGATCGCGACGGGGGCCACCGATGGAAGGAAAGATCATGAAGAGAAACCTCCAACTACTGGCCGTCCCGGCAATGGCGCTGGGAATGGTCGCGTTTTCCGCGGCAGGGGCTCAAGCAGCGGATTCATACTCGGCTCAGCTGACCGAACAAAACGGCAGCGGTGCCTCCGGCTCCGTGTCCATCACCCTTGACGGGAACATGGCCACGGTGTCGGAGAAGGTCAGCGGCCTGGCCAAGACCTTCGATGGCAACCCGTACCCGCACGTCCAGCACGCCCACGTGACCATGAACGAGACGGGCAAGTGCCCGACCATCGCCAATGACAAGAACGGCGACGGTGTGGTCAGCACTCCCGAGGGTGGTGCCGCCTACGGCGAGGTGGCCACGACGTTGTCCACCAAGGGCGACACCAGCCCCAAGGCGGCCACCGACCTGAAGGTCGCGGGCATGGGTGACAGCTTCACCTACGAGCGCACCTTCGAAATGAACCAGAAGACGATCGACGGAATCAAGAATGGTCAGGCTTCCGTCGTCGTTCACGGGCTCGATCCGGCCACCCTGGGTAAGGATGCCCAGGCAGCCAAGTCCGAGCTGGTTCCCGAACTGCCGTTGGCAGCCACCGCGCCCGCACTCTGCGGCACGTTGACTGCCGGGCAGATGGATATGCCGCAGGGCAATCCTGAGACCGGTGGTGGCAGCACCGCAGGCATGGACGCCTCCACCATTGCTCTGGGTGGCGGCCTGGTTCTGGCAGCTGCCGGCGCCGGTGTCTTCATGGTCCGCCGTCGTCAGGCAGGCCAGAACTAGGAAAGACACACCCGGAAAAGAGAAGGACTGAACCGATGAAGCACGCACGGAAGAATCCACGCAACGGCCGCGGTCGTCGCATCACCGCGATAGCGGTGACCGCAACGGTCGGCCTCGTCGGAGCAGTCCTGATCGGAGTCGGCGCGCGGGGGGAAGCACCACCACCCTCGCCGCCGGCCTCCGAGGCCATCGCTGATACGCCCAGCGTGAGCCCCACCTCCTCCCCACCGCCAACGTCCATGCCGTCGGCCACCCCGACCAAGCCCCAGGCCAAGGCCGAAGCATCGTCGAAGGCGCCGAAGCCCAAGCCGAAGCCGACCCAGGCCGCTGCGCCGAAGCCACTAAAGCGTTCCCAACCGGTCCGTCTGGATATCCCGTCCATCGGCGTCGATACCGACCTGCTGAACGTGGGACTCAAAGCCGATGGGTCCATCGGGGTTCCCCCGTTGGATCCGGACGCACCTGCCGGTTGGTATAAGCGCGGCCCCTCGCCGGGCGAACAAGGCCCCGCAGTGCTGTTGGGGCATGTGACCGCCACGGCAGACGAAGGACCGGCAGTGTTCTTCAAGCTCGGGGACCTGCGCAAGAAGGATGAGATCTCGGTGACCCGCGCCGACGGCAAGGTAGCGGTCTTCAAGGTCACGCAGATCATCCAAACCAAAAAGGATGCCTTCTCCAGCGCTGGCACCTACGCCAACACCGAAGATGCCGAGTTGCGGGTGATCACCTGCGGTGGTGCCTTCGATAAGGCCACGCAGCGTCACGCCGACAACATCGTCGTCCACGCCAAACTCGTCTCCACGCATCCGGCCTAGGGCCAGGAATCCGCTCCGGCGGACGTGGAAGACCCGATGACTCCCGTCCCGTGCCAATCCTTGGGGGGTGGCACGGGACGGGTCTACGGTGGGGGCATGAAAAGCCAGGAAATCCAGCTCACCGCATTACCCGATTCCTCCGTCACCGCAGCGAACTTCGGGGTCTTCGATGCCGAAGCCCCCGAACCCCGGCCGGGTCAGGTGCTCGTCGCCGTTCGTCGGCTCGGTTTGAATGCCGGATTGGCCTCGCGGATCGGCAGCGAAGGCACGGCCTACGGGCCAGGGATCGGGGTGGGGGATACCCCCGCCAGCGACGCGGTCGTCGAGGTCATCGAATCGGCCAGCGATGCGTACGCCGTCGGGGACCTGGCCGTGGGCAAGGTCCACTGGCGCAGTATCGATGTCTGCGACTCCCGGGACCTCCGCCGGATCGGCGCCGAAACCGAAGACCTGGCGTGGGAAGACCATCTGACGATTTTGGGGCATGTGGGTTTCACCGCCTATACCGGGATGATTCATGTGGCCCAGGTCCAGGCGGGGGAAGACGTCTACATCACCGGTGCGGGCGGCGGGGTGGGAAGCTGCGCCGTGCAGTTCGCCAAGGCCCGCGGTGCCCGGGTGATTGGTTGCGTCGGTTCGGCGGAGAAGGTTGAGCTGGTCACCGGGACCTTGGGTGCCGACGCCGCAGTGAACCGGCATGACGGCCCGGCACTGGACCTCCTGCGTCAGGCAGCGCCCGACGGGATCGATCTCTACTACGACAACGTCGGCGGCGAACAGCTCGAAGCCGCGCTGGAGATGCTCCGCCATGGTGGCCGCGTCGTGATCTGCGGGGCGGTGGCGAAGGGCACCGGTGCTGGGGCGCCACGGAACTACACCCGGCTGATCTACGGGGAACTGACCATGCGTGGCTTCACCGTCACCGAACATGAGGACCTGCGCCCCCAATTCGAGGCCGAGGTCGGCCACTGGGCGCGCGAGGGGACGGTCCGCGGGATCCACACCGGATTCACCGGGATTGAGAGTCTGCCGCGGGCCTTCGAATCGCTGCTGGCCGGAACGAGCGAGGGCCGGGTCATCGTCTCGATGGATGAGGCCGGACTCAGTTAGAAGGCCCGTTCGCGGTCCACCGAGCGGGGGCGTCGGGCGTTTTCCTTGCGCAGGGCCAGCACTGCGGCCGGCTGCAGAAGCAGGGCGAGCAGCGCGAATAAGGCACCCAGCAGGGCCACGTTCAGGGTGACGGGGTGATCGAACGCCGAATAGAACCTGATGAGCAGGAGGACCACCAGGGGCACCAGGGCGAAGAGGGCGCCGCCGGGGTGGGCGAGGATCCAGCGTGGGCTCACGGCGCCGGCGACGGAAATCCCGGCCGAGAACGCCACGAACAGACCCAGCAGACCGGACCACATGTTTTGGTTGCTGTGGAAGAACTCACGACCTGCTTCGCTGCCCACGACCGTGAAAGCACCCACGATGGCCACGACCGCCGTCACCAGCAAGAGCAGCCGAATGATGACCAGAACGACGCGCATGATTCCTCCCCTGGGAATGGAGCTGACGTTCCTTCCAATGTAGGCCGGTGCCCTGCCCCCAGCAAGGTTTATTCGTTCCCGGTTGCGCGTTACCGCCCGTTCCCGGATTCCGGCTTCTGCTCGTGCCCCAGGTGCAGGGAGCCCTTGACGCGCTCCACGCCTTCGGTGAACACCGCCTTGGCCGTATCGCGCATGACATCGAGCCCTTCAGGGTCCCCCTTGAGCAGGGCCATCCCGGTGTTCTTGGCGAACTCGAATGCCACCTTCGGCGGAAGCGGCGGAACACTCTTGCTGGTGTAGGCATCGATGAGGGTGACACCCCGGTGGGCGAAGGCGGCATCCCAGGCGGCGGCCACCTCGTCGTCGGTCCTGACCTGGATCCCCTGGAAACCCAGCAACTCCGCGTAACCGGCGTAGTCCATGGTTTCCACGTCCTGGGAGGCCGGCCAGAGCGGGTTGCCATCCTCGGTGCGCATCTCCCAGGAGACCTGGTTGAGGTCGTCATTATGCAGCACCAGGATGATCAACTGAGGGTTATCCCACCGCGAGAGGTATTTCTTGATCGTGATGAGCTCGTTCATGCCCAGCATCTGGAAGGCACCATCACCGATCGTGCAGATGACGCTGCGCTCGGGGTAGGCGAACTTCGCCGCCGTGGCATAGGGCATCGCCGCCAACATGGTGGCCAGTCGGCCCGAGAGGTCGCCCATCATCCCCTCGCGCAGCCGGATGTGGTGGCCGTACCAGTCTGCGGTGGATCCCGCGTCTGCGGTGACGATGGCGCGCGGGGGAAGGCGCCGGTTGAGCTCGTGATAGACCCGGCGCGGGTTCACGCCGTCGTGGTAGGAGACCATGGCTTCGGCCTCCATCTCCGACTCCCACTCCTTCATCCCCTGCACGACGCCGTCCTGCCAGGAGAGGTCCGCGGTGGCTTGCAGATGGGGGATCAGGGCGGTGAGGGTTTCCTTCACATCGCCCCAGAGGTTCAGTTCGGTGGGGTAGCGCAGCCCCATCTGTTCGGGTTTGAGGTCCACTTGGATCGCCCGGGCCTGTCCGGACTTCGGCAGGAACTGGGCGTAGGGGTAGTTGGTGCCCAGCAACACCAGGGTGTCGCAGTCGGCCATCTGATCCACGCTGGGCCGCGAACCCAGGAGTCCGAGCTGTTGGGAGTGGTGGGGGACGTCGGAGGGGATGACCTGTTTGGCCCGTAGCGCCGTGATGATCCCGGCACCACAGAGTTCGGCGGCCTTCAGGACCTCTTGGGTGGCCCCGTTGGCGCCGTGCCCGACGAGGAAGGTCACCTTGGAGCCGGCGTTGATGATCTCGGCAGCTTTGAGGATCTCGCTGTGGGGTGGCACGACGGCGGTGGAGGGGGCGACGGCGCTGGAGCGTGAGACCCAGCTTTGTGGACTCAGTTCGGGCATCTTCTGGTCCTGGACATCGTGCGGGAGGATGACGACGGCGGGGCCAAGCCTGACGCGGGCGGTGCGGAAGGCGGTGTCCACGACGGCTTGGGCCTGTTCGGGGGAGACGATCGTCTGCACATAGACCGCGACATCGGACAACGTCCGTTCCAGGTTGCTGACCTGCTGGCCGAAGGTGCCCAGGGCGTTCAGGCCCTGCTGACCGACGAAGGCGACGACCGGCTGGTTGTCCATCTGGGCGTCGTAGAGCCCGTTGAGCAGGTGGAACACCCCGGGGGAGGACGTCGCCACGCAGACCCCGACCTCGCCGGTGAACTTGGCGTGGGCGGTGGCCATCAGCGAGCAGATCTCCTCGTGGGTCGGCCGGATGTAGTCCACCCCGTCGTCCTCGCGCTCGGCTCTACCCAGGGCCCCGTCAAAGGCGCCGATCCCGTCTCCGGGGAAACCGAAAACGCGGCTGACACCCCATTCCCTGATGCGTTCGATCACGAAATCGCTGACCGTTCTTGCCATGGGAGATACCTCCTGGAGATTGCTTGCGTTGCCCGCGTAGGGCCTTTCCAGCTTCCTCGGTACTGCCTGAAACAACAAGTCCTCATTTATATGTCAAGGCGCCGGTTTGGTGGAGACCAACTTAGCTGGTAGTTGATACTGGTTCCGGCTCGTTGACCGCAGAGTTCAGGGGTTCATTCTTGGCAGGTGGGACGTGGCCGAGCTTGCCGTGAAGCCGCCGGAAATTGGACTATCCGGCCCACGCGGCGACAGCTACCTCGAGGATATTGATATTCCTCTATGGATCCTTGTTCCGCAGCTGCTCGACCGTGAATAGCGGATTTAGTACTTCCGCCATGATGTTGTCGCAAATGCAATCGGCAAATCGAAGATGAGGCCGTGCCACAACCGGCTTATGTTCATGAGTCAGCGCTGGATTGTGTCTTGCTGGCCTTCGCGTTGTCGCAGGCGTTCTTCCTAATTGCGGACCCGTATCGCTAGCGCTTCGATGAGCAAGTTGATCTGTGGAGGCCTCTGCAGGGTTCTTCCATCCGAGGACTCCGCGGGGCCTGTTGTTCATCACGGTCGCGATGGCCTGGACTTCCTTGGCATTCCATCTTGATGGGTCGGTTCCTTGGGGGGAAGTACTGACGCAGGAGACCGTTGAGGTGTTCGTTGGTTTCTCGTTGCACTGCTCTCGGTGGCGTCTTTGCTGGCGACTATCTCCGACATCAAACGGTTCGCTACGCAACAACCGGCGGGCCCCTCGAGTGGGTTGCTGGCGATTGGCTCCCCGGTCAGCCTGTGGTTCGTGATCCGGCAGCTTCGCGCGAAACAGCCGCTGCTGGACGTGCGCTTGTTCCGCAACCGCACCGTCAGTGGGGCTCTCCCGGTGTTCCTGCTTTCCGCGGCAGCCCTGGGCGGGGTTTACCAGCTGTTTGCGCAGTACCACCAACAAGTACAGGGCCTTTCACCCTTGCAGGCCGGGTTCGTGATTCTCCCGGCGGCAGCGGTACTGATCGAGGTTTCCACCCTCTCACCGGTACTCGCCCGGAAGTTCCGACCCGGCAACGTGATCGCCATCGGCCTACTCAACCAGGCCGTCGGCTACATCCTGTTCACCCAGCTCGACGCCGGAACCGGTCTGGCGCTGGTGATCGCCAGCTTCGTGATCACCTACCCAGGCGTGGCCCCGGCGATGGCACTGACCACCGACCTGGTGGTGAGCTCGGTCCCGCCGAAGAAGGCCGGCGGTGCTTCGGGCCTGGCGACCACGGTGAACGACCTCGGGATCTCCCTCGGCGTCGCGCTGATCGGCAGCGTCGGCGTGGTTGCCTACCGAAACCAGATCACGGGCACACTCCCGGAGGGGTTGCCCGCCGACGCCGCGGCCGCGGCCTCCGACAGCATCGAGGGCGCACTGGTCTCGGCCGCGGAGCTACCGGGGGCGCTCGGTGAACAGTTGGTTGCTGCGGCTCAGGAGGCGTTCACCGGTGGGCTGAACACCGCCGCCATCGTTTCGGCCGCCGTAGCCGGCGTTGCAGCGATCATCGCTGCCATCCGCCTGCGCCATGTCCGCCCCACAGGCGAGGAGCAGCAGGCTGAAGATGAGACGACGATCCATTGACCCATACCCCCTAGGGGTATAAAGTTCAGTGACCAGTACACGAGTGAAGGAGTGTCAATCATGACCACGACCGAATACCAGGTGACCGGAATGAGCTGCGGACACTGCGAGAGCGCGATCCGCAATGAGCTCTCCGAGATCTCCGGCGTCACCGACATCGAGGTCAGCGCAGCCACCGGCCGCTTGGCCGTCAACTCCGACAGGGAGGTCGACGACGCCGCGGTGCTCGCCGCGGTCGACGAGGCCGGATACACCGCCGTCAGGAGCTGATATGAAGGCACCAGTACGGCTGGTCCTGTACGGGTTGGTCCTCGTGGTCGTGTTCGTCGTGGCTTTCGCCACGGCGGGCGCGGTCGTCCCGGAGGAGACCGTTCAGGATTGGACGCAGGAAACGGAAGAGTTCGATCCGGTACCTGAGGATCCGGTAGCCAAGACCACGGTTGATGGCTTCGACGTCGTGGAGGACGACCTCACGGAGGACAGGTCCTCGCAGCCGGAGCTGGCCAACACCGGTGCGGGGGAGCCAGTCACGGAGCTGGCGTCCGATCTGGGAGCTTTTGAACACCTCGCCGCCCTGCATGAAGGGGGTCTGGCACCTACGTACACCAGCCCCCACTGGGGCAAGCCGAAAACAATAGGGGCCGCTGAGCCGGAGAACGCGTTCGAGTCCGTCTCACCCAACGATGGGGGCGGGAAACCCGGCGAAGCCAACGAAGGCGAGCACGAAGAAGGAAGGCAGTCATGACCGCGGACGAAAGGACCATGGGCAGCGTCGAATTGCAGATCGGCGGGATGACGTGCGCTTCCTGTGCGAATCGCATCGAGAAGAAGCTCAATAAGCTCGACGGGGTCACCGCCAGCGTCAACTACGCCACGGAGAAGGCCAAGGTCACCGGACCGGATGGCTTGGATCCGCAGTCCCTGATCGCCGAGGTGGAAAAGACCGGCTACACCGCGGTCCTGCCCGCCCCGCCGAAGGGTTCCGGGGATGATCCACAGGAGGAGTCCGAGTCCGCCGAGGACGTTGAACTGCGTTCGCTGCGCCAACGGCTCATCGGCGCAGCGACGCTCGCGGTCCCGGTGATCGCGATGGCGATGATTCCCGTGCTCCAGTTCGACTACTGGGGCTTCGCCTCCTTGGTCCTGGCGGCACCTGTGGTGGTGTGGGCCGGGTGGCCCTTCCACCGTGCTGCATGGATGAACCTCAAGCACGGTGCGGCCACGATGGACACCCTCATCTCCGTTGGCACCACGGCGGCGATGCTGTGGTCGATCGTTGCACTGTTCTTCGGCACCGCCGGACAGCCCGGGGTGGTCCATCCCTTCGAATTGACGATCTCGCGCAGCGACGGGCTGGGAAACATCTACCTTGAGGTCGCCGCAGGGGTGATCACCTTCATTCTCATGGGCCGCTACTTCGAGAAGCGTTCCAAACGCACCGCCGGCGCCGCCCTGCGGGCCCTGTTGCAGCTCGGTGCCAAGGACGTGGCGATCCTGCGTGATGGCAAGGAACAGCGCGTGCCGATCGAGGAACTATCGGTCGGGGACGAATTCGTCATCCGCCCGGGGGAGAAGATCGCCACCGACGGGACGATCACCTCCGGCAAGTCGGCGATCGATGCCTCGATGCTCACCGGTGAGTCCGTGCCCGTCGAGGTCAGTGAAGGTGATGCGGTCACCGGTGCCACCGTGAACGCCGGTGGCCGTCTGGTGGTGCGCGCCACCCGGGTCGGGTCGGATACCCAATTGGCGCAGATGGCAACGCTGGTCGAGGATGCCCAGTCCGGAAAGGCCGAGATCCAGCGCCTCGCCGACCGTGTCTCCGGAGTGTTCGTGCCGATCGCGATCGCGATCGCCGTGGCCACCCTGGGAGCGTGGATCGGAGCCGGGTTCCCGCTGTCCGCGGGGTTCACCGCCGCGGTGGCGGTGCTGATCATCGCCTGCCCCTGCGCCTTGGGTTTGGCCACCCCCACGGCACTGCTTGTGGGCACCGGCCGTGGTGCGCAGATGGGCGTGCTGATCAAGGGCCCGGAGGTCCTCGAATCCACCAAACGCATCGATACGATCCTGCTGGATAAGACCGGGACCGTGACGACCGGGAAAATGACGTTGACCGACGTCTTCGTCGCGGACGGTGTGGATCGGGCCGAGCTCCTGCGTCTGGCCGGGAGTCTGGAGGATGCCTCCGAGCACCCCATTGCCCAGGCCATCGCCGCCGGAGCCACCGCCGAAATCGGAGACCTGCCCACCCCGGAATCCTTCGAGAACGTCGAAGGCAAGGGCGTGCAGGGCATCGTCGACGGGCACGCGGTGCTCGCCGGGCGCGAGGCGCTGCTGGCCGAGTGGTCCCAGCAACTCGATGAGCGGCTGCGCGCCGCGAAGCAGACTGCCGAGAACCAGGGCAAGACCGCGATCGCCGTCGGCTGGGACGGGCAGGCTCGGGGGGTGTTGGTGGTTTCGGATCAGATCAAGCCCACCAGCGCGCAGGCCGTCTCGCAGTTCAAGGGCCTGGACCTGACCCCGGTGCTGCTCACCGGTGACAACCAGGCCGTGGCCGAGCAGGTCGCCGCCGAGGTCGGTATCGAGCAGGTCATCGCCGAAGTGATGCCCAGGGACAAGATCGATGTCGTCACCCGCCTGCAGGGCGAGGGCAAGATCGTGGCGATGGTCGGTGACGGCGTCAACGACGCTCCGGCTCTGGCCCAGGCAGATCTGGGCCTGGCGATGGGTACCGGTACCGACGTGGCCATCGAAGCCGCCGATATCACCCTGGTCCGCGGCGACCTGCGGGCCGCAGCGGATGCGATCCGGCTCTCACGCCGAACGCTGGGCACGATCAAGATGAACCTGTTCTGGGCCTTCGCCTACAATGCCGCGGCGATCCCGCTGGCCGCCTTCGGGCTTCTGAACCCGATGCTCGCCGGGGCAGCAATGGCACTTTCCTCGGTGTTCGTCGTCTCCAACAGCCTGCGTCTTCGCACCTTCAAGGCCCGTGCCGATATCGATGTCAAGGCTCCCACCTCTGCCGGTGCGGCAGTCGTGCCTGAACCGGCAAAGTCCTGAAAATCAGTAACACCACAACAACATGAAGAAGGAAAACCCGATGACTGCACACGAAGACCTGAACCTGACCGATACCTCCTCCAGTGGTTGCTGCTGCGGCCACGCACCGGAAGAGAGCACCGTCGAGCAGGCCCCCGCTGTCGAGATGGCACAGTGCCCGGTGATGGCCGGCTCCCCGGTGGTCAAGGCCGATGCCGAAGAGGCGGGCCTCTACCGTGACTACCAGGGCCAGCGGTATTGGCTGTGCTGCGCCTCATGCGGACCGCTTTTTGATGCCGACCCCGACCGATACGCCGTCGCATAGCGTCCCACCGAAGCCCCGCTTCCTGCCTCGCGTGCGACCGTGGTAGCCATCAGGTAGGAAGCGAGCCCACTTTTTCTGGAGGAGATACCCGATGTGGGTATCGGAAAGTAGCTGTGAGTATGCGACACGACCACCAGCAAGCCCCGGAAGCCGGCGTTTCTGATCACCCGCACGGGCATGCCGAGGCACCCGAAGGCACGGCCGGCCACACCGCCGAGCATGGCGGGAATGCCGGCCACGGCGACCACCAGGACCATGGCGCCGGTGATGGCCATTCCGGTCATGCTGGCCATGGCGATCACGTCGGGCAGTTCCGGCGCCTGTTTTGGATCATGCTCGTCCTCGCGCTCCCCGTGGTGGGATTCAGCGACATGTTCGCCGGGCTGGTGGGCTATCAGTTGCCCGAGGCCGCGTGGATTGGCTGGATCTCCCCGATCCTGGGCACGGTCATGTACTTCTGGGGCGGCTCGCCCTTTTTGACCGGCGCGGTTTCGGAGCTGCGCTCGCGCAAGCCGGGAATGATGCTGCTCATCGGGTTGGCTATCACGGTGGCGTTCATCGCTTCCCTGGGCGCGAGTCTGCAACTGCTCGACCAGGAACTGAGCTTCTGGTGGGAACTGGCCCTGCTGGTGGTCATCATGTTGCTGGGCCACTGGATAGAGATGCGCTCCCTGGCCCAGACCACCTCCGCCCTGGATTCATTGGCCGCGCTGCTTCCCGACGAGGCTGAGAAGATCGTCGGCGACGACGTGGTCACGGTCTCGCCGACGGAGCTGGCACTCGGTGATGTGGTGATCGTCCGGCCCGGCGCCTCGGTGCCTGCCGATGGCAGGATCGTCGACGGCTCCGCGAGCATGGACGAATCCATGGTCACCGGCGAGTCCAAAACGGTCCGCCGGGAAGTCGGCGCGAATGTGGTCGCCGGCACCGTGGCCACCGACTCGGGCCTGCGGGTCGAGGTCACCGCGATCGGGGATGACACCGCACTGGCCGGGATTCAGAAGCTTGTCACCGATGCCCAAGCCTCCTCCTCCCGCGCCCAGCGGATCGCCGACACCGCTGCTGCGTGGCTGTTCTGGTTCGCCTTGGGAGCCGCGGCGATCACCGCCGTGGTCTGGTCATTCATTGGTCTTCCGGATGCCGCTGTGGTGCGAACCATCACGGTCCTGGTGATTGCCTGCCCGCACGCGCTGGGCCTAGCCATTCCGCTGGTGGTCTCCATTGCCACCGAACGCGCCGCCCGTGGCGGCGTCCTGATCAAGGACCGCCTGGCACTGGAATCCATGCGCACCGTCGACGCAGTCCTGTTCGACAAGACCGGCACCCTGACCAAGGGCAAGCCCACCATCACAGCGATTGAGCCCATCGACGGACACAGTGAAGAAGCGGTATTGGCGTTGGCCGCGGCGGCCGAATCCGATAGTGAGCACCCCCTGGCCAAGGCGATCGTCGGTGCGGCACGGACCCGCCAGTTGGACATGTCCAACGCCACCGATTTCTCCTCTTCCCCCGCCGTGGGTGTCAAGGCCACCGTCGACGGCGTCGTGGTTGAGGTTGGGGGCCCCTACCTGCTGGAGCAACACGGACTGGAGGAGTTGTCCGCCGCCGATGAATGGCGCAACCAGGGGGCGATCATCCTGCATGTCCTCACCGATGGTGCCGTAATTGGTGCTTTGCGGCTGGCCGATGAGATCCGGCCCGAATCCCGTGATGCCGTCGATGCCTTGCACGCTGCAGGCGTCCAGGTCGTGATGATCACCGGTGATGCCCAAGCCGTCGCCGACACCGTCGCCGACGAGTTGGGCATCGACCGGGTCTTCGCCGGGGTCCGGCCCGAGGACAAGGCCGCCAAGGTCGCCGAACTCCAAGCCGAGGGTCTCAAGGTGGCCATGGTCGGTGACGGTGTCAATGACGCTCCGGCCCTTGCACGGGCCGATGTCGGCATCGCGATCGGTGCCGGTACGGACGTCGCCATCGGATCGGCCGGCGTCATCCTGGCCAGCTCGGACCCGCGTTCGGTTCTGTCAGTGATCGACCTTTCCCGCGCCTCCTACCGGAAGATGAAGCAGAACCTATGGTGGGCCGCCGGCTACAACCTGATCTCGGTACCCTTGGCCGCCGGCGTGCTGGCACCGATCGGATTCGTACTGCCCATGAGTATCGGAGCTATCCTGATGTCCATATCGACGGTCGTGGTTGCGCTCAATGCGCAGTTGCTGCGCCGCCTCGATCTGACTCCGGAAAATAGTACGGCCAGGATGGTCGATGCACATCAAGCCAAATGACCCCTCCACCATCCCAGGATTGATCGTTCATTCAGCGAATTCAGGAGCAGAGACAATGAACACCCAGACAAAGCCATCGACCGGACCGGAGGAGGAAGCAGTTCATGGATACATCAACGACAAGGCACGCTATCTCGCCCGTCTCAAGCGTATCGAAGGCCAAGCCCGCGGCATCCATCGCATGGTCGATGAGGATACGTACTGCATTGACGTCCTCACCCAGATCAGTGCCTTGACTTCCGCCTTGGAAAACGTCGCATTGGGCCTTTTGGATGACCACCTGCGGCACTGCGTCGTCGGTGCAGCCAAGGCCGGTGGGCCCGAGGCCGAGGAAAAAATGGTCGAGGCCTCACAAGCGATTGCCCGCCTCATGAAGTCCTGAGGAGAGAACCCATGGATATCACCACACGCACTCTCTTGGCAGCAGTTGCCGCACCTTTGGCCAAGGCCCTGGTAGCCGAGTCGTGGACTGCGGTGCCGTTGCCAGCTGGAACCGATGGTGCCGGGGGGAGGTTCCCGGTGGGTGGCGGAGGCCACGGTCCGCGTCTTCAAACCGTGTTGCTGACCGAGGGTCCATCGGGAGGGTGCCGGGCCGCTGGCGGCGCCCATGCTTCTTGGGTCCGGAGGATATCCCGGGTCAGTGGCTGAAACATATCTGGGCGCGGATTCGTCCGTGCCGTCCCAGTTCGAGGAGGAACCAATGAGATCCCAGCAACCCCCACCAACCCCGGTAACAGTGGCAGGACCGCTTGACCGCCCGGAGCTCGACCGGATCGATGCGTGGTGGCGCGCGGCGAACTACCTGTCCGTGGGGCAGATCTACCTGCTGGATAACCCCTTGTTGCGCGAAAGACTCACCCTGGAGCACATCAAGCCCAGGTTGCTGGGGCACTGGGGAACCACCCCCGGGTTGAACCTTGTCTATGCGCACCTGAACCGGGTGATCAAGTCCAATGACCTCAACGCCATGTACGTGACGGGCCCTGGCCACGGCGGGCCCGGGCTGGTCGCCAACACCTATTTGGACGGAACATACGGCGAGGTCTATCCGGAGATCGGCCAAGACACCGAGGGCATCAAGCACCTGTTCCGCCAGTTCTCCTTTCCGGGCGGTATTCCCAGCCACGTGGCACCGGAAACTCCGGGATCCATTCATGAAGGCGGTGAGCTGGGATATTCGCTCGTGCATGCCTACGGGGCGGCGTTCGACAACCCTGATCTGCTGGTGGCCTGCGTCATCGGCGACGGGGAAGCCGAAACCGGACCACTGGCTGCCAGTTGGCATTCCAACAAATTCCTGGACCCGGTCCATGACGGGGCGGTGCTGCCGATCCTGCACCTGAACGGCTACAAGATCGCCAGCCCCACCGTGTTGGCCCGTATCCCCGAGGCCGAGCTGACCGCCTTGCTAGAAGGATACGGACACCGGCCCTACCTGGTGGAGGGCGATGACCCGGAGACAATGCATCAGCGATTGGCCTCGGTCATGGACGATGTGGTGGAGGAGATCCACCGGATCCAGCGCGAAGCCCGGAACGGGACCGCCGCGGAGCGCCCACGCTGGCCGATGATCGTGCTGCGCACTCCCAAGGGGTGGACCGGGCCGAAGGAAGTCGATGGGCTGCCGACCGAAAATAGTTGGCGTTCCCACCAGGTGCCGCTGGCGGGGCTGCGTGAGCATCCCGGACACCTGCGCCAACTCGAAGCATGGTTGCGCTCCTACAGACCAGAGGAACTTTTCGACGAGAACGGGATGCTGCTACCTGAGGTCTCGGCGCTGGCACCGGAAGGAACCCGCCGGATGAGCGCGAACCCCGTCACCAACGGGGGCACGGTTCTGGAACCGCTGCGCCTGCCCGACTACAGGGACTACGCCGTTGCACTGGATTCACCGGGCACCACAGTGTCGGAAGCGACCCGGGTTCTAGGCGCCTATCTGCGTGATGTCATCCGGGACAATCCGACCAACTTCCGCCTGATGGGGCCGGACGAGACGGCCAGCAACCGGCTCGGAGCCGTCTTCGAGGCCACCGACCGTGTGTGGCAGGGCCACAGGCTGCCTACGGACGAGCACCTGGCGACTTCCGGTCGGGTCATGGAAGTCCTCTCCGAGCACTTGTGCCAGGGCTGGCTGGAAGGCTACCTGCTCACCGGCCGGCACGGAATGTTCTCCTGCTACGAGGCATTCATCCATATCGTCGACTCGATGGTGAATCAGCACGCCAAATGGCTCAAGGTCGCAGGCGAAATTCCCTGGCGGCAACCGATAGCTTCGCTGAACTACCTGCTGACTTCCCACGTGTGGCGTCAGGACCACAACGGATTTTCCCACCAGGACCCGGGTTTCATTGACCATCTGGTCAACAAGAAGGCCGAAATCGTCCGGGTGTACCTCCCACCGGATGCCAACACGCTGCTCTCGGTCGCCGATCACTGCCTGCGCAGCCGCAACTACATCAACCTCATCGTCGCCGGCAAACAACCGGCCCTGTCCTACCTCACAATGGACGAAGCCGCCTTGCACTGCCAGCGCGGCTTGGGCATCTGGGAATGGGCAGGAAACGAAACCGACGCCACTGGTCCCGAAACCGACGCCACCGAGACGCTTCCCGACGTGGTCATGGCGTGCGCCGGGGACATCCCGACCCTGGAGACCCTCGCAGCCGTGGACCTGCTGCGCCGACACCTGCCGAAATTGACCGTGAGAGTGGTCAACGTAGTTGACCTGATGCGCCTGCAACCGGCCGCCGAACACCCGCACGGGCTCCCGGAGGCAGAATTCGACGCCGTCTTCACCTCCGGCCGACCGGTGATCTTCGCCTACCATGGCTACCCGGCGTTGATCCACCGCTTGACCTACAGCAGGACCAACCACATGAACTTCCATGTGCGCGGTTTCCGGGAGGAGGGGACCACGACCACCCCGTTCGACATCGTCATGCTCAACGGCCTGGACCGGTTCCACCTGGTGATGGACGTCATCGACAGGGTTCCGAGTCTAGCCGAGCGGGCTGCCGGGTTGCGCCAGCGGATGAGCGACGAACGCGTCCAGGCGCGCGCCTGGACGCGGGCCCATGGCGAAGACGATCCGTCGATCACCGACTGGACCTGGCCACACACCCGCACAGGTGCGGCAGTGGACGAGGATTCCTGATGCACCTGGACCACCTGTGGGCCGAGCGCGGTGGCGTCGGTACGGCCGATGGCGCGCTCTCTGGCTATGCTGCGGTCATTTTCGACATGGATGGTGTGGTCACCGACACCGCCGGAGTCCATGCCGCGGCATGGAAGTCACTTTTCGACCAGTCACTTCCTCGGATCAGCGATGCACAGGCGCCCTTTGATGCGGAAGCAGACTACCGTGCCTTCGTTGACGGTCGGACCCGGGAGGACGGAGTGAGAACGTTTTTGGCCTCTCGCGGGATCACCCTGCCCGAGAGCAGCCCCGCAGACGGGCCGGAACGGCTCACCGTCAACGGGCTAGCCACCGGCAAACAAGGATTCATCACCGCGGAGCTGGCCCGCGGCGGCGTACAGGTCTTCCCCGATGCAACGGTGTTGCTGCGTTTACTAGCCGAAGAGCAGGTGCCCGTCGCGCTGGTGACCTCCAGCCGCAACAGCGAAGGGATTCTTGAAGCCGCCGGACTGACAGGCCGGTTCCCGGTCCGGGTTGATGGGACGGATGCACTCCGGATGTCGCTTCCGGGCAAACCGGATCCGGCCATGTTCCTCGAGGCCGCTCGCCGCCTCCAAGTGGACCCGGCCGACACCGTTGTGCTCGAGGACGCCGCCGCCGGGGTCCAGGCCGCCTCCGCTGGCCGGTTCGGCTTGGTGGTCGGCGTAGACCGCGCCGACTCCGGTGTTCAACTGGCCGCAGCCGGCGCGCACGTGGTGGTCCAGGACCTGACCGACTTGCAGCCGGAACCTTCCGGCCTCGCCCCGATGGGGACGGCATCCTGGTGCGGGGGCGCCAGAGCCGGCGCACCAGAGGCCTGGAACCTGGTCTACGACCGCTTCGACCCTGCGCAGGAAGGAACCAGGGAGGCGCTATGCGCCCTGGGCAACGGATACTGGGGAACCCGCGGCGCAGTGCCCGGAAGCACCGCCGACGGCATCCACTACCCGGGGACCTACCTGGCAGGGATCTACAACCGCCTCAGCACCGACCTCAACGGGCGCACCGTAGAAACCGAGCATATGGTCAACGCCCCTGACTGGGCCTTCCTGACCGTCCAACCAGACGACGGCCCATTCCTGCGGCCCGGGACGCCGGAAATGCTCAGCCACCACCAGGACCTGGACCTGCGCCGCGGCGTACTAACCCGCACCAACCGCTACCGTGACGCCTTGGGCCGGACCACCCGGGTGACCTCTCGACAATTCCAGTCCCTGGTCGAACCGCACCTGGCCGCCATGGAAATCACTCTAGAAGCCGAAGACTGGTCAGGAACTGCGACCGTCTGCTCGGCCGTCAACGGCGCCGTGTCCAACCGCAACGTGGTAGCAGACCTACCTCTGGCCCACGAGCACCTGGTAGCTGCCGACTCCACGGTATTGGACGACGAAACGGTCATCCACGAAGCGGTTACCAGCCAATCCGGAATCAGGATTGCAACGGCTCTGCGCACGCATGTCGGAGGTGACCGCGGGGCCTCCGGTCGCCGACTGATCAGACAGAACGACCATACCGGGCACGAGATCACCGTCGGGTTGGTACGCGGGGCACCTGTGACGGTCGAGAAGATCGCGGCCGTGGCGACCTCACGGGACCGCGCCATGTCCACTGCGGCCCTGGATGCCGGAACCAGGATCCGCCGGACCCCTGGGTTCGAGGACTTGCAGGCCGCCCATGAGCGGGTGTGGGAGGAACTGTGGGAAAGGTTCGGTATCGGACTCCAGGCAGGTTTCCGGCAGTCACTGGCTCTGAACCTACACATTTTCCATGTGCTGCAGACTGCCGCTGGTGCCGGCCCAGATTTGGATGCCGGCCTGCCCGCCCGGGGCCTGCACGGGGAAGGTTACCGCGGGCACGTCTTCTGGGACGAGTTGTTCGTCTATCCGATGCTGACCCTGCGCAGACCCGACCTCACGCGGGCGTTCCTGCTCTACCGATACCGCCGGCTTGACGCGGCACGGGCCGCGGCACGGGCGGAAGGCCTGGTCGGGGCCATGTTCCCCTGGCAGTCCGGTAGCGACGGCCGCGAGGAAACCCCCGACGAACTGTTCAACGTCCGCAATGGGACATGGATGCCGGATAACTCCCACCGGCAACGCCATGTCGGCCTGGGCGTGGCCTACAGCGTCTGGCAGTATTACCAGGCCACCGCCGACACCGGCTTCCTTATCGACTACGGGGCAGAGATCCTTGTGGAAGTGGCCAGGCTGTTCTCGTCACTGGCCGTCCACGACCCGGCCAGTGACCGCTTCGATATCAACGATGTCATGGGCCCGGACGAATACCACGACGGGCTGCCCGGGGCCCCGGGGCAGGGGCTGCGCAACAACGCATACACCAACGTCCTGGCCGCCTGGGTATTGGCCCGTGCCGCGGAGACGATGGAGCTGCTGGCCGGGCACGACTGCGACGCCCTCCGGCGTCGGCTCGGTCTGGATCCGGGGGAACCTGCCCACTGGGAGCGGATCAGCAGACGGCTACGCATACTGTTCCACGCCGACGGAGTCATCAGCCAGTTCGAAGGCTACGAGCAGCTGGAGGAATTCGACTGGGACGCCTACCGGACAGAATATGGCAACATCGGTCGACTGGATCTGATTCTGCAAGCCGAAGGTGACACCACCAACCGGTACAAGCTCTCCAAACAGGCCGACGTCCTGATGCTGTTCTACCTGTTTTCGGCCGAGGAACTTCGTGGAATCTTCACACGGCTCGGGTATGCGCTGCCACCGGAGCTCATCCCGGCGACGGTTCGGTACTACCTGGACCGCACCAGCCACGGCTCGACCCTGAGCAGACTGGTGCACAGCTGGGTCTTGGCACGGACCAACCGAGGCTGTTCCTGGACACTGTTCGAACAGGCATTGGACGCTGACTTGGCCGACACTCAGGGAGGGACCACCCGCGAAGGCATCCACCTCGGGGCCATGGCAGGCACGGCCGACATGGTGATCCGTTGTTATGCCGGCGTGGAAACACGGCAGGACACACTCTGGCTGCACCCGGTCCTTCCCGCCGAACTGGTTGGAGCATCCTTCCGGCTCAGCTACCGGGGTCAACCGATCAGCATCTTCCTGACCCCCGACAGGGCAAGACTGGAATCGCATCACTGCTCGACCAGTCCGGTCAACGTCTGTGTCGAAGGGGTCGAGAGGACGTTGCGCCCGGGGGAGATTTGGGAGGTGGCCCTGCCTCGCGTGGACGCTCACGCGCGCTCCGACTCTCCAGCGGGCCATGGCATGCGGTTGGAGGAGGACTGAAACCGTGATGGAAAAGCATGCCGAAAGCCCACCGGCAGTCCCCGAAGGCCTTGACCGCTAGATCAACAGCTACGGATCCCCAATAAACAATCCACGGAAGGAACGGACATGTCGGAAAAAACACGAATCGCCATCAACGGTTACGGTGTTATCGGCAAACGCATCGCAGACGCAGTCAGAGCCCAGCCGGATATGGAACTCGTCGGTGTCAGCGACGTAATCTCGGACTACCGGATAAAAACCGCTGTAACGCTGGGCATCCCCGTCTATGCATCGACCAAGGAAGCAGCAACGGCGATGAGTGCCGCCGGGCTACCGATCGCCGGCGGGTTGCACCAACTGCTTGACTCGATCGACGTCGTCGTGGACTGCACCCCGGCTGGAATCGGTGCCGGCAACCTGGATCACTACCGCGAGCACGGAGTCAAGGCAATCTTCCAGGGCGGTGAGAAACACGAACTCACCGGCCACTCCTTCGTCGCCCACACGAACAATGCCACCGCCATGGGCAGGGACTCCACCCGGGTGGTCTCCTGCAACACCACCGCCACCGTTCGCACACTGACCGCTCTCAAAGACGCGGGCCTGCTGGTCAGGGCGCGCGGGGTCCTCATACGCCGGGCCACCGACCCTTGGGAATCCGACCATTCCGGGATCATGAACACTATCGTTCCCGAAGGTCGCATTCCCAGTCACCAAGGACCCGACGCGCAAAGCGTGGACCCGGAGCTGGACGTCATCACCATGGCAGCGAAGGGATCGCACACCCAGAACCACATGCATTACTGGACCGTGCAGTTGACCCGGAACGCAGACCGGGAAGACGTCCTTGACGCGTTGCGGGCAATGCCCCGGATCGCCCTGGTGCGAAGGGCTGACGGTATCGTGGCGCTCAATAGCACCGTCGAACTCATGCGAGACATCGGCCGGTCCCGTGGGGACATGTATGAAGTCGCTCTCTGGGAAGACATCCTCACCATCGAAGGCAATGAACTCTTCTACACGTATACGGTCGATAACCAAGCGGTTGTCATTCCCGAGAACGTGGACGCCATTCGCGCGTTGGCCGGAACCATCACCGATCCTGCCGAATCCATCCGCCGCACGGACGAATCCCTCGGTATCCGTCACGATTTCCTGCCAGCGCCCCGGAATGCCGGTATGAAAGGAGCCGGCGCAGACCGGTGAAAGCCACCACACCCAAAAATCCGAAGGAGAAGAAAATGATGTTCTGGAATGGCAACGACCCCAGCGGTTGGGGCATGGCTCTCATGGCTGCTGGCATGGTCGTGTTTTGGGGAGCGTTGATCACGGGAATCGTGCTGCTGCTGCGGCCCGCCCGCCGGGTAGAACCGGCCCGCGAATCCCTGTCTCCGGTGCATACGGCCGAACAACTGTTGGCCGAACGCTTTGCACGTGGCGACATCGATGAGACCGAATACAGCGCCCGGCTGGCGGTCCTGCAGCAGAAGCCGAGCCTCTGAGGGATCACGCCATCGATGTGCGCGGGCCGGCCGTCGTTGGGTCGGGACAGTTTGGCCACCACCCGGCCCGGAGAGTGCCCCGAGCACATCCAGCTTTTGCGATGTTTGTCAAGGGTGGTCGAACGCCTGATGAACTCGGGCGATGGAGCCATGGCTGTTCTACCAGGGGCCAGAAGCTGGCGAAAGTATAGGCGAGAACCGGACATCCTGGCCCAAACCAAACCGTGACACTGATGGCAGACTTCGGTCAGCCGCCAACTCGGCCCAGCGATGATGTGAGTGGCTCGCCGTGAGCGGTATCCTGCCCGAAGTGCCACGTGTGATGGGTGCCGCAGCCTATTCTCGGTCTGGGCGCTGTGGCACAGTAGGTAATAGCAGCCAGCGCCAGCTGAGAGGGAAGGATCCTGCCAGTGAGCAGCAGCAACGAGTTTCAGATAGTGATCGGTCTCGATGGGGCAGCCCCTTCCTTGGCCGCTTTCCAGTGGGCCGTGGACGAAGCCCGTATGCGCCATGGGCGAGTACGGATGGTTACCGGTTGGCAATACCCGTCAACGGGGCTGGGCATGAACGGTCTGACGTGGGACCTGGAAGAATTCGAGCAAGACGCACGGAAGATCCAGGAAGAAGCCCTTGAAAGCGTCGATTCCGACGGGGTAATCGTCGAAGCTGAAATCCGGTACGGGCCCCCGGCCACCGCACTGCTCGATGCCTCCAAGGAGGCAGATCTGGTCATTGTAGGTTCCCGCGGACGAGGAGGTTTCACGGGTTTGCTTCTTGGCTCGGTGTCGTCCCAGATTGTCCAGCATGCGCCATGCCCCGTGCTGGTCGTTCGTGGCTGACCAGGCCTGCCCCCGAGTTCCACGTGGAAGCGCAACCCTCCAACTAAGTGATCCGGGCACCCACACCTGAGAGCTGCTGCGCGTCTGCTTCGACTTTGAGTCTGGTGGATGCCGGGCTGGCACTCGTCAGTTAGGGAGTTTGCCAAGCGACGCAGACATTTCATTGGGAGAGACGATGCTCCGTCGCAGCTGCATTTCCTGGCGTGCCGCCTGCTCGCGAAACGGAGCCCGATATGAGAGGTGGAAAACCATGGAGCATCGAGACCTTAATTTCCAAGACGACCCGGTTTGCGGTGGAGGCCGGTGGGTCTGTCCGGGAGGGAGAAGACGCTTCCACAACCGGGCTGCTTGCCTCTCCGAGATCGGTGGATGGGCCGCAGCGTCCGGCCGCATTCCAGGGTGGGGCTGTTGAGGTGGTAGACAAGCCCCCATCTCCGGGCGGCCAAGCGCCCGAAGACGTTCCAGGCAGCCTGAGTCTGTCCGGCGCGGTTTCCCTGGGGACCGGTGTCATGATTGGTGCCGGAATCTTTGCCCTGACGGGCCAAACGGCTCGCCTTGCAGGAGACCTGTTCCCGATTGCCTTCATCGTCGCCGCCCTCGTCGTCGGGTTCAGCGCATACTCATATGTCAAGCTCTCCGATGCCTACCCCTCCTCTGGCGGGGTCGCGATGTTCCTTCGCGAACAGTACGGCCCCGGTACAACCACCGGGGTGTTCGCAATCTTGATGTATGTGTCAATGGTCATCAACGAGAGTCTGGTGGCTCGCACCTTTGGGTCCTACCTGCTCCAGATCGTTGATCTGGAGCCGGCTTCGTTCTGGGTGCCCGCGCTGGGAGTAGGGCTGCTCATGGTGGCGTTCGCCGTGATCGTTGCAGGGAACAAAGCCGTCCAGGCCACCCAAAGGGCCATGGCGGTGATCAAGATCCTTGGACTTGGGGCTTTTGCCATTGCCGGGCTCGTACTCGCCGATGCCGCCAACCTAACCAACGGCACCACCTCCGATGGCATTGAGGTCTCTCCGGAGGGATTCTTGGCAGCGGTCGCCCTGGCCATCCTTGCCTACAAGGGGTTCACGACCATCACCAACAGTGGCGGTGAAATCGTCGATCCCCATCGAAATACCGGCCGGGCCATAGTGATCTCACTGGCCATCTGCAGCGTGGTCTACCTGGCCATCTCCGCTGCGGTCGCCGGGAACCTTACGCTTGCCGAAATCATCGCAGCGGAGGACTTTTCCCTGGCCGAGGCAGCGCGGCCGGCGTTTGGTGATGGTGGTGTCTGGTTCACCGTGGGGCTCGCCGTGGTGGCAACGGCATCGGGGGTCATGGCCAGCATATTCGCGGCCTCCCGGATGCTGGGCATGCTGACACATATGAGGCAGGTGCCCCACAGCCACTTTGCCATGCCCGGAACCATCCGCATCCACACGACCGTATACACGGTCGTACTCGCCATGGTCCTGACGGCTGCCTTTGATCTAAGCCGGATTGCCGCGCTCGGGGCGATCTACTACCTCCTCATGGATATCGCTGTGCATTGGGGTCTACTTCGGCACCTCCGGAACCGAGTCGCATTCAAAGCACCCATAGTAGTGTCAGCCATCGTTCTTGATATCACGGTGTTGGGTGCATTCGTCTGGGTCAAGGCATCCACGGATGCCCTGAGCCTCTACGCCGCCGCCGGCGGCGTCATCCTCATCATCTTGGGGGAACGGTTGTACATGCGGTCCCACACCCGCCCCGACGGGTCAATGCAGATGTGAGGTGGACGAGTCCTCGCTGCAGGGCATAGTGATCGGGTTCTTGGCAGGGCCACCGTGGACGGGTGTAAAGACCAGTGCCCGTCGGCCACTGGAATTAGCCAGATACGCCTGCTGACGAGGTGTGCGTATCCTGCGCAACAGGGCGGCTAGGGCCGCTGAGGGCGGGCTGCACCCTTTCCTCCGTCCGCGTGCCTGTCGGGATGTAAGATCGAAGCTAGTGTTTGGTCTCTTGGCTCTGCCCCGCCATGAATGCGCCAACGAGAATCAGGACAGCAGCGGTGGGGTATCCGGCCAGCACATCCTGGATGCCGGGGGCCCCTCGACGATGAGCAGGTGTGCCAACCAATGCGAGGCGGCGACCAGCGCGCCGAGGACCATGGCCACTTGGCCAACCCTGACCTTCTGCCGAAGACGCCGGTAGCTGCTGGCTTCGTCTTTGTGGGAATTATTCGATGTCACTTTGTTGCCTTCTGTTCATGAGCGGACGAATTTTGGCCGGATGACTTGGTGATGGTCGTCTTGTGGAGTCTCCTAGAGGCCCGAGTAGGAATGCAGGCCGGAGAAATAGACATTCACGATGGCGAAATTGAAGATGACGCAGAGGTATCCGGTAATCGAGAGCCAGGCTGCACGGGTTCCACCCCATCCGCGTGTGGCGCGGGCATGGAGATATCCGGCGTACACGACCCAGATCACGAAGGTCCATACTTCCTTGGTGTCCCAGCCCCAGTAACGGCCCCATGCTGCTTCGGCCCAGATCGCCCCGACCATGAGGGTGAAGGTCCACAGAATGAAGCCGATGGCGTTCATTCTGTAGGCGAGCTGTTCGAGGCTTTCCGCGCCGGGTACCAGGCCGAGTAGGCGCGATACGCGGGACTTCCGGGAGTCCTTGTGGGCGGACTTCGCCAGTTGTAGAACCGACAGGGCAAAGGTCACGGTGAATATCGCTGCGGAGAGGACCGCTACGGAGACATGGATGACGAGCCAGTAGCTTTGCAATGCAGGGATGAGCTGCGCCACCGGGGTCGGGAAGACGACCGCCCCGGCCATGAGCATGATCAGCACCAGACCGGTGATGAAACTCCCGAGAAAGCGCAGGTCGCGGAATATGAGCGTGGTGAGGAAGACGGCCATGACCACCATCGCTCCCGTGGTGGTGAACTCGTACATGTTGCCCCAGGGCACACGTCCGGCCGCGAGTCCGCGGGTGAGGACTCCTCCGATGTGGATGGCAAGGCCCAGGATGCTGACGGCCACGCCGATCCGGCCCGCTGGACGTCGCCATGGCCTGTAGCTCATGGTGTCGTCGACTAGGCCATCGTGGTGTTCTTCGTTTCGCTGTCCTGGATTGTGGGACCACTCGACAGCTTCCTGGCCGTGGACACCAACCTTTGCAGGTTCCCGCTCGACCGCCGACGCCGGTACCGCGATCCTCCGTGCCCTGACGAGGTCGATGGCGAAGGCCAGGAACGACACCGTATAGGCCAAGGCGGCCAACAGCATTAGCAGTTCGCTGTATTGGCCCAGCGTCTCGTTGATGCGATTCATGATGTCGCCTTTCTGCTTCTGTCGATTTCATCGCTGAACTGTTCGGTCAGTGCCCGTCCGATTTTCAGGGCTTCCCCGGCCAGACCGTGGTCTTCCCCTCGGGCCAGTAGCCCGTATTCGACGGTGGTTCGACCATCCGGAAGGGTCTTGGCGCGGATCCAGGCCCTGCGTCTGGAAACCATTAATGTGGTGATCAATCCGAGTAGGGCCGCTGTGGTGAACACCAGTGCGCCCAGCTTGCCCGGGTCATAGACGACGTCGAGGGCGACGTAGCGTTTCAGGCCATCGAAGGAAATCGATCCCTTGCCCTCTGGGAGCTCATGCGTTGACCGGGCGCTCAACACAATGCCGCCGTCGGGTAGGTTCCGGCCATTTAGCTGGGTGAGTCCGGCGGTGTCTAATTCGTAGACGTTGACCGGCACCCCGGAATCGAGTCCCAGGTCACCGTAATAGGAATTCAGGTTCAGCTGGGGGTTCATCGGATCCGGGTCGGAACCGAATGCTGCACCATTTTCATCCACCATCGCGGTCGGCAGAAAGAATCCCACGAACCCCAACTGGTCCGGTCGGGCATCAGGGGCTTTGATCACTACGGTCGAGTTGTAGGTGGCATCATTGGGCAAGGACGGGATCGGGCCCTGCAAGGCGATGTTGCCATCGCCGTCGCGCACCGTGACGACCGGTGCGTATCCATTGCCTATCAGGTAGACGTTCGTTCCGCTGAAACCGATGGGTTCGTTGACTCGCAGGATCTCGTCCCTGCTGCTGGCGGAGGGTCCGTCTTGGACGGTCATATCCGCCGCGAAGTCGATCGGGTTGCCGTAGCTGTCCGGATTCCTGTCGAACGTCACATCGAAGTCGTTCAGCGTGACCGAGAAGGGAATCATGCTGTCGGCGCTGAAGCTCGTGCCGGGGAAGAAGGAATCGTAGCCAAGCTCGGTGTTGGTGAAGCCCTCGTCTTCGATAACCAGTTTTTGTCCGCGGTACCCGAACATCCCCCCTACGGCGACCGAAACCAATACTCCGATCAGTGCGGTGTGGAAGAGGACGTTCCCTGTTTCCTTGATATATCCGCGTTCGGCGGCCACCGACGGTGTCTCGGTGTCTGCATCACGCAGATCAATCCTGTATCGGCGCCTCCGGAGTATCCTGGCGCCGGCTTCAACTGCCGTGGTCGCAGTGATGCCCGTGTCCGGGCCCAACTCGATCGTTCCGTGCTGGGGCATTCGTGCTAGTCGGCGCGGCGTGCGCGGCGGTCGGGACCGCAGGGCCTTTGCATGATGTATGGCGCGCGGGGTGACACAGCCGACCAGGGAAACGAACAAGAGCAGATAGATCGCGGAGAACCAAACGGAAGAGTAGACATCGAAGAGTTGCACCCTGTCCAGCCAGGGGCCCAGATCGGGGTTGTCTTGAAGGTATTTCGTCACCACGGCCGGGTTGGCCTGCCGTTGGGGGAACAAGGAACCAGGAACCGCGGCGACAGCTAGAAGCAGTAGTAGCTGCAGAGCCGTTTTCATGCTGGTCAGCTGCTTCCATGCCCATCGGAGCATCCCGAATGCCCCCAGTTTCGGGACGGCAACATCCTTTTTTTGCGGTTTCCGGGGCGCTGGCCGGGTGGTGGTCATGGTTTCACCGGTCCGGATCCCCTCAAGGCATCCTTGATCATGGACTTGAGCGTGCTTTTATCGGCGACGCCGAGTATTCTTCCGGCCACCCGGCCTTCCTTGTCAAGGACCAGGGTCGTTGGTACTGCTTGGGGCGGGACATACCCGGCCAGTGCCAGCACGATCTTGCTGCTTTTGTCTTTGAAGCTGGGGTAATCAAGCTCGAAGGTCCGCGCGAATGCCTTCGCCGTGGGTGCCTCATCGCGGGTGTTGATTCCGTAGAATTCCACGTCCTTGGATTTGAATTCATTGTAGAGGGAGGCTAAGTCCGGGGCTTCGACCCTGCAGGGGGAGCAGGCGGCATACCAGACATTGAGGACGGCGACCTGTCCGCTCCATGCCTTCTCGGTGACGGTGGTCCCGTCAAAGAGTTCCCCTGACAGTTTGACTTTTTCGCCGCGCGTGGCTGGCTCGTATTCGGTGATGGAGCCGTCTCCGGCGACGTAGTTGCTGTTTTGGGAGTTGGCTTCATCCACGAGGGGCTCATCGACCGCCGCGCAGCCTGATAGGAGCAGTGAAGCAAGTACGGCACCGATGATGGCTGGGCGCCGAGCGAAGTATTTCACAGGCATGGTGGTCCTTCTTGAGAGTAAAAACTGGTGTTGGAGTGCCGGAGTGACTACACGGGGGTGAGGAAGGTGCCGGCCAGGTTCTGGAGTTGGTAGATCCAGCTCATCCATATACCGGAGACCATCAACAACCCGACGAGGGCCAGGACCCCGCCACCGGCAAGGTTGAAGACGCGGATGTTCCGGCGGATGAACGACAACGTGTTGGTCACCCAGCTGATGCCCATGGCTACGAACACGAAAGGTATTCCCAAACCCAGGCAGTATACGAAGCCAAGCAACGCACCGCGCCAGGCACCACCTGTCGTGGTGCTCAGCGCCAGCACGGCACTGAGCGTAGGTCCCATGCAGGGGGTCCACCCCAATCCGAAGACCACCCCGAGCAGCGGGGCCCCGGCGACACCGTTCTTGGGTTTGAACGGAAGGCGCAGGGTGCGCTGCATGACGGAGAATTTTCCGATCAGAACCAGTCCCATGCCCAGGACAAACAGGCCAAGGACCCTGATCAGTAGATCCTGCCATCGCAGAAGCCATCCACCGATCGCTCCGAAGGCCGCGCCGTATAACGTGAACACCGCGGCGAATCCCAGGATGAACAACCCGACGCCGACCATGACACGCCGGCGGTTTTCGGGTCGGGTAGGGTCTGCCAGCCCCGAAACATAACCCAGGTACCCGGGGACCAGGGGCAGGATGCAGGGCGAGATGAACGAGACGATTCCGGCGATCATCGCCAACGGCAGGGCAATCAGCAGCGCCCCGGACTGGACCATTTGTGCGAAGTATTCCCCTATATTCAATGGAGACCCTCCATCATGCTAAATGGGGTCTTCACTGAGCACCGTCCATCAGATTGCGACCGCTAATTCCAACCAGAGCTGTTGCGTAGCCGGCTTGAAGGCATCGTTCATGCCGCTCAGCGAAGAAGCCCGTGTCCCCTTGAGGGAGCAAGCCGTAGGGGACGACAGTGAGTTGCAAGGCGGTGATCATCCCCAAGTCTTTTGGGCCCACTGGCCGTATCCCGAGATGGATCTTGCTACCCCTCCCGGGGTCATCGTCCGATTTCCCGGGGGCGCCCATGAAGGTAGGAACTTTGGGTAGTGGGACAGCTGGTGGCAACAACGTGCGGAGGGGACAAGGAAGAAACGACATGGGTCCTGCTTCTGCTGTGGATGGTGCTGCACTGCACTGCTGTGCATACCAAGGGTGAAATTAGTTGGGGTTCCGGTCGGGTATCCGCCGTCAACGGGTCAACGGGTCAACGGGTCAACGGGTCAACGGGAAACGGGCAAGAGAATGATTGCCCGCTTGCGGGCGAGCGTGCCAGACACGAGCCGGGGCTCTTGTCGGGAAGTCGGAGGGTGGGCCTGCCCGTGCCGCCACCTGTCCGCAATGCCCAGGTTGCCTAGGTCCCGGGGGAGGGGGGCGCCGTCCCGATGCGGGCGAGGGGTACCCCGTTTTTACTGAGGATGAGTGTCCTGGCCAGCAACTGGGCGCTCAAAGTCGCAGCGAGAAGCCGTCCGGGTCCGAATGTATCCGTTCAGGCCCCAGGGGGGTGGATCCTAGATGCGGCGGATGGAGAGTTGTTCCAGCGATGGCGGCGATGGCTGGGGGGCGTCGGGGGCGACGAGACGTTTGGGGCCCCAAAGGACGGTGCCGCTGTTGAGGCGGACTTGATGTGGAACGAACAGCAGGAAAACACCATTCACGACCGAGCTCAGTCCGCAGCTGGCAACCATGAGGTCGGGCGCGCCGTTGTTTCCAACGTTGCAAGCCAGCGCAGTGGAGCTGCCCGGTGTATCCGTCACCGTTTGCTGCGCCTGGTTCACTTGCTGTGATTCGACAGAGGATTCTTGAACCAGAGCGGTATCCGCGGTATCGGCTGAAGCCGCGGAGGCGGCCGGGGCCGAGCCTGTGGAAGGCGGTTCGAAGCCGAGAGTATGCATTCCAAGGATGCCGACAATCACGGCGAGCAGCCCGAATAGCTTCACGAAGGAAATGATGAAAGGCGGTGTGGTTTCCGGTTTCATACCGTGTTTCATCACACCCGCCTTTCTGCCATTGCACCTTCTCGAATCGCCTCCAGCGTATCGGAGTTTCACCTGCATGGATGAACCCACAAGGAGAGGGCCGCTATTCGTGCGTGTGACAGAATCAAGCACCAAGACAAGTGGCCCCCACCCGGGAATCGGATGGGGGCCACAGTGGTCAGGGGTCCTGCTAGCTGGCCAAGGTGTAGTAGCCCATGAGCGGGCCGTAGGGGCTGTCTGCGGGGCGGATCACGGTATCGACCGTTGGGTTCTGGGCACCGATGATCTTTCCGCCACCGATGTAGATACCGGCGTGGCTGCCGTTGTTCTGGTAGACCAGATCGCCCGGCTTGGGGTTGCTGGTGGGCACGAACTTCCCGCTTTTGCGGATGGCCGTGGTGTTGTGGGGCAGGTCGACGCCGGCCTTGCCGTAGATGTACTGGATGAATCCGGAGCAGTCCCACCCGGACGGGCTGTCGCCGCCCCAGACGTAGGGAGCGCCCTCGTACTTCAGGGCCATGCTCGCAATGCTCCCCAGCTTTTCGCTGGAAGCACTACGCGTCAATGACTTTTGGGCATTCGTTTCGGATGCACCAGTGGTGTCTGCCTCCGGGGACCCTGTGGTCCGGGGGGTGACGGCCCCGGCGGCCGGCTGGACATCGGTTCCCGGGGCGGTGTGGGTGTGCCCGGTCGTGTCGGCACTACCGTTCGTGGCGGCACTAGCGGATGGCGTGTGGGAGTGCCCGGAAGGCGACGGCGCATGGGAGTGCCCGGTCCGTGAGGTGGCCGACCGTGGCGCCGGGGTCGAAGTGACGGAGGCGCTGGCGTTCTTGTAGGTGCTCGACGCAGGCACGGACGTGGAACTGACCTTGGAACTATCGGAAACCGGGGTGGGCACCACCGGGGCGGCGGCCTGGCCGGGTGCTGCAAGGCCGAGCATGAGGCCCGAAGTGGCAGCGATGACCGCAGTGTTGCGGCCGATGGAGCCCAAGCGGGGGGAGACGGCCTTGGACAGGGACCCCATGGTGTTGCCGCGGACGGTTTCGGCGCGGTGGCGGGGCTGTGGATGACGGTTCGACATGGTGTTGCTACCTCTCCTGATGCCTGCGGGGTGAGCTGTCGGGTTCGAGCGGGAGTCACTCGGCCTTCCGCGCCGGAATGCGGCGCCGTTGGCTTCACCCCTAGGGTCCTGGTGGACCCGGAAATTGGGTCCCCCGCCACTGCCATCTGTTTGGTGAACGGTCCCCGGAGTGGTGGCAGTGCTCGGCAATCCACCGGGGTGCGCCGAGCTCATGGGAAGCCCGGCACCCAACAAAATTTACATGAAACAGGTGTAAAAGTCACGGTTGGATCACGAAGACATCTCTTTTTGATCACTTTAGGGGGCTGGGGTTCCAATGATTCGGGCCCCTGAGGCCCCGCCCCATACCGCCTACGTCCCGAGCGCCAACCAGATCCCGGCACCGAGGGGCCCGGCGGCCAGGACGCCGGCACCCAGCACGACGGCGGTTCCACGAACAGTCCTGAAGGCCTCCGGCGGGCGGGCCTCAAGCTGCTGCCCGCCGGCCGGCGCCGGCCGGAAGGCGGGGCGTATGAGCCGGAGGTAGTAGACCAGGCTCAGCACGGAGTTCACGGCGGCGACCACCACCAGCCAAGCCATGGACCCGTCCCAGGCCGCCGTGAAGACGGCCACCTTGCCCACGAACACCGCCGTGGGTGGGGTACCGGCGAGACTGAGTGCCCCGACGATGAGGCAAGCGGTCAGCCACGGGTGGGAACGGGCCGTCCCGGCCCAGTCGCCGAGGACTTCCCGGCGCGGCTGGCAGGCCACCACCGCGAAGAGGGACAAGTTGGTCAGCGCGTAGAAGGCGAGGTAGGCCAGCAACGCCGCCATGGCGCCGTCGCTACCGGTGATGACCGCGACCGGCATCAGCAGGTACCCGACCTGGCTCACCGTCGACCAGCCCAGCAACCGTCGGACGTTCTGCTGGACCAGGGCCGCCAGGTTGCCGACGCTCATGCTGATCGCGGCCAGCACCGCCACGAGCAGGGGGATGTCCACCGTGTCGGGCAGGACCTGGACCAGGCGGGCCAGGGCGATGAGCGCCCCGAGTTTCGGCACCGTCGTGAGGAAGGCCGCCACCGCGATGGACGAGGCTTGGCTGGCGTCGGGGATCCAGAAGTGGCCGGGCACGGCCCCTGCCTTGAACGTCAAGCCGATCAGGACCGCGACCGCACCGGCAGCCACCCCCGTCGACGGCGCCTGCTGCAGCGGCCCGGCCATGGCCGCGTAGCTGCTGGTGGCGGCGAGCCCGGTCAGCAGGGCCACCCCGCCCATGAGCACCACCCCGAACAGGGCCCCGAGGAGGTAGGTCTTCAGGGTCGCCTCGGCCGCCCGGGCGCTGCGGGAGAGCCCGATCAACGCATACAGCGGGATGCTGGCCAGCAGGTAGCCGGCGACCAGGACCAGCAGGTCGGTTGAACCGCCGATGATGACGGTGCCCAGGGTCGCCAGGATCAGGAGCGCGTACGTCTCGCTTTCACGCATCGATCCGACGAATTCGTTCCGGCCCAGCAGGACCACCACCACGGTGGCCAGCGGTGCAGTGATCCGCACGACCGTGGTCGGAGCGTCGATGGCGTAGGTGCCGCTGAAGACCGCTGTCGACGGGCCCGCCGCCGCCAATGCGGTCGCGGCGCTGAGCGTCAGGGCGCCAAGGCCGAACCAACGGGTGATGACCTGTCGGCTGCGGGGCAGGAAGCTGCCGCCGAGCAGCACCAGCACCGCCGCGCCCAGCAGGATGGCCTCGGGCAGCAGCGCCGCGTAGTCGTTCGTCGTCGATGTCATGGGTGCAGGATCCCGGTCAGGGTTTCGGCGGCCGGCTCGATCATCCCCAGCAGCGGACCGGGAACGAGGCCGATCAGCACGAACAGCACGCCCAGCACCGCCAACGCGGTGGTCTCGCCCGGGCGTAGATCCGCGAACCCGAGCGAAAGTTGTTTCGTTTCACCGGTGAACACCCGGGCGAAGGCGCGCAGGAACAGGACGGCGGTGATCAGGATGCCGGGCAGGGCCAGCAGAGCCCAGCCGGTGGAGCCGATGCTGCCGGTGAAGATCTGGAACTCGGCAATGAAGCCGCTGAAACCCGGCAAACCGAGGGAGGCGAACGCGGCGACGGCGAAGAAGCCGGCGAACCGCGGGGCCGAACGGGCCAGCCCGCCGTACCGGCGCAGGTCGTAGCTGCCCGTTCGGTCGTGGAACACCCCGGCTAGCAGGAACAGTGCCCCGGTGATCAGCCCGTGGGAGACCATCTGGGTCACCGCGCCGGCGATGGCCAGCTGTTGGGCCTGGGCATGGTCCCGCCCCACGATGCCGGCGGCGCCGACGGCAAGGACGACGTATCCCATGTGGTTGATGGAGGTGAAGGCGATCATGCGTTTGATGTCGGTCTGCACCAGCGCGACCAGGCTGCCGTAGAGGACCGAGACGATGCCGACCGCCACGATCGCCCAGGCCCAGGACCGCCAGGCGTCGGGGAGCATGGGCATGGCGATTCGCACGAAACCGTAGGTGCCCATCTTCAGCAGCAGACCGGCCAGCACGACGGATCCTATCGTCGGGGCGTCGGTGTGCGCCGGTGGCAGCCAGGAGTGGAAGGGGAAGGTCGGGGTCTTGATGGCCAGGCCGAGCACGATCGCCGCGAGCACGAAGCCTGCTGCGGTCGGGGTCCCGGTGAAGGCACCTCGCCTGGCGAGTTCAACCATGTCGAAGGTGTGCGGTTCGGCGCCGAGGTAGAGGCCGATGAAGCCCAGCAGCAGGGCCAGGGAGCCGGAGAAGGTGTAGATGAAGAACACCAGGGCCGAACGCTGCGGCCGGCCGTGTCCCCAGCCGGCGATCAGGAAGTACATGCCCACGATCGACAGGTCGAAGAAGACGAAGAACAGGATCAGGTCCTGGGAGGCGAACAGCCCCAGGCAGGTCGTTTGCAGGAACAGCAGCAGGGCGGCCTGGGCCCGGGGCCGGTCCGATGCGCGCAGGGACCAGATGGCGCAGGCCACGCAGATGACGTCGGTGAGCAGCAGCAGCGGCAGCGAGAGGCCGTCGGCGCCCAGGTGGTAGCTGCTGCCTAGTTGTGGCATCCAGTCCACCTGTTCCTCGGCCCTGAGCCCGTGGGGGCCCGGGCGTGCGGTGATCGTGAGGCCGGTGAGCAGCCCCAGGTCGACGAGGGTGGTCACCAGCCAGATCCACCCGGCGAGGCGGGCCGGCAGCCCGCGGGCCAGGGCCAGGGCTGCGGCGACAACGAGGGGAAGGAAGATGACGAAGCTGAGCACTGCGGTTACCTCACGACGATCAGTAGGGTCAGGGCGGCGACGGCGACCAGGGCCGCGCCGGCGTAGTAGTCGGCGATGGCACCCGTTTGGGTGCGGCGGGCCCACCGGCCACCTGCGGATATCCCGGCGACGAGGCCGGTCAATGCGTGCTGCACGAGACGATCGACCCGGGCGGCCAGGTGGGCCGTGGATTCGAGCCGGCGGCGGGAGTCCAGCACCGTCTCCTCCAGCTGGTCATCGACCCGGGCGGCTAGGTGGGCCGTGGATTCGAGCCGGCGGCGGGAGTCCAGCACCGTCTCCTCCAGCCGGTCATCGGCCCGGGCGAGCGCCGCGGCGGCGCCGAACAGGGGACGCACGAACACGGCTCGGGAGGCCGCCTCGAGGCCGAACCAGCCGGCCGCGGCGTGCATGCGCGGGGTGCCCCGGCGCCAGACGAGGGCCGCCACGAGGAGGGCAACCACGGCCGAAGCCGCGAGTTCGCCGGCGGTGGCCTGTGCCTGTGCCTGCGCGTTCAGCAGCGCCCGGAATGGTCCGGACAGGCCCGGAAGGGCGGTGACGCCCAGGACGGCGGCCGCGGCGGCGAGCACGAGCAGGGGCGCCGCTGCGGTGGAGGGGATGTGGCGGGTGCCGTGGCGTTCGGTGTCCCAGTGGGTGGCTTCGATGGCGTGGCGTTGTCTCCGGTCGGGTGTGGCCCAGACGACGGCGATCATCTTCGCCGAATAGGCGGCGGCCAGGGCGGCGCCGACGAGGCCCGCGGCATAGAGTGCGGGGCCGTGCTCCAGGGCGACGGCCAGGACCGCGTCCTTGGCCAGCCAGAGCGAAAACGGCGGCAGGCCTGCCAGGGACAACGCCCCGATCAGGAACGTGGCTCCAATGACCGGCCAGCGCCTGCCGACCCCGGACAGGGCGGAAAGCTGTTTCGAACCCACGGCGGTCAGCCAGGCGCCGGCGACGAGGAAGAGCAAGGCCTTCGTCGCGGCGTGGGCGATCAACTGCGAGGTCCCGCCGGCGGTGGCCCCGATCCCGGCGGCCAGGATGACGAACCCGAGCTGGGCGGCCGTGGAGGCGGCGAGCAGCTGCTTGAGGTCGGTTTGGGCCAGCGCGACGAGGCCGAGGACGATCGCCGTCGCGGCACCGATCCACGCGGCCGTGGGCCCGGCCCAGGCCGTGGCCAGCAGCAGCGGCTCGAGCCGGAGTAGCAGGTAGCCGCCCATCGCGACCATGGCTGCCGAATGCAGCAGCGCGCTGACCGGCCCCGGCCCCTCCATGGCACGGGAAAGCCAGAAGCTGAACGGCAGTTGCGCCGCCTTGCCCAACCCGGCGACCAGGACGCCGGCGGCGATGACGTGCAGCCACGGGCCCTCGGCGTCGGAGAGGCCGCTCAACTGCCACCCGCTCCCGGCCAGGACCGCGGCCCCCGCGGCGGCGTAGAGGCCCAGGTCCGCGGCCCGGGTCACGGTGAAGGCAACCAGGCCCGCCGGCATGGTTTCGGGCCGGCCCCAGTGGAAGCCGATCAATGCGTAGGACGTGGCGCCCATGATCTCCCAGGCCCCGAGCAGGGCGGGGAGCGAGGTCGCGGTGATGGTGAGCATCACCGCGGCGGTGAAGACGAGCATCAGGCCATGAAACCGGGCCGGCGGGCCGGTGTGCTCGGCGGCAGCGAAGCACAGCACGAGCAGGGCCACCGACGCGACCGTGGGCAGCAGGACCGCGGTGAGTCCGTCGACGGCCAGGGACGCACCGGTGGGGGAGATGAAGGGCAGGGCGAGGTCGGGCCTGCCGAGCGCCGCGGCGATCGCGGCTACGAGGGTGAGCCCGGCGACGACGATGGCTAGCGCGGGGGCGGCGCGTCCGGCACGGCGGCCGGCCAGCAGCAGGAGGATCCCCGCGGCTCCGGGGGCCCCGATGACGAGCACGAGTGCGGCGGTCATCCGTGCAGCTCCGTGGCCTCGTCGGTCATATCCGAGTTGCGTGAGCGGTGGATGACGGTGGCCACAGCGAATCCCATGGCCATCTCGACGGTCATCGCCGCGAGGATGACCAGCAGCAGCGTCTGCCCGTCGGGGGTCGGTGCCAGATGGAACCAGAGGGCTCCTGCGGCCAGGAGCACCCCGTTGATCATCACCTCGATGCCCATCATCACCATCACGATCACCTGCTGGGACAGGGCCCCGTAGAGGCCGATGGAAAAGAGGGCGGCGGCGACCAGCAGCACCAGTTCCAGGGTCATCGTCCCAGCCCTCCGCGGATCGGATCCTCGGGTTCGGTGCGTCCGTCGTCGCCGCGGCGGTCCAGCCCGTCCCCGCGCCGGTCGTAGCGGCCCCTCGGGTTGGCCAGCACGCCGGCGGCGACGATGGTGGCGAACAGCACGGGGCTGATCGTGAGCATGACGAGCATCTTCGAACCCATCAGCGCTTGCCCGAGCGCGCCCGTGGGGTCCTGGGCGGGCACCCCGGCGCGTGCGGGCCAGTCGATCAGCAGCGCACCGGCTGCCAGCAGGAGAAACACGAGCAGGGAGATCACCGCGGAGCGGCGCTTGTTGTGGGTCATGTCCATGGGCATCAGCGCCGGGTTCATGCCCATGTACATCACCATGAACACGGCCATGATCGCCATTTCCATGACCATCATCAAGATGGTGATCACCCCGATGTAGTCCAGGTCCAGTTGCACGATGATGGCCCCGACGCAGATAAAGGAGACGGCCAGGGCGTAGGAGGCACGGGCCATGGAGTCGACGATGAACACGGCGGCGGCACTGGCCACGGCGCCGGTGGCAAGGACCCAGAACAGGATGGCCGTGATCATGGTGCACCTCCATTGAGGACGACGACGATGGCGGCAATGGCGAGCTGGAGAAGGACCAGGGGCATGACCAGCACCAAGGCGATCTCGGCGAGACGCTCGGGCCGCACCGTGGGGAAGAGCCGGCGCACGGTGGTGAAAACGACCACCAAGGCCAGGGTCTTGATGACCACCCAGGCCGCAGCCGGCAGCCAGGGTCCGCTGCCGCCGCCGAAGAACAACGGGACGGCGAAGGCCGAACCGGCGACGAGGAGCATGTAGCGGCCGGTCTGGACCAGGAGCCGGTCGACGCCGCTGAGTTCGGCGATCACGCCGCCGGCGGCGTCGGTTCCGGTTGCCGTCTGGAACGGGCCCCAGGAGGAGAACGCGACCACCGAGGCAGCATAGACCACGAACGCCACGGGCATCCAGGCAACGAACCAGAGGCTGGACTGGGCCTGCTGGATATCCAGCAGGCGCAGGCTTCCGGCCCCGACGGCAGGCGCGGTCAACGCGAACATCAGGGGCAGTTCGTAGGACAGTGCCTGCGCCAGGAACCGGTACCCGCCCACCAGTGACCAGGTGCTGTTGGCGCCCCATCCCAGCAGCCACCAGCAAGCCCAGAGCAGCACGTCCATGGCATTGAACCAGACGAGTCCGACCGGAAGATCGGCGAAGGTGAAGTCCCCGAAGGGAACCACCAGCACCTTGAGCACCGCCGAGACGGCCAGGCCGGCACCACCGATCCGCCAGAGCAGTGCGTCGGCACCGGGCAGGGTCCGGCGCTGCTGGCGCAGCAACCGGGCGCCCTCCTGCAGTGGTGCGGCCACCCCTGCCGCCGCACCCACACCGCACGTCCGGCGATCCAGGGCGGCGTTCAGGGCAGCGGCCAGCAAGGCGGCGGCGGCCACGCCCACGGGCAACACCAGGGACCAGAGGGCGGACAGGGTGGCGCTATCCATCTTGTGCCACCGCCAGTTCCCGGATCCGGGCAGGTTCGATGCAGGCAATGATCAGCCGGACCGTGGTCAGTTCCTGCCCGATCACCGCGGTGCCAATCTCCTGCAGCGTCTGCGGCCAGGGCTCTTCCCCGATGCCGGCAGGCGCGTTGTCGAGCAACGCAATGGCGGTCTGCAGCCAGTCCAGCAGTCTGGTCCGCGCATCGATCCTGCCGGCATGGGGGATGCCGGCCAGGGACCAGCGCAGTGTCCGCGAACGGGCGATCCGCCGGATCGTCCGACGCAGCCTGGCGGCGACCGGCCCGGGAGCGGTTCCGCTCAGCAGTTCGTTCCGGGCCCGGTGGACCGCTGCAGCGGCCGGGGCCCATCCCGCGAGGGCCAGCAGATGTCCCGCCGTATCGCATAGTTCCACAGCCCGCAGCCGGTCCCCGAACGGCATGGCGGGCTCGGTTTTTCCGGGTCCGGGGAGCAGCTCCGCGGTTGCTTCGCCGACGACGTCGCCGTGCAAAGTGCACCGTAAGACCAACGCGGCAGGCCAATGGGGCAGGACCGGGCCGAGGGCCAGATGGGTGATGTCCATTTCGAGACCGTCACGGTCGCCGTCGTCCCCGCTGGCCAGCGCGATGCCTGCAGGACCGGACATATCCATGTCCATGTGATCCATATCCATCTCACCCATGTCCATGTCCATGTCAGTGTTCTTGTCGTCCATGTCCGCGTGGGAGCTCGGGGTCTCGTGCGGGGCGGGCTCGTTATGGTGCGCGGGGTCATCTCCGGGACCGGGATGCCCTCCGTGCCCGTCTACCGGGTGTCCTTCGGCTGGTGGTTCGCCCGGATGTCCCTGATGATCATGTTGCGCCGTCTCGGTTCCGGACGCCGCTGGGGTGCCCTCTTCGGCTTCTACGTTTTTGGGGCGTTGCCGGGCGTCGGCGAGTTGGGCAGCCCGATCACCCAGTAGTGCCGGCAAGGAGTCAAATGCCGGGGGTAGGGCTTCGAGTGTGGAGATTTGCGCGTATCGGCGGGGACCAGGGATTTGGTTCCAGAGGCCCTCGATAAGGGGTCCGAACACTTCGGTCGGATCGCCGCAGACGAGCAGGACATCGGCGTCCGCCGGGGCGTCGGCGATGACCCAGCCCCGGACGGTGATCACGGCCTCGGCATGCATGCGCAGGAGGCGATGGCCGGGGATCTCCAGGACCAGGATGTGGATACGGGTGGTGGCCAGACGGTCCACCAGCTGACCTAGACCCATCGGAAGGCTCCTTCCCGCCAAGCCCAGACGATGCCAACGAGGAGCACGCCGAGGAAGACGAACATCTCGATGACCGCTGCCGCGCCCATTTGGGCCACGACCACCGCCCACGGGTACATGAAGAGCATCTCCACGTCGAAGGCCAAAAACACCAGGGTCATCGGATACCAGCGGGCATGAAACCGTGAAAGGGCATGCTCGTCCGGGGCCCATCCGGACTGGTAGGGGAGTACCTCGATCGCTTCCTTCGACCCGGAAAGGATCCGAGCCAGAAGGTACAGGAGGCCGATGGAGCCAAGGCACACAGCAAGGACGATGAATACGCTCGCGTAGACGGACATGCAGCACTTTTCCTGGTTGGGCCTTCCCAGTGGCCTGGGTGCGGACGGATGTTTGGTTTTCCTGTGTGGCTGACGAACTCGAACGTATACCCCTGCGGGGTATCAATTCAAGGGTTTGGCCCACCCGCAGCGCGACGGTCATGGACGTCCTCGGCATTCCCCTGTCCGCATGCACGATCTGCGGAAGCCCCTGGACGCCGAAGACCTCTTTCATCATCTCCTCGGCCAACACCGCGGACTCATGGGCATGGACGTGGGCACCGACAACGTAACGGGAGTACATACCGATCATGACGTAGGCGTCGTAGTACTTGCCCTTCACGGGGCCAGCAAGCTGGGTGGTGTTCCACGACTAGACCTGGCCCGGTCCCGTAGCGACCAACTCCGGTTTGGTTCGTGCCGGATGCCGAGCCTGCCGGCGCCGCTCGTTGACCTGCCGATTCCGGACCAGGATCCGGTAGAACGTAGACACCGACCCCAGATAGACGCCCTCGTCGAGCAGCCGAGCGTAGACCTGCAGAGGGGCCAGATCCACGAACTCCGGGCAGTTCACCGTCTCAAGGATCCGTGTACGTTGGGCATCGGCGAGCTTATTGGCCGGGGCCATGGATTCGGACTGAAGTGGCGTCGGAGTGCTGCGCGTTCTGGTCGCGGTGAAACGCGATACTCCGGCCGTGGCGGCAGCGGCCCGGGTGAGAATCCCGGCGGTGGTGAGCCCGTGGTAGGCGCCGCCTTTGGTGCGTTCCCAAGCGGTCTCGTAGGTGGTGAGGTAATCGAGTTTCTGCGCGGGGGTGAACGACCGTCTGGGGGTCGGGTCTCCGGCACGGGGCCTAGAGCACTCATGGGGCTATCTTCCCGCACTGCGGTCAAGGACAAACTGGACATGGATAAATGGGTTCCTGATTCTCGCACTACGACATCAACTTGCTCTGGGCCACTGGCCTCAAAAAATCCTGGCACGCAGAGCCCGGACGCTTCTCCAACAGGATCGGCAGGTGTTGGCTTTCATTGGTGGGCGGTGAGCCGCCTAGCTGGTGTAGGAGAAAACCCCCATCATCCCCTGCTCTGCATGGTAGACATTATGGCAATGGGTGAGCCACTGTCCCGGATTATCTGCGTCGAAGAAAACCCTCACGGTTTCGCCCGGCCGGACGATCACGGTGTCCTTGCGGGCACCATCGGTCCCGATCTGGAAGCTGTGCCCATGTAGGTGCATCGGATGCCACATCATCGTGTCGTTGATGAACACGACCTCGACGCGTTCGTCGACCTTGACCTCGAAAGCCTGCTCATACGGTGTGGCCAGGTCGAACCGGCGGCCGTTGATGCCCCAATCAAATTTCGCCATCCCTCCGGTGAGGTGCAGCTCGTGCGTGCGATCCGTCGCCTTCTCGGGCAGAAGGACAGCGGGATCCGCCTTGAGCTTTCCGCCGTCGACCACTGTGCCTTCGAGGGTGTCCGGCAGCTTCGTGGAGGCTGGCTTGTTCCCTGCTCCGGTGTCGATGTATCCGACGGCATGCCCTGATTTGCCTTCGGGCAACGCCAGGACGGCGGTGGCTCCCGCCTGCACTTTCACGAGGGCATCGATCCGCTCGCCCATGCCCAGCACGACGGCGTCGGCCGTGGCATGGCGCACGGGGAACCCGTCGGTGTGGGTCAGCGTGAGCTGCTGCCCGGGGATCCCCACTCGAAACGCAGTATCCCCGCCGGTGTTGATGATCCGCAGCCGGATCACGTCGCCGGCCGCGGCCTTCAACGTTTCGGCGTCGTCGGGGCCCTTCCCGTTGAACAGGTGGACGGGGTAGTCGACATCCCCGGCGTCCCCGCCCAGGTAGTCGCTGCCGGAGCCCATCGCCATGCCCGGCATGTTCCCGCCCATCGAGCCCTTACCCTCCGAGGGCATGGAACCATGCTTCATTCCCGACTGCGAGTCGTGGCCCATCCCCGACATGCCGTCGGCCAGGCGTTCGAGGGTCTGATCGGGCGTCCCGTCCAGACCATCGAGCCAGTCATCGAGCACGATGACCCAGTCGCGGGTGTACTCCAGCGGCTCCTCGGGATCCTCCACGACCAGGGCCCCCAAGAGCCCCCGATCGCGCTGGGTGCCGACATGGGAGTGGTACCAATAGGTGCCCGGGTGCGGCACCCGGAAGTCGTAGGTGAAGGAGGATCCGGCGGCCACGGCGTCCTGGGTCAGGCCAGGGACCCCGTCCTGGTCGTTGCGCAAGGCCAGGCCGTGCCAGTGGATGCTGGTCGGTTCCGGCAACTGGTTCTTCACCACGGCACGGAGCTGGTCTCCGGCCTGGGTGCGGATCACGGGGCCGTGGATCGCATCGTCATAACCCCAGGTGGTCACCTTCTTCCCGTCGATGGTGCTTTTGAAGGGGGAAGTGGTGAGATTCTTCCGCACGGTGGTTCCCGTGCTGGCGCGGCGTGCTTCGCGCTGGGCGACTGCCGGGTCTCCGGGCAGGATCCGTTTCGACGTGGAACCGGGGTTTGGCCCTCCGGAACAGGCGGCGAGGGCGGCGGCGGCAGCTCCGGCGACGGAGAAGGTGAGGAATCGGCGGCGGTCGATGAAAGGGGTCATGGTGAATCCTTGATGATGGGTATGGCGAAGACGGGGACGACGGCGGGGCGTTCAGTCACCTGCGGACGGCGCGAAGGTGGCGCCTGTGTCGGTTGAGACCAACAGTCCTTCGGCGGTGGCCACATGGAGCAGGGGTTTGCCCTCGGGACCGGTGGTCGCCGCGATGGCTTCCACGCTGGCGCCAACACGGCCGACGCTGGCCCAGGTGGCCCCGGCATCGTCCGAGAAGTGGACCATGCCGTCGGGGCTGATGCCGAAGGCGTCCTGCTGGCTGGCGAAGGCGGCGTATTGGATGACGGGGGCACCGTCGGGCAGGCTCCAGGTCTTTCCACTGTCGGTCGAACGGTAGGGCCCTGCTTCCGTGGTCGCCAGCACGGTGTTGCTGGTTGGATCGGCGGCCAGGGCGAACGGTGCGAAGGGTGCTTCGACGCTGCTCCAGCTGATCCCGTCTTCGCTGGTGCGTAGCGTCCCGTCGAAGGCCACGATCCCCGAAGCGGTGCCGGCGAGTGCATGGAAATCGGATTCCCCTTCCCTCGAGAGGGTCTCCCAGCTTTCACCTCCATCACTGCTGCGCAGCAGACCCACGGGATTCGGCGCCGGGTCCCCGGCAGCGGGGTGGCCGGAAGCGTAGAAGACATTCGCGTCGTTCGTCGCAGCAAATCCCATCATGTCGAATTCCGGGCCGATCTTCCGGGCCGGATCCTTCGACACGTCGAAGAGCCCTTCGTGGGTTGCCAGCAGGATTTCTCCGCTGTCGGTGCTTGCCGACAGTCCGTGGACATGCCCGCCGGGCAAACCGTTGCTGGTGCTGGCTGCCGGGGTGGGCTCCGTTGGTGCCGTGGCGGAGGAACAACCCGTCACGGCCAGCAGCAGGCCGGTAGCGAAGAGGGGGACGGCCAGCGGGCGGACTCGCCGGGCGGCAGGTGATAAGGGGAGGATCTTCATGATCGGGGATTTCCTTCAGGACTCAGGGGCGCATGGCCCACGCAGATTGATGGCGCGTCGGGGGAAGGACCCGGAGCAGGATCGCGACGCACCAGATGATCTCGTGGCGTCGGGTGGGCACCCGACGGGAGGCGAGTCGGCGGTCTACGTCCTGTTGATGGAAAGCTCTCCCGGTGTGGGAGACGGCGGGTGGTGGGCCGTGGGGCGCAGCGATGGCTGCGCGGGACGGGGGGCGTCGGCTAGCCAACCGATGAACGGCGGTGGTGGCGCCGCCAACAGATGGCCAGAAGAAACCGTGAGACATCCGCCATCGGAAGCAATCCCGGCCGAGCAATGCACGGAATCGCCGGCCGGGGGCATCGGCGTTTCGTGGATGTTCTGGGATGACACGGAGCCATGAGCTGGTGGAGTGCTGACGTCATGGGCATGGGCTACGCCCGTCATGCACATCAGGACGGCCAACAGGGTGAGGAGGATCCCCAGACGCGGAACCGCGGGCGCGACACGACGTACTGTGTGTGCGTACATGGTTCCCTTCCGGAGGTCGGCCGTGGACGCATCATGCGCCCGCCCCGAATATACCCCTAGGGGGTAGAGGACTCAAACCACCCCGGAGATGGCTCCTCCAGGCTTTCCCACGAGCCGACCCGTCGGCCCGCGGGGTTGCCGCTTAGGCTGTAGCAGTGGATCTTCAACTCCTGGCCGTGGCCGCCTCCCTCGTGTTCGTCGGTGCCGTCGCGCAACGGGTCGCCGGGCTGGGATTCGCCATGCTGGCCTCGCCGTTCCTGGTCCTGCTGCTCGGCCCCCATGAGGGGGTGCTGCTGGTGAATATCTGCGGCGTCGTCTCCTCCACGCTGATCACCCCGCGGGTCTGGAAGGACATCAACTGGTCGGCGTTCCGCTGGCTGGCCGCCTTCAGCGTCGTCGGATCCGTCATCGGTGCCCTGATCGCCACCCGGCTCGAATCAGCTGTCCTCTCGCTCTCGGTGGGCATCATCGTGCTGATCGCCCTGCTGCTCTCCCTGGGCCTTTCCCGCTCCAGCATCGCCGTGGGAGGGGCTGGCATACGATCAGCCGCCGGAGCGCTGTCCGGGTTGACGAGCTCCATGGCAGGGGTCGGCGGTCCGGCGGTCAGCGCGTACGCGGTGCTCACCCGGTGGGACCAGCGCTCCTTCGCCGCCACCATGCAACCGTTCTTCGCCGTGACCGGAACCGTTTCAGTGGTGTCGAAGGTCCTGCTGGCTCCGGAACAACAACTCATCCTGCCCTGGTGGTACTGGGCGCTGATCGTGCTGGCCATCGTGGTCGGGATCTTTGGTGGTGAACGCCTCCAGCGCTATGTCCATGACCATCATGCCCGCGCGTTCATCCTGATCATCGCGTTCGTCGGAGCCTTTGCCGCCATTGCCAAGGGGTGGCTCGGCCTCCTCTGAGTCGACGGCCCGGCCAGGGCCGCCGGCCGCGGGGGCCGGCAATGCCCCGGGCCCGGTCCTGCTAGTTTCGCCGGGCGACGATGACGGTGTCTTCCAGGTCGACGACGGCCCCCTCGGGGCCGGTGGCCTGCCGCGGCCTGACCTCCGCGGTGACGACTAACCACCGGTCCTCGTCGAGTCCGAGGAGTTCGAGTTCCTCGGCAGGGGTGGGGAAGTCGCCGGGGCCGTGGGAGCTGGGCGCCTCATCGGGGCCATGCCGGTGTCGGGACCAGGGAGGCGTGGCGGCATGGGAGACGATGAGCAGGGTGCCGCCCGCGGTGACGGCGTCCGCAGCCCGGCGCAGAACCTTACCGCGGTTCAACTGCACCGGCGAGGCCAGGAAGCAGGCGGAGACCAGATCGTAGGTTCCCGGCGGGAAGTCCTCGCCCAGATCCACCTGCAGCCAGCTGACCGCTTCTGCGCCCAGGCCGCGGGAGTGGGCCTGGACGGCGGCCCGTTCGAGGGCGGTGGCGGAAATATCCGCCCCGGTGACCTGCCAGCCGGCCTCGGCCAGCCACAGCGAATCCCCGCCTTCCCCGCAGCCCAGATCCAGGGCGCTGCCCGGTTTCAGCGGGGAAACAACGTCCACCAGGGCCCGGTTGGCAGCCCCGCTCCAGATCCTTTCGCGCTCGCCGTACCTGGCTTCCCAGAAGGCGCGCGGCTCGATGGGCGCCTCGGTGGGCGCCTCGTCGTGGTGGTGGTGTTGGTGCTCCATGTCGGTGCTGCTCCGTTCGTTCATGCCGCGTGAACCTGCTGTGCTGCGTGGTTGAAATCCTCGGTCACCAGGTCCATGTTGACCATGCTGCCAGCCATCGTGCCCGCCGACATGCTCATCGGCACATTGGCCATCGGGGCGACGAGGTTTCCGGCAGCCCAGATCCTCGGGTGACTGGTTTTGCCGGTGGGACCCGCGGCAATGAAGCTGCCACAAGGTGTCTGCTCCCGCGTCAAACCCAGTCCGTCAAGGTAGGCGTCCTGGGGGTGGAGTTCACCGGCGGTGAAAAGGGCGTCGAGGTTCCGTTGCCCGCCGTCTACCATCCGCACCCCGGTGAGGGCCCCGGCGTCGTTCCTGAGGATGCCGGTGACCTGCCGGTTGTCGATCACCACGTCCCGGGAGGCCAGGGTGGTGGCCAGTGCGTCGTCGATGGGTCCGGCGCCGGCGCTGAAGAGGACGACGTCGTCGCTCCACTGGCGGATCAGCTGCGCCTGGTGCAGGGCCATGGGCGAGGTGGCCAGGATGCCGAGGCGTTGACCGCGGACCTCCCAGCCGTGGCAATACGGGCAGTGCAGCACATCGGTTCCCCAGCCCGCGGCGAGGCCGGGCAGCGGCGGGAGTTCATCGCTGATTCCGGTGGCGGCCACGAGGCGGCGGGCAGCATGGCGCCGGCCCTGGGTATCGGTCACGGTGATACCGGCGTCGGTTGCCACGACGGTTGCGGCTGCCGCCGTGCCGAACTGGACGCCATAGCCGGCGACCTCGGAACGGCCGCGGGCCAAGAAGTCCTCGGGGGCGGTGCCGTCGTTGCCCAGGACACCATGGATCCCTGCGGCGAAGCGGTTGCGCGGGGTGCCGGTGTCCAGGACGAGCGTGCTGCGGAGCGAGCGGCCGAGCATCAGTGCTGCACTGAGACCCGCGGCGCCGGCGCCGATGATGATGACGTCGTAGTTGCTGTTGGTTTTCATGCTTCAACTGTGGAACCCCCACTGCTATGATGGCAAATATCTTTGCAGAAACAGCAAGAAGGGAAAGATGTGAAGGATACGGTTCTCGAGCAGATCGGCCCCCGACTCCGGGCTGCCCGGGTGAAGCAGGATCGGACGCTGGAGGATCTGGCCTCCAAAACCGGCATATCGGTGTCCACGCTCTCGCGGCTGGAATCGGGCAAGCGCCAGGCCAGCCTGGAACTGCTGTTGCCGCTGACCCGAGCGCTGCGCATCGGCATCGACGAGCTCATCCCCGCAGAGGTGCCCGACCCGCGCATCCGCCCCACCCGCAGCATGCACCACGGCATCCAGACCCTCAGGCTGTCTCCGCCGAACTCGCCCACGCAGACGTTCAGGATGACCTATCCGGGACGCCAGGTCATGCCGGAGCCCCGCGTGCATGATGGATACGACTGGCTGTATGTGCTCTCCGGGAAATTGCGCTTGCTGCTGGGGGATCGGGACCTGGTGCTCGAACCCGGGGAGGCCGCCGAATTCGATACCCGGATCCCGCACGCCATGGGATCGGCGGATGGCCGATCCGTGGAGGTGCTGAGCATTTTCGGGGGAGACGGCGAACGCATCCACACCAGGGTTTCCGACGGCGACCGACCCGGCGACTGATCCGCCGGCCCTGCCCTCGGACGGCTGGCCGAGGCATGGCCCCGTGCAGGATACTAGGGGAGCACCCCGGCGAGCTGCCGGGCGGAGGCGAGGAGCGGAGCCCGGACATGACCGAACGCTATGTAAAGATCTGCGGGTTGAGCACGCCCGGAACCGTGGCTGCCGCCGTGGAGGCCGGGGCCGATGCCCTGGGTTTCATCTTCGCCCCCGGCAGTGTGCGGACCGTGGAGCCGGCGATGGTGCGCCAGCTGATAGCTGGCATCCCCGAGGCGGTCGAAACCGTAGGGGTTTTCCGCAACCAGCCCCTCGATGTCGTCCTGTCCACCGCGGCAGCGGCAGGGGTGTCCACCGTCCAATTGCATGGTGATGAACCACTGGCCGATATCCGCGCCGCCCAGGAGGCTGGTTACCGCACCCTGCGGGCCTTCTCCGCCCCGGCGTATGCCGACCTGTCCTCGGCCGGTCGTGCCGAGTGGGCCGCCGAGCGGATCCTGCTGGACGCCGTCGACCCCGGGGCCGGTGAGACCTTCGACCCCTCGGTGCTGGCCGGCCGGGCCCCTGGGGGGTTCTGGCTGCTGGCCGGAGGGCTCACCGTGGACAATGTCGCGGCCCTGCTGAACAGCTCGGGGGCCACGGGCGCCGACGTCTCCAGCGGGGTGGAATCCCGGCGCGGGGTCAAGGACACCGGGTTGATCCGCGCCTTCATCGCCGCGGCACGGTCGGCGGCCGGCTGAGACGGTCGTCGGTCCACCGAAAACCCTTGCCCGGGAAACAATTTGCAGTTAGTGTGCAAATTGTTCGGGTTGCTCGACCCGCCAGTTTCTCCACCACAGGACGGCAGAGTGAAAAACGGTATGACGGTCACCAGCGACTACTTCCTGCTCGACGAGGAACTCGACGATGCGGAGATCGCCCTGCGCGACAGGATCCGAGCCTACGTCGATACGGATGTCCTGCCCATCATCAACGAGTACTGGGAACGGGCCGAGTTCCCGCACCAGCTACGCCCCGGGCTGGCGGGCCTGGGCATCATCGGCGGCACCATCGAAGGGTACGGGTGCCCGGGGTTGAGCCGCCGGGCGGCAGGAATCGTCGCCCGCGAAATCTCCCGCGGCGACGGCTCCATCAACACCTATATCGGCGTGCACTCATCGCTGGGCATGGGGACCATCGCCATGCTCGGCAGCGAGGAACAACGCCAACGCTGGCTGCCGGAGATGGCCACGCTTCAGCGAACGGGGGCGTTCGCGCTCACCGAACCAGAGCACGGATCAGACTCCGTTGCCCTGGAAACCAGCGCCCGCCGCGAGGGCGGAGAATGGGTCCTCAACGGGCATAAGCGCTGGATCGGCAACGGGGATGCCGCCGATATCGTCGTCATCTTCGCCCGGGACGCGGCCGACGGCCAGGTCAAGGGATTCGTCATGGAGAAGAACGACGACGGTACCTACCCCGCAGGATATGAACCCACCGTGATCACCGGGAAAATGGGCAAACGGGCGATCCTGCAATCGGATATCGTGATCTCGGATATGCGCGTCCCCGCGGCCAACCAACTGGAGAACTGCCACTCCTTCCGCGATGTCTCCCGGGTACTCACCGCAACCCGTGGCGGCGCCGCCTGGGAAGCGGTAGGCCACGCCATGGCCGCCTACGAAATCGCCGCCACCTACGCCGGTCAGCGCGAACAATTCGGCCAACCGATCGCCAGCTTCCAACTGGTACAACATAAGCTGGCCAATATGCTCTCCGAGCTCACCGCCATGCAACTGATGTGCACCCGGATGGCCGAGCTGGCAGAGACCGACCGACTCACCGGTCCGATGGCCTCCATGGTCAAGATGTCCACGGCGCAGAAGGCCAAATGGATCTGCAACGAGGCCCGGGACATGCTCGCCGGGAACGGTGTACTCATCGAACGCCATATCGCCAGGCATCTGACCGATATGGACATTGTCAGCACCTATGAAGGGACCGACTCCATCCAGTCGTTGTTGGTCGGCCGGGACATCACCGGCATCTCAGCCTTCAAATAACCCTGCCGCCGAATCAATAGCCTGCCAGTACCTGCACCCCACCGGAAGGGCCCCATGACCGACCCCAGCTCCCGCCCCGCACCCCGGGTCGCCCTCTCCCGACACGACGACGTCGTCCTGCTGACCCTGTTGGCTCCGCCGGTCAACGCCCTGGGGCAGACGGCCCGCACGGCGATCGCCCAGGCACTCGATGACGTGGCGGATCTGTCAGGTGTGCGCGCCGTGGTGCTCACGGGCACGGAGAAGGCGTTCTCCGCCGGCGCCGACATCACCGAATTCGGTGGCTCCACCGACGGGATCTCGCTGCCCGAACTCGTGGACCGGATCGAGTCGTTTGCCCTGCCGGTGACCGCAGCCATCTCCGGGGTGGCCCTGGGCGGGGGGCTGGAATTGGCGATGGCCGCCCACACCCGGGTCGCGCACCCCGAGGCCCTGCTCGGGCTGCCGGAAATCACCTTGGGGCTCATCCCGGGGGCCGGCGGCACCGGGCGGCTGCCGCGACTCGTCGGGCCCGAACGGGCGCTGGCCATGATCCTGACCGGAACGCGCGTCGGTGCAGCCACTGCCGAAGGTGACGGGCTCATCGACGCGGTTCTCGATGGTGGGGATTTCTCCTGTGCCGCCGTCGCCTGGGCGGCTTCCCGGCTCGACGAGGAGCCCGGAACCGGGTCGACGCCCCCCACCAGAACCCGTGACCTGAACCGGCGGATCGCCGAAGCCGCAGCCGTTCCGGGAACCATCGAACGCCTCGCGGCCCCCGCAGTGCGCAAGGCCAAGGACCCCTTCGCGGCCCGGGCGGCAGTGGACTCCCTCGCCGCAGGCATCGAGCAGGGATTCGACGCCGGGGCAGAGCTCGAACGCGAGAAGTTCCTGGAGCGGCTGGCCAGCGACGAATCGGCGGCCGGTCGCCACCTCTTCGCCGCCGAACGGGCCAGCCGCACGCCCCGGGCCCTCGCCACCGCCCCGGGAGAAACAGCCGCCCGCGACGTGCGGCGTGCCGGGGTCATCGGTGCCGGGACCATGGGCGGGGGCATCGCGTTGGCCCTGGCCACCGCGGGGGTTCCGGTCACCGTGGTGGAAACCTCTGCCGAAGCCCTGGACCGCGGCCTGGCCCAGGTCCGGGCGACTCTGGACGTTTCGGTCTCCCACGGCAGCCGCAGCCCCCAGAGGGCCAACGAACAATTTGCTCGCATCAGCGGAAGCCTCGACTACGCCGACCTGGCTTCGGCAGACCTCATCATCGAAGCGGCCTTTGAGGACCTGGACGTCAAAAAAGAGATCTTCGCCCGGCTCGACGCCCACACCAGCGAGGACGCAGTACTGGCCACGAACACCTCCTACCTCGACGTGGACGCACTCGCCGCCACCACGGCCCATCCCGGCCGCGTGCTGGGAATGCACTTCTTCAGCCCCGCGAACGTGATGGAACTGGTGGAAGTCGTCCGGGGGGAGGCCACGGAGACCCGGGTTCTCGCCACAGCGGTTTCCTTGGCCCGGCGGCTGGGCAAATGCCCCGTCGTGGTGGGGGTCTGCCATGGGTTCGTGGGCAACCGGATGCTCGAAGTCCGTGCCCGCCAGGCCGAGGCCCTCTTGCTGGAAGGGGCGCTGCCGGGTCAGGTCGACGACGCGTTGACCGGTTTCGGTTTCCGCATGGGCCCGTTTGCCATGGCCGATCTGGCCGGGCTGGATATCGGTTGGCGCAACCGCCAGGCCCAGGGCACCACAGCTGCCGTAGGCGACGCGCTCTGCGAGGCCGGCAGGTTCGGGCAAAAGACCGGCGCAGGTTTCTTCGCCTACCGGGGACGCGAGCGTCAGGAGGACCCCGCAGTCACCGACATCATCGAAGCGGCCAGCGCCGAACAGGGGATCGAACGCCGGGAGATCGACTCCGAGGAGATCCTCGAACGGCTGCTTTACCCGATGATCAACGAGGGCGCCCGGATTCTCGCCGAAGACATCGCCGAACGCCCCGGGGATATCGACCTCATCTGGGTCAAAGGCTATAACTGGCCCGCCTACCGGGGAGGGCCCATGTTCTACGCCCAGCAGATCGGGCGCGCCCGGATCGCCGATCGGCTCCGCCAGCATGCCCGGGCCACCGGGGATCCGACGCTGGAACCGGCCCCCTGGCTGACCGAGGCGCTCCCGGACGGCCAGGGCGCCCCGGGAAATGGCCGATCATGAACGACGTGGATGGCCGTAGCGCCCGGGCCGAACGCACCCGCTCACTGATCGTCGACGCCCATTTGGGGCTGATCACCGACGGGGAACTCAAACCCACCGCCCGCCAAGTGACCGAACGCGCGGGGGTGTCCCCCCGGACGCTCTGGGGCCACTTCACCGATATGGAGGCGGTGATGGCCGCCTCCGCCCGCCAGCAACTCGATGCCAGGAAGGCGGCATTCACCCCGCCGCTCGAGGGTACCGACCTGCCCGAACGTCTCCGGGCCTTCGCCTACTACCGGGCCGCAGCCTTGGAGGAACTGGCACCACTGGCGCGGGCAGCCGATGTGCAGCGCCCCTTCTCACCCGTGCTGCAACAGAATCTGCGCCAGAACCTGGAGACAATTCGCGCAGAAATCGAAGCCCATTTCGCCGAAGAACTTGATCGGCATGAGGCGGGGGAGCGGGAACGACTCGTCGCGGCCCTGGTCGTCGCCTCCGACTGGGCCAGCTGGCAACTGCTGCGCCAGTACCTGGAACGCTCCGTTGCCGAAGCCAGAGCAGTGCTGGAAACCTCGGTGGCCGCCCTGCTGGTACTCCGCGACCCATCAGTTGAGGAACTGACGAAGGGAAACCCGGCATGACAGCATTATCCCTCGCCGCCGTTCTGGAAGGGTCGGCGCGCAAGTATCCGCAGAAGACGGCAGTGATCAGCGAAGGAACGTCCTACACCTACGCACAGCTATGGGGCCAAGCGCTTCAACAGGCGGCATCGTTGGCCGGTGCCGGGATCCGCGCCGGTGACGCGGTGGCCATCATGAGCCCCAACGTCGTGGACTTCCCACGTTCCTATTATGCCGTGCTCGCCGCCGGCGGGGTGGTCGTACCGGTCCACCTGCTGCTCACCGTCCCCGAGGTCGTGCACGTGCTGGCCGACAGTGGCGCCACGATGCTGATCTGCCACCCCTCCTTCCTGCCGGTCGGAGGTCCCGCTGCCGCGGAAGTGGGGATCCCGGTGGTGACCAGCGTCTGGCCACAGCAGGACGCGGAAGACCCGGGCCTGGACGCTGGACTGGAACCGGCGAAGCTGGCCCACTATGTGGCGCGTGAAGCCGAGGACCCCGCCGTCGTCTTCTACACCTCGGGGACCACCGGCACCCCCAAGGGGGCCATCCTGACGCAGGTGAACATGGTGATGAACGCGACCGTATCGGCGGTGGATGCCAACGACGTCCACTACGACGACGTGGCGCTGGGCTGCCTGCCGCTCTTCCACGTCTTCGGGCAGACCGCCAGCATGAACGCCGTCTTCCGGCTCGGCGCCACCCTGGTGCTGCTGCCCCGGTTCAGCGGTGCCGGGGCGCTGGGGTTGATCCGCGAGCACCAGGTCGACGTCTTCCATGGTGTGCCGACCATGTTCCACCAGCTGCTCGCCTCCGCCGAGGACGAATCCGAACTGCCGAAGCTCAGGCTCTGCGTCTCCGGGGGAGCCGCCATGGCGCAGACGTTGATGGAGCGGTTCAACGCCGCCTTCGACGTGACCATCTTTGAGGGCTACGGCCTCTCGGAAACCTCACCGGTGGTCTCCACGAACACCCCTCACGCCGGTGTGAAACCGGGCACCGTGGGGCCGGCGATCTGGGGTGTCGACGTCATGATCAGCGACCGCACCACCCCCGAGGCCCTCACCGAACTGCCCCCTGGCGAACTGGGTGAGATCCTGGTGCGCGGGCATAACGTCTTCGCCGGCTACCTCGGCAACGCGGAAGCCACCTCAGCGGCGATGATCGAGGGCTGGTTCCGCACGGGGGACCTGGGCACCATGGACGACGACGGCTTCATCACGGTGGTCGACCGCACCAAGGACGTCATCATCCGCGGCGGATTCAACGTCTACCCGCGAGAGGTCGAAGAGGTCCTCTCCCGCTGCCCCGGCATCGAGCAGGTAGCGGTCATCGGGGTCCCCGACGAGGAACGCGGCGAGGAGATCTGTGCCGTGGTCATCAGGGATACCGGGTACGACGGCGCAGAGCCCACCGCCGAGGACATCATCGCCTGGAGCAGGACCCGGCTGGCCAAGCATAAATACCCGCGGCGCATCCGCTTCGTCGGCCAGTTCCCGCTGGGGCCCAGCCATAAGATCCTCAAACGCGAACTGCGCCGCGATGTGGCGGGGGAGTAGCTCACGGTTCCGGGCATGGGGTTCCCACACCGATGCGGATCACCCCACAGGTTGGTCAGTAAGGTGAGCCTAAGCTAATATGTTTGCGTGATGTCCAATAAACCTAATGTCATGCTCACGGCCGACGGGTTGAACCTGCGCTACGGAAGCACCGACGTCGTCCACGATGCGTTCCTCACGCTGGAACCCGGCCGCATCCTGGCGCTGGTGGGCCCCAACGGCAGCGGCAAATCGACGCTCCTGCGCGCTTTGGCCCGGCTGCATGATGCCGAGTCAGGGGCCCTGCAGCTGGAAGAAGCCAGTGCCAGCACCGATGCCCTGGCCCTCAAACGTAGTGAGTTCGCCCAACGGGTGACCTTGCTGGCGCAAAGCCGTCCGGTCCCGAATGGGCTCAGTGTGCGCGACGTCGTGGAATTCGGCAGGCACCCCTATCGGGGACGCTGGCGGGCGGCCGACCCCGACGGGGCGGCAGCGATCGAGCATGCCATGGAGCTGACGGGGATCACCGGGCTGGCGAACCGCGGTGTCCATGAACTCTCAGGAGGTCAGCTCCAACGCGTCTGGCTGGCCAGCTGCCTGGCCCAGGACACCTCGATCCTGCTGCTCGACGAGCCGACCAACCATCTGGACCTGCGCTATAAGGTCGAAATCTTCGACCTGATCCACGATTTGGCCCGCGACCATCAGGTGGCCATCGGCGTCGTCCTCCATGACCTCGACGAAGCCGCCGATATTGCCGACAGCATCGCCGTCCTCTCCGAAGGCCGCATCCTCGCCAACGCCCCGGCCGAGCAAGCCCTGGAATCCGGGCTACTGAGCAGGGTCTACGGCATCGACGTCGTCACCCATACCGACCCGTTCACGGGACGGCTTCGCACCCACGCCCTCGGCAAACGCGCCGGCGCGCTCGTCTAGCCTGCCGGCTTCACGCCCGCCGCCCGCCCCGGCGGTGGAACACCCCTGCCTCCGACCACCGATCCGAAGGAACCCCTGCCCCATGAAGCTCCTGCGCCCCCTGCTCATCCTGACCACTGCGACCCTGCTGCTGACCGGTTGCGGTACCACCGAAGAACCCTCCGGGAGCACCGCTGACGGTCAGGCCCCGGCCGAGTCCACCGGCCCGGTCACCCTGACGGACACCCGTGGAAAAAAGATCGAACTCGACGCACCGGCCACCCGCGTCGTCGGCACCGAATGGGTTGTCGTGGAGGACCTGGTTGCCCTGGGAGTGATGCCCGTCGGGGCGGCGGATGTGAAGGGGTACACCGACTGGGTGAAGGCAGAACCCTTGGACGATACGGTCACCGACATCGGCACCCGGGGCGAGCCCAGCTTCGAGACCGTTGCTTCGCTGGACGCTGACCTGATTGTGGCCACCACCGATCTGCCGGAGAAGGTCATCGCCCAACTCGAGGACCTGGCACCGGTCTTCGTGATCACCCCGGCGGATGCTACCCGGCAAATTGACCAGGCCACCGAGAACCTGGACCTGATCGCCCAGGCCACCGGCACCGAGGAAGCCGCCGCGGCGACCATCGACGACTATGAGAAGGCCGTCGCCGCGGGGCGGGACACCCTCGCAGATGCCGGGCTGGACGGGGCCCGCGTGGCCTTCACCGACGGTTGGGTCGCCGACGGCCAGGTGTCCCTGAGGCCCTACCCCGCAGGATCGTTGCTGACGGATATCAATACCGAGCTGGGCCTGGAAGCACCATGGACCCTGGAGGGCGACCCCGCCTATGGGCTCGCCACGACCGACGTCGAGGCGCTGACCAAACTAAAAACCGACTATTTTGTCTACATCGGCAGCCCCGTCGACGGGGACTTCACCGACGCGCTGAAGGATAATGCGGTGTGGACGTCACTGCCTTTCGTGCAGGACGGGAACGTGGAGCGCCTCGATGACGGGATCTGGATGTTCGGCGGCCCCTCCTCGATGACTCAATATGTCAAGTCCCTGGTCTCCACCCTCACCGCTTCCTGAACGTCGGATGAGTCTCGAAACCGAACGGGCCTCCCCGCCGAGTGAAAAAGGACAGCGAACGACGCCGGGACGCCGGGGCTGGGGAATCCCCGCGGTGGTCACCACCGGACTGGGCATCCTGGTCCTGCTGAGCCTGATCCACCTGGGGCAGGGGACCGCCACCGTGGGCCCCGGTGACCTGCTGCGGATCCTGACCGGTTCCGGCACCGACCAGCAGATCGCCGTCCTGGAAGCCTCCCGTATTCCCCGGTTAGTGGCCGGCCTGCTCGTCGGGGTGGCGCTGGGTTGTGCCGGGGCGGGCCTGCAATCGGCCACCCGCAACGTGCTGGCTTCCCCGGATACCCTGGCGGTCGACGCCGGGGCACATCTGGCGATCGTCGCCGTCGCAGCCTTTGGGGTGGCCCTTCCCTCGCTGGCCTCCGGCGGGCTGGCCTTCATCGGCGGTCTGGGCGCCGCCCTCCTGGTGCTGGGACTCTCCGGGGCCGGAGGTTCAGGCAGCGGCGGTCCGATGCGTCTGGTACTGGCAGGAACCGCCATCGCGCTGGGATTATCCTCGATGACCTCGGCGCTGTTGCTGCTCTTCAACCAGGAAACCACCGGGTTGCTGGCCTGGGGCAGTGGCAGCATCGGGCATACCAGCAGCACCGATCTGCGTGAATTTGCCCCGCTGATCGTGCTCGGTGCGGTGGGTCTGCTCCTGCTGGCCCGCCGGCTGGATCTGCTCTCCCTCGGTGACGACGCCTCCCGGCTGGCGGGAGCCGACCCGCGGATCGGTAGAATCGCCGCCGTCGTCCTGGCGGTCCTCCTCGCAGCCTGTTCGGTCACCATCGCCGGTCCCATCGGCTTTGTCGGACTCTGTGCCCCGGCCATCGTGCGACTTCTGGCCTCGAAGGTCCGGGGGCTCATCCGCCATCGGGCGTTGCTGCCGGTCTCCGGGTTGGCCGGTGCCATCGTGGTGATCGGTTCGGATGTGCTGGTCCGACTGATTTTGGGTGCCTCAGCGGGGGTGGAGGTGCCCACCGGTGCCGTCACCACGGTTTTCGGGGCCGTGTTCCTGGTGGTGCTGGCCTACCGGATGAGCGACGCCGGAACGTCCATGGTGGGCGATACCTTGGCTCGGCTACGGTCGCGGACCGTGTATCTGGCGGTGGTGGCCGGGCTCGTCGTCCTGCTGGTGGGTTTCCTCGGTGCCGGTGCGCTGCTGGGGGACGCGAAGCTTCTGCTCGGAGACCTGACGAACTGGCTAACCGGGAACGCGGGTCCGACGGTCACGGCGATCCTGAACACCCGGCTACCGCGGGTTGTGGTGGCCCTTTTGGCCGGGGCCGCCCTGGCGATCGCCGGGGCCCTGATCCAGGCCGTCTCACGTAATCCCTTGGCCGAACCCGGTTTGCTCGGCGTCTCCGCGGGTGGGGGACTGGCGGCTATTGCGGTGATCACCACGGTGCCGTTGGCCGGAGCCTGGCTGGTCACCGGATCGGCGTTGGCTGGATCGACCCTCACCGCCGTGTTGGTCTTCGGGTTGGCCTTCCGCGGTGGGCTGCAACAAAACCGGTTGGTCCTCATCGGTGTCGGGATCTCTGCCGGGCTGGCGGCCCTGGTGGCCATCATCCTGGTCTCCACCGACCCGCATAATCAGGCCAAGGCGTTGACCTGGCTCTCCGGCTCGACCTATGGGCGCAGCTTCGACTCGGTGCTGCCGCCCCTGGTGGCGCTTCTGCTCGCGCTGCCGGTTCTGGCCGGGGCGCGTCGTGACCTTGACCTGCTGGCCGTAGATGACGATTCGCCCCGGGTGTTGGGCATCAGCCTGGCCCCAGCGAGGTTGGTCCTGCTCGCCACGGCCGTGATGCTGACGGCCGGCGCCGTGTCATCGGTGGGGGTTATTGCCTTCGTCGGTCTGGTTGCACCGCATGCGGCCAGGAGCCTGGTCGGATCACGCCATGCCCGGGTTCTGCCGGTTGCCGCATTGCTGGGGGCCTGCATGGTGGTGTTGGCCGACACGATCGGGCGTACGGTCATCGCCCCGGCGCAAATCCCCGCGGGCATCATGACCGCCCTGGTGGGGACCCCCTATTTCGTGTACCTGCTCTGGAGGTCCAAGGCGGGGCAACGGTAGGGCGGCTTCATCCGGCGAGCAGACCGGCGTGCTTGTTGGCATAGCGGCCGGCCTTGCGCACCTGGCGCATGGTGCGGGGCACCAGACCCGCCACGAAGACCACCAGCAGGATCAGGAAGAGGACACCGAAGAAACCGCCCTGACCCACGAGGGCTTGGCGGAGGAAGATGGTGGCCGAAGAGGCGAAGAGGTAACCGAAACCGTAGGTCTGCAACGGGACGGACACCGGCAGGACCGTGGCGACGCGGGCGGCGTGGATCTGCTCCTGTCCGTCCAGATCCATCTCCCGACCGCGCAGGACCACCTGGTTGATCCTTTTCAACTGCTCCCGGCTGTTTCCTGCGGCGCGCAGCAGTGCCTGACCCACGGACGTCGCGGAAAAGATGGCCGTGAAGGCGGCGGCCAGAAACAGCGCCTGGAGGTACCCGAGCAGTGTTTCAAACGCCGCGGCGGGTGGATTGGTGGCGCCGAACCAGGCGAAGAGGACGACGCTGATCGCCAGCCCACCGCCGAGGACGGCGCCGACCAGGGCGAACCTGCGGGCGAAGATGACCGGGGTGGCTTCCGCCCAGGAGGCGATGGCCCGTCCGCCACGCAGCGGATCCGGTGTGGAAAAGGCGTCCCTGAGCCGCCACCAGAGCGGGAACCCCAGAAGCACCAGGAGCCCCAGCCCGGTCACCAGGGCAGGAATCGGGGAGGCCGGCGCCAGCTGGCCGACGCCCAGGGCCGCGAACAGGACGAGCACGGTTCCGCTGATGGTGTAGGTCAGGAAGAACCACGTTTTCATCGGTCCTCCACGTTGGCGCCTGAGCGCTCGGCGAGAGGACGGGGAAGGTTTTCGCTGGCGTAGTGGCGGGCCCGACGCAGCTGTCCGGCGACATAGGGGATCCGGATGAGTGCGAGCAGAAGAAGGGCCGGGATGAAGGCGTCGCCGAAGCTCAGGTCGCCCAGCGGGATGTCCCGGCAGATTCCCACGGCGAGCAACGCCAGGAAGAAGGTGAGGCCGAAGCCCTGAAGACGCAGCCTGACCGGAGCCACGATCGCCACGCGGAGGGCCACCAGTTGATCGTGCTCGCTCAGGGAGAGATGCTTCCCACCCCACGCCACCTGGTTGATCCGCTTCATCCGTGCCCGCGAGTCCCCGACTGCATCATGGGAGGCGGTATCCAACGGCACGGTGGTGATCGCGACCGTGATGGCGGCCACCAGGAAGAGCCCCTGGGCAATGTAGGAGAGCACCTTCAACGCCTGATCGGGTGGATCGTTGGCAGTGGTCAGAGCGAAGACGACGACACTGATCACCAGGCCCGCACCGAGGAGGATGCCAGCCCGCGCGAAATTGCGGGTCAAGACCTGCGATGGCGTGTCCTCGGTCCACGTCTGCTCGGGAGGGCCGCCGCGCAAGGGGTCCGGGCCTGAGAACACGTGCCTGAACCGCCACCAGAACGGTGCGGCGATCAGCAGCAGGAGGCCCAGACCGGCCAGCAGCGCCGGCAGCGGGGAATCGGAGACTAGTTGGCCGACGGCAAGGGTCCCGAACAGGACCGTGAGTGTTCCGGCGATGGTGTAGATCTGGAAGGCTGAGGGTCTCATCTGGAGAGGGGTTCTCCCGTCGGTCGGAGATGGGGCTGAGGGGCGTAGGTCTCGCGCCGTACTGCTCGGAAGGTTCAGCCGGTGGGTAGTGCCGCGTCAGCGCGGGCGTAATGGCTGGCCTGTCGGACCTGCCTGGCCAGGTAGGGAATGTAGATGACCACCACAACGCCCATGAACACCAGGAGCACGATCGGCATGAGCCGGCCTTCACCGGCCATAAGTGTCCCGATGAAGGCGGTGGCGAAGTAGCTATAGAGGTAGAACAAACCGAATTTTTGCAGCGGAAGAACGACCGGAACGAGGACGGCCATGCGGGCCGCCCCGCGCCGTTGTTCGTCGGTGAGGTCGACGTCCTGCCCACGCAGGACCGCCTGGTTGATCCGGTTCATCTGTCCAGGGTTGACGTCCGCGGCGTCGCGGAGCACGTTATTCACCGCGAACGTCACGATGATCGCCGTGAGGCCGGCCACCACGAACATCATCTGTACATGGAAAGACAGCGACTCCAGCGCCTCGGGGGCCGGGTTGGTGGCGCCGGTCAGGGCAAACGCTATGACGCTCACGGCCAGCCCCGCGCCAAGGATGGCACCAATGACGGCGAATTTATTGCCGACCAGCTTCCGGGCCTCGGGGGTCCAGAATATGCCGGAGGGATCATGGCGCTTGACACCCTGAGCGGATAAAGCACGTCTGAAGCCGCTCCAAGCCAGCGCACCGAGGACCACGAGGAGGCCCAGTCCGGTCAGCAGGGCAGGGGCCGGTGACCCCGGAGCCAGCTGACCGACGCCATAGGTCCCCAACAGGACGGCCAGGGTGCCGGCGACGGTGGAGACGAGGAAGGCTGCGACTTTCATCTATTGGGTGGAACTCCCACTGATCGAGGTACCCCGAAGGGCCTGCTGCTTCCCACGCTACCCGTCTGCGGTTGACGATGTCAGCGGCTGTTCCCGAGGTGACGAGCCGTTGCCGTGGAACTAGGTCCTCCGAGGAAGAGGCGGATGCGCTCTCCTGAAGCTACTGGGAGGAAGCGTGGGTTGTCTTGGCCTGCTGCAGCGAGGTGATCATCGCCTTGATCTGCAGGTATTCGCGAGTCCGGGTGTAGGCCTTGAGCCGTTTGATTCCCTTCAACTTCGAGGAGATTCCGGCCAACGGAGTATCCGGCCCGATATCTCGACGAAAGATGCCGCTGCCGCCCACATAGGAGAAACGACGCGACGAGGCCGAGGCTTCATCATCTTGCTCATCATGGGGGGCCAAAGCCATGGAGGCGTCCTCGCCGTTCCCGCCCACTGCGTCGTACACGAAATCGTGTTCCTCGATGAACGTCGGGGCTGAGTCGAATCTGGTGTAGGGCAGGTTCGTATCGCCCGCGTCCTTCCCAGCCAGCGGGGCGTCGCCGGAGATGAACTCGGCCATGACCTCGCCATCTTCGTTCAGAACCCGTACGTGACCGGCCTCGGGGCGGTCGGCGCTGCGAGAGCGGACCTCTAGCTCCTCCACGGTCCAGGCGGGGGGTGCCTCGAACTCGAAGTAGCCGTTGGCCACGGAACGAACCAGCATCCGGATCCGGGTCGAATCGGTGGCCATGGGGATCGAGCCTGCGGTTGAACTCCGGGGTGGTGGCGTCTGGGCCCCGGGCGTGGCGCAGGCCGTGAACAGGACCAGCGATACCAGTGCCATGACGGAGTGTGCCACGGAACGGCGTCGTGAAAGGTTCATGGTTTCCCCCGGAAGGACATCCCGGTACTCGGTGGTCCGGGCCACAAGGCGTGTTGAGCAGAATTCTATGTAGAACGAGTGGAAAAATCTTCTTACCCACGAGTACATGACCATCCGCGTCTGTGGGTGGTCCTCTGGGGGGCTGCCCAGAGAAGGCAGCCGGTGGTCCAGCGCCGATAGGATGGGAGGCCCGAACGTCTTCAAGGAGAAAACCACGGATGACCGTATTGATTGCTGGATGTGGCGATGTGGGGACCGAAGCCGGGCTGCGTTTTGCGGCTCTCGGGCACCGGGTCATCGGCTGGCGACGCTCGGCAGCGAAGCTGCCGGAAGCCATCGAGCCCGTGGTGGCGGACCTGACCGGCGAATTGCCTCCCGTGCCGGCCGACACCACCATCGTCGTCGTGGCCCCGGCGGCCGGGGAGCGGAGCGAGGAGACCTACCGGCAGGTCTATCTGGCGGGGCTGGCCAACGTCCTGGATGCGCTGGAACGAGACGGTGTGCACCCCGAGCGCATCATTGTCGTCTCCTCCACGGCGGTCTACCCCAATGTCGATGGAGTGTGGATGGACGAGAACAGCCCCCTGGACCCGCCGACCGCTACGGCAGCGGTGCTCTGCGAAACCGAAGAACTGCTGGCCGCCCGGGCCCCGCAGGGCACCGTGCTGCGCCTGTCAGGTATTTATGGGCCCGGCAGGACGCGCCTGATCGACCAGGTGCGCAACGGAACGGCCGACCCGGCCGCCGCCCCGCGCTATACCAACCGCATCCACCGTGACGACGCGGCAGCTGCGATCGTCCATCTGGCCACGGCCGTGGATGAGCCGGGCCCGCTGTATCTGGGCGTTGACGAGGAGCCGGTCAGTCAACTCCAGGTGCTCTCCTTCCTCGCCGGGCGACTGGGGGTTCCGTGGCAGGAGGTTCCGTCTGAGGGCCAGCCCGCCGGTAAGCGGCTGCGTGGAGATTTGCTGCGCGCCACCGGTTTCGCATTCGCCTATCCGAGCTACCGGGAAGGCTACGCCGCGGTCCTCGACGGGCACGGGGTTCGCCACCCGTGAGAACTGCCCCTCCCCGCTCCGGCGGCTTGGTGCTGCTGATCAATCCGAACACCAACGAGGACACCACCTCCCTGATGGCCGGCCTTGCCGAGGGGGAGTTCGCCGGTTCCGGGTTTGAGCTGCTCGCGGTGACCGTCCCATCGGGACCACGGATGATCGTGGACTCCAGGGCCCTGACCGAGGCCGGAGAGCAGGTGCGGCGTACCGTCCACGAGGTCCTGGCCTCTGAACAGGGCGCTCGGGTGGCCGCGGTCATCGTCGCAGCTTTCGGTGACCCGGGCCGCAGCACGCTGGCCCGGGAGATCGGAATCCCTGTCGTTGGCATCGGCCAGGCCTCCATTCTGGCCGCTGCGCGGGGAGGCCGACGGTTTGGGATGGCCACCACCACCCCGCGACTGGTTCCCTCCTTGGAGCGGCTCGCACACGAGCATGCCGAGGCAGGGCTTTTCTGCGGGGTCGAGACCACTGCCTCGGGCCCGGTGCAGCTCGCCAGCGACCCCGAAGCCCAATTTGCCGAACTGCAGAGCGCGGCACTGCGCTCCCGGGCGGCCGGCGCCCGCGCCGTCATCATCGCCGGGGGGGCCGTTGAGTGAGTCCGCGCGTCGACTAGCGGCGGGCGGTGCGGTGGAGATCATCGAACCGATCCCCAGTGCCTGCGCCCTGATCCGCGAACTCCTCTGATCGTGTGTTCTTCACCACCGGGGAACGTCCCAGCGGAAATTTAGGGCATTACAGTTCCCTGGCCTGGCGGTGCCTGCGCACCCGGGTCCTGTTCGCACAGCCGCGTTGCGGGCAGAAGCGCGCCGAAGCGTTGCGGGTGCGGTCGGCGAAGTAGCGCGAACAGTCCGAGGCTGCGCAGCTGCGGAGCCTTCGCGGTGAATGCCGCAGCACGAAGTCCATGAGCCCGGCGGCACATTCGGCGGCCACGTGCCTCCACAGCAGGTCCCCCGGAATGTGGTGATCCAGATGCCAATCGTGCCCGTCGTGGTTGGAAAGCCGCGGGGTGCAGCCGCCCTCGGCGGCCAGCGAGTTCAGTGAGGGAGCCGCCTGAGCGATGTCGTCGGCGTCCATCACGGCGCGCAGTTGCCCCCGGACGGCCCTCAGGTGGGTGGCGTCGTCGTCGGTGGCCCGCCGGCGCGCTGCTACATGGTGCCTGGCCAGGAGTTCGGCCACGTCCCCGGCATGGGCCAGCCGGTCATCATCGGTGGCCGCCGTATTCACGAGGTCGATGGCGAGGTCCACCGCCCATCCCTTGTAATGCTCAAAATCGTTATTGGCCATGTTGCAAGAATAGCAGGGTCTTCCTAGGCTGGGCGTGCCCCAGACGAAGGACGATGATGAACCCAGCAGAGACAGCGCCATCCACCGCAACACACGGTGCCGGAACCGAAGCAAAAGTTCCCACCGCCGCCGCGCACCGCTCGCTGGTGCCGTTGTGGTTCGCCGCGATAGCCGTCGTCGTGGTGGGTCTGAACCTCCGCCCGCCGATCACCGCCGTGGCCCCGTTGATCGGGCAGATCCAGGATTCGCTGGGCTTCTCTTCGGCCATCGCCGGGCTGGTGACCTCCACCCCGCTGCTCAGCTTCGTCCTGCTCTCTTCCCAGGCACCACGGATCGGCCGCCGCTTCGGCATCGAACGCACCATATCCGCCGCGCTGGTCGTCATTCTGGCCGGCACCGGGCTGCGGATGCTCCCGGGCACCGGGTTCCTCTTCGCCGGGATGGCGCTGGTCGGCGTGGGCATCACCTTCGGTAACGTCCTGCTCCCGGCTCTGATCAAACGCGACTATGCCGGACGCACCGGGATCCTCACCGGGCTGTACACCACGGCCCTGTTCACCGGTCCGGCAGCAGCCGCCGGCCTGACCTTGCCGCTGCAGCGCGCGCTGGGGCTGGATTGGTCCGGGGCGCTGGCCCTGTGGGGGATCCTGCCGATCATCGGGTTGGTCGTCTGGATGCCTTTCCTGCGTGGAAGCAAGCAACCGGCCACCGGTGCCGGACATCTTCAAACGCACGACGGCGGGGTCTCCGTCTGGCGGCAGCCGCTGGCCTGGGCGGTGACCCTGTATTTCGCGGTGCTTTCGCTGGTCTTCTATACGGCCAACGCCTGGTTGCCCGTGATCCTCATGGATGCAGGCCTGCCTGCCGCCGAAGCAGGCAATGCCCTGTCGATCGCCAACCTGGCGGCCATTATTCCCGCCCTGATCTCCTCGATCGCCGTCGCCCGCCACCATTCACAGATCGGCGGGGCCGTGGCGGGAACCCTGCTGACCGTTGCGGGAATCATCGGCGTCCTGTCGGCGCCCACCGGGCTGACCCTGCTGTGGATGCTGCTGCTGGGCGTGGGCTTCGGCATCATGACCGGCGTCGGCTTCTCCTTGCCCTTGCTGCGGGCCCGCGGCGGCTCGGCGACCGCGGAGCTGGGGGCCATGTCCCAGACCATTGGCTACTCGATGTCGGCCAGTGGGCCGCTGTTGGCGGGGGTGCTGCACGACCTGACGGGAAGCTGGACGGCGTTGCTCTGGGTTCTGCTCGTGGCTCTGATCGTCCAACTCCCGGCGGGGATGGTGGCCGGACGCAGCGGCTACGTCAGGCACTGATCCGATCGAGGACCAGGGCCAGCGCCGGCCACGCACTGCGACCGCGGCGGATGCGGGCGAAGGCGCGCAACCTGATATCGGGATCATGGAGTTCCAGGATGGTGATCCCCTCCCGGGGCGGCCGGTTCTCGGGGAGCAACCCGACGCCGAGGCCGGCCAGGATGAGGTCCTCGACCAGATCCAAGCTGTCGGACTGGTGGCGCAGCACCGGTTCGAATCCGGCCATCGAAGAAATGATGCGCAGCACCGTCTCATCGGCGATATTGCGTGAATTCCCGATCCAGTCGTGGTCGCGGAACGCGGAGAACACCGTGGCCGCATCCGGGGCGGCGGATCCCGGGGCGTCCCGGTCCCCGGTGGCCGGAAGAAACCCTAGCCGGCGGGCGTCGGCCGTCGGTACACCCAGTCCCCACGGGGTGCTCCACAGCGGCAGGGTGTCCACTCCGGCATCGACCTGGTCGGGGGCCAGGTTGTAGTCATAGGTCAGGGCCAGATCGATCTGGTCCACGCCCAGGAGCTTCATCGCCTCCGCCGGTTCGTGTTCGAAGACCACGATGTCCATGCTGGGGTGGCGGTCGGCCAATTCGGCGATGACCGGCATCAAGGTCGTGCGGATCGCCGTGGCGAAGCCGGCCACCCGCAGGGTCCCCGAGGGGGCCGCCCCCGGGACCAGATCGAGACGGGCCGAGTCGACGGCGGTCAGGATGGCCTCGGCATGATCGGCCAGCCTGCGTCCTGCGGGAGTCAGGCGCACTCCGCGACCTGCGGGTTCCAGAAGCCGGGCGCCGGTCTCCCGCGCTAGGAAGGCGATCTGCTGGGAGACGGTCGACGTCGTCGTGCCCAAGAGATCGGCCACCCCGCGCATCGAGCCCATCCGGGAGAGTTCGTAGAGATATTGCAGACGCCGGGTTTCCATCCTTCTATTGTGCAGGAATCCTGGACGATCTGTTGAGGATTGTCACGTGGACGTTGACGGAGTATTTCCGTTCCAATGGACCCATGAACTCCTCACCCCGCCTGGCACAGAGCTCGGCAGGCACCGGCTCGCTGATGGCGCTCGCCGCGATGGTCTGCGTCCAGTTGGGGTTGGCCGTCTCCGTCGGACTCATCGACACGTTGGGTCCAGCCGGGGTCGCCTGGCTGCGCCTGTGCTGGGCTGCGGTGATCCTGGTCGTGGTGGGACGCCCGTGGAAGGTTGCGTACAGTCGGGCGGCCTTGGGCACCAGTGCCTTGCTGGGGGTGGCGACTGGAGGGGTGACGATCTTCTTCATGTTCGCCGTCGAACGGATTCCGTTGGGCACCGCCAGCGCGCTGGAGTTCCTCGGACCGCTTTCCGTCGCCATCGTCCAGGGACGGGGCGCAGCACGCTGGTGGGCACTGGTCGCCGGGGCCGGTGTCCTGGGACTGACCGAACCCTGGCTGGGGGCCACGGATCCGGTAGGGATCTGCTTTGCCCTCTGCGCTGCCGCCTGCTGGGCCGGCTACGTGCTGTTCACCCAAAAGGCCGGTGACGCCGTCTCGGGAATCAGTGCGCTGGCGATTTCTATGCCGGTGGCCGGAGTCGTGGCCACCCTCGCGGTCGGTCCCTCCGTCCTCGGAGACCTGGACTGGCCGATCCTGCTCTGGGGGTTCGGCTTGGCCCTGCTCCTGCCCGTCATCCCTTTCAGTCTCGAAATGCTGGCCCTGCGGAAGCTGACCACCGCAGCCTTCGGAACGTTGATGTGCCTGGAACCGGCGATCGCCGTGCTGATCGGGTTGACCATCCTGCATCAGGTCCCGCGTCCGGCAGCAGTCATCGGGATCGTCCTGGTCATCGCCGCAGGGATCGGGGCCACCAGAACCGGCCAACGACGCACGACCCCCGATACCTCCACGGTTGCTGCCACGGCGGGCGATGTGGGGGAGGAACGGTAGAGCCTGCTCTTCGGTGCAGCAGGTGAGTCCATCAGGCCAAGAGGAAGATCCCGTCGGGCCCCTGGGGCGGACCCTGTGTGCCGGGTGCCGAGAAAACGCTGACCGACCAGGGGGAGTCGGCGCTCAAGGGGCCCAGATGCCAGTCGGCGTAGCGCTGAGCCAGCTCCAGCCCGGCTGATGCCACAGCCCGATCCTGATCGCCGGGCCCACCGCGGACTGCGGTGGTGGTTCCGACCACCAGCGTTCCGCCGGGATTCAACAGGGCGGCCACGTGCCCGAAGACTTCCTCGAGTTCGTCCCCGGAGAGGAATGCCGGGACGTTTCCCGACATGAGGATGACGTCGTAGGAGCCGGGAAGGCCCTGGCGAACCAGCTGTGACGGGGCGATCTCCACGGCGCCGAGAGCGAGAAACCATGAGGGCTCGTAAAGCTCTACTGCCACGTCGAGGACGGTGGGAGTGGGATCGATCCCGTAGGCTGCGTGGCCTCTGCTGCGCAAGGCAGCAACGGCAGTGCCGATCCCGCAGCCGACGTCGAGGATCCGGGCACCGCGAACGCTGATCATGTCGACGAAGCGGGCCTCGACTTCCATATCAATTCCAGATAGTACGAGGTGCCGCATTTTTGCTGCGTAGTTGCGGTAGTCGGGCTGGGGGATCATCGATCCAGTCTGACATGGGGTGGCAATGAATCCTGGAGCTGTGAGTGCCCGCAAGCCAGGCCCCCAGGAGCAGGGGCGCGAATGGATATGTCGTGGGTCCAGCTGTTGCTCTTGTTCAGCTTCGCTTGCCGGCGATCACGATCAGTTCACCCTGGCCTTCCCCGACGACTTCGCCAGCCCAACCGCCGAGCACCTGTTCGAAAGTGAACCCGGCTGCCCTGAGATCCTGGCGCAGCTGTGCTTCAGGGCGGAAGGCGAGAACCAGCGTAGCGGTCTCTTCCTCGTGGCCGCGATGGAGCCGGTGTTCAGTCAGAAGTGCCAGCCCGTCGCGTGGGACAGTGCCATCAATCCACGTTTCGACGATTGTGCCATCGGGGAGTGTGTAGGTATCCCGTGTGTTGGCCGGAGTCCACCGCTCCCAGACCCGGGCCGCAGGATCGCGGGAGTCGAAGGCTAAACGTCCACCGAGGACCAGTGCTCGATGAAGATCTTCAAGGGTTTGGGCCCAGGCCGCCTCGTCGCTAATGGCTTGGGCCATGTGGGAGGTCATGTGGGAGGTCATGATGGCGGTATCGAAGAGAACCCCGTCGGGGATCCGGGTGGATGTTCCGTGAACCCACCTGATGTTCTCGGTGTCCGGTTTCCTCTGTGCGGCGTCAAGGGCGTCGGCATCCGGATCGATGCCGACGACGTGATGACCATCGGCAGCGGCGGCCCGGGTGAGTCGTCCAGTGCCGCATCCCAGATCAAGAACCTGGCTGCTGGGGAGTTCGTTGATGACGGACAAGAAGAACGCGCCGTCCACCGACCACAGGTTCTCTGCGTCGTAGAGGGCGGTGAGCTGTTCTCAGGTCAAGGGTGAAGTCATGGCCCCACGGTACGGTCGTTCAGTGATGCCGTCATCTGGATGCGACGCCCGTAGCCAGGCAGCCCGAGATCCTCTTCGATATCGATCAAGCCACGGTGAAAGTTCGTTTCGGGAGCCTGTTCAACAAAGCCTGCGCGTGCGTAGAACGGTGCGTTCCAGGGGATGTCTGCATAGGTCCGCAAGGAGATGCGGTCGTAGCCGCGTTCCCGGGCTTCATCGAGAGCTGCGTCGAGGAGGAGTCGACCGTAGCCACGTCGACCGTAGGCGCGTGCCACGGACATCTGTTCCAGATGGGCAAGCCCCTCGGCTTCCAGGACATGGACGAAGCCGACAAAGGCGGGTGAATTGCTTTCTTCAGCAACCAAGAGGTATCCGTTCTCGGACGCCCTCGAGGCACCGGACGGGGCAGGAGGCCAATGATCGGGAGACAACCATTTGATCAGGATCCGGTCGGCATCGTTCTCTATCGCTTCGACCGACGCCTCATCTGCTGGGGTTGCAGAGCGAATTCGAAGGGCCATGGTTCGATCGTACGACGACGGTGCGGCAGCCGATGCTGAGTACACTCGGCGCATGGTCACCATTCACGAAGAACCGGACTGCGGAAACTCCCCGCGCAAGGAAATCCTCAGGGATCTGGTGGTTGCTCTCGCGCAACGGGACGTCGAACACCTGGAGGCGGTCCTTGACGAAGACGTTTCATGGACAGTCGTCGGGGAGCAGACCGTGTCCGGGCGCGCAGCGGCCCGGGGAATGGCGCTGGCCCTTCCACCAGCCGACGAGTTGACGTTTGGAACGTTCCTGACCCATGGGCGTGGGGCCGGGGTCGATGGAGTGCTTCGGCTGGCTGATGGAGGAGAAACCGCGTTTTGCCATGTCCTGCGTTTCAAGAGCACGGCGAAAACCGCGAAGGTCGCCGACATCAACAGCTACCTCATCAAAGTCTCCGGGGAATCGTAAAGGAACGTGACGAGGCGCGGAAAGATTTTCACCACTTATCCGTGTCATACGATGGCCGAAGCTGCAGATGCTTGGCCACTACAGAGGGGGATGTAGCGGGCAATGACTGAACTTCGTGACGGATCGGAGTCCTCAAGGACTATTGGCAGGTCCAGGGCAATTGCCTTGTTGATCGTTGCCCCCGCAAGTTCCATCGTCCTGGTCCCCCTCCTGTATCTGGCCGTGAACCCATGGCTACCGAGCCGGGCAGTTGTCCATGTCGGCACCGACAGCGTCGAATATGGTTCTCTTTCACTCCTGCTGGCAGGGGCCTGTTCCCTCGCAGCAGTGGCGTTCATCATCGGTGGTGCGACAGCAAGGGGCTTCTTGAAGGAAAGCCATTGGTATCAAACCGAGAAATCCATCGCCGTCGGGATGGAGGCCGGTGGCTTCGGTTTGATTGGTTTTGCGGTGGCCAGCATTTTGGCCATCGTCGGCGTCGCGCCCAACGAGGTGTCGAGCGATTCGGTGGGCTGGGGCTTGCTGGGTTTCGTGTCTCTATTTATCGCGGCGATCTGTGCCTATGTTGTTTTCCTGCCGCGCGCGCAGATCGAAACTCTGGCCACTGACGATTCGTCACTCTGAACACTGACCCGGAGGGGCCCAGGAATCCTTAACTGTTACTTCGGTGCAGTGTGAGTCGCTTCGAGAATGCGGCCCGAAGCACTCTGGTCCATAAAGTTCGCCGAAAGGGCGAGCTGGCTGGAGCACCGCATTCCGTTTCGGTGCGATCCTGGCTTTCTTCCACGAGGGCGTTGTGGAGGGGTCTGAAAAACAACGGCCAGGAGATGATCGCGATACCCCGTGGCCTCAAGAACAGTTCGTGTCAGAGCAGCGTTGAGTCCTTTGGGTTACTGAAGGCCGCAAAGGAATGGTGTCCGTGGAAGCCCGCTGGGCCAGTGAATCGGAACTCCACCCGCTGGCCGGGTTCATAGTGCTTGATGACGTAACGGACCGGGCCGTGCCTGCCGGCGGAACCTACCTCGAGTCCTCGGTCCAGGCGCATGGCAGGCCACTCACTGCAGGGCCAGAGCCGATCATCGGAGCTGGCCAGGGAATCGATCAACTGGGCGACCACTGCTGGGGGTGCGGCAATTCTTCGCTCATGCACGTTGAGGACCATGGAGGACAAGATACCGGAGGGCGCTGGCAGCGGATACGTTTTTCGGGAGGGTGCCGAGCCGTGCGTGGTTTTCGTCCAGGAGTCCATCGTGCCTTCAGCCATGGCCCGCCGACTCGGGATTGCCGATCCGGCTACGATTGAGCCATGAAGCTCTGGGGGAAAGCAGTGCTACGGGGCAGTATTCCGCTCGTGATCATGTCGGGTATTGCGGCGAGACTGGCGGCGTTGGACAAGACATCAGACGCACGCGGCACGCTGACTGCCGGTGTCATCGTCGCTTCGATCATGGCGGCCTCGGTGATCTACGACGTTGAAGCTTGGTCCCTGAGGCGCCAGACGGTCGTTCACTTTTTGGCGATGGCCCTGACGGTTTTTCCCGCTCTGTGCTTGAGTGGCTGGTTCCCCGCACAGACAGCTGCGGACATTCTGGTCATCGGAGGGTACTTTCTGATTGTCGGGCTCGTCGCTTGGGTTCTTGCGTATTGTGTTTTCGGTATCGTCGTTCCGCGTCTTCAAAAACGGGGCAGCACGTCAGCCAGCCAGCAATAAGGCCAGTGATCACCCCCATCGTGGATTCGGAGCGCGAGAAGGTACTCGGGGCCGCATTCCCTTGGCTTTACGTGTATCGCGATATATCGTTGAGTATCGCTGTACATCGTTGGCGATTTCAGAAGGAGAGCAGAATGCGTAATTCATATCCGTCAGGTGGATTCGACGGCAACAACATGGATGGCATGTGGCAAGCCGTTGAAGAACTGCGTGCCCGCTTCGGAAAGCGCCCGGGAACACGTGCAGGACGGGGCGAGGTACGCACTGCCGTCCTGGCCTTGCTCGCGGAACGCCCCATGCACGGATACCAGATCATCCGCGAAATCGAAGAGCGCAGCGGTGGCAGATGGAAGCCCAGTGCCGGCTCCGTCTACCCGACCCTGCAGCTGCTCGCCGACGAGGGTTTCATCAGCGCCGAGGAGTCCAACGGCCGGAAGATCTACTCGCTGACCGAAGCCGGTCGGGAAGACGTGGCCGACAACGACGAACCGGCTCCTTGGGAGAACCAGGGGTCATCATCGGGGTCCGGTTTCGCTGCGCTGCCCAAGTCCGGCATCGAGCTGGCACAGGCCGCTTCCCAAGTGGGACGTACGGGCACGCACGAGCAGGTGCAGGAAGCCGTGACGGTGCTCGACGAGGCGCGTCGTCGGCTGTACTCGATCCTCGCACAAGGCTGACACGGGTGGCATCGGTTCGTCGAAGCCGGGCGGATCCGACGGCGGGCGCGGGGAACACCCGCGCCCGCTATCGGCGTATCCTGCGTTTCGCGGCTTGGCATCTATCGGTGACCTGGTGGTTCGAACTATTCCTGCCTCGTATCGGGCTGGCCAAGATCGCCGAACGTACCCGGACCAAGCGCATGCTCAATTTCGCACAACGTTTCCATCGGCTCGCCGTGGAACTGGGCGGACTCATGATCAAGGTGGGCCAGTTCCTGTCGTCCAGACTCGATGTGCTCCCGCCGGAGATCACTGCCGAATTGGAGGGGCTTCAGGACGAGGTGCCTCCCGTCCCGTTCCCGGCCATTCGTGCCTTAGCCGAGGCGCAACTGGGTGCGCCGTTGGAGCTGGTGTTTGCTTCGATCGAGGAGATACCCATCGCTGCAGCCTCCCTCGGACAGGCGCACCAGGCCAGGCTTCTGCCAGCAAACGCGGAAGACACCGGGCTCGAGAACGTGGTGGTGAAGGTCCAACGACCAGGCATCGATTTGATCGTCGATGTCGATCTTGCGGCCTTGCGGAAGGTCGGACGCTGGCTCAGTCACGTGCGTCTGGTGTCGAAGCGCGCGGATATGCCCGCCTTGGTCGAGGAGTTTGCCCAGACCAGCCTCGAAGAAATCGACTATTTGCAGGAGGCGGCAAACTCGGAGCGTTTTGCCGTCGATTTCGCTGACGACGACCGGGTGGCCGTGCCCGAGGTCGTCTGGGAGCGGTGCACCCGACGCGTCCTGACGCTGGAGGATGTCACGGCCATCAAGATCACCGATGCAGCGGCGCTGCGCGCTGCCGGCATCGACCCGGTGAAGGTGGCACCGGTTTTCGCTTCGGTGATGTTCGACCAGATGTTCACGAACGGCTTCTTCCATGCTGATCCCCACCCCGGGAACATCTTCGTCACCCCAACCGGCGACTCCTCTGCGGAACACCCGTGGAAGCTGACGTTCATCGACTTCGGCATGATGGGGGACGTTCCACCCAGTACGCGTCGCGGCTTGAGGAAACTGCTGATCGCCGCCGCGTCCCGCGACGGAAAAGGATTGGTTTCCGCGATCAACGACGTCGGAGTATTGGTGTCCTCTGCCGACACGGTCGAATTGGAGCGCGCGATGGTCCAGCTCTTCGCCCGGTTCGGAGGAATGGGTTTCGCCGAACTCAAGGACGTGGATCCGCAGGAGTTCCGTGAGTTCGCCGTCGAATTCGGTGACGTTGTTCGCTCGCTCCCGTTCCAGCTACCGGAGAACTTCCTGCTCATCATCCGGGCCATGTCGTTGACCTCCGGGGTCTGTAGCACGCTGGATCCCCGATTCAATCTGTGGGACTCCGTCGAGCCCTATGCGGCGCAGCTGGTGCGTGACGAACGCGGCAACGTGGTTCAGGACTTGGCGCAGCAAGGGTTCGACGTCGCCAAAGTCGCACTCCGCCTACCGAAGCGCCTGGATGGGCTCATCACCGGGCTCGAAGACGGTTCCCTGTCGGTGGGCAGCCCCCGGCTCGAACGGCAGGTCGCCAGACTCCAGCGCACCGTCCAACGCGCGGTCGCCGTCGTGGTCTTCGGAGCGGTGCTGATCGCCGGTTCACTGGTCCGTCCCGATGACGTGGTGTTGGGCAACGTGTTGATGTCGGTCTCTGTCGTCCCGCTGCTCATGGGACTGTGGGCGGGGCGACGAAGGCCCTGAGGCGGCAAGCTCACCGAAGGATTCAGCGGAGGGCCTCCTTGAGAACAGCGTCGAGCCGTTCGAAGTTCTCGTCCATCCCGGCGTCCAGGCCCGAATCGATCATGGCGTCGCAGGTCTGCTTGGACGTGTAGGTGGAGGTGGCCTCCAAGGCACTGGAACCGTCGCCGTGATCGACGAAATGCAGGGTCTCCAAGGTGACGTCGTGGTCATCCTCGTACTCCCAGGTATGCACCATCAGGCCGGGGGAGACCACGTGATACGAGCCGTGGAACGGCCAGCTGCCGCCACCGTCGGCTTCGACGGCGTAGTGGAAGGCTCCTCCGGTGACCGGATCGAATCGCTCCACACGGACTGTGGTCCCGCGCGGACCCATCCACTGCCTGAATAGTTCCACGTCCGTGTGGGCGCGCTGGACCAGGGCCGCAGGGGCGGCGAATTCGCGGCGGTGCACGACGCTCTGTTCACCGACCCGACGGTGTTCGGTCAGTCCCGGTTGGTGGATGTCGTGAGAGTTCATCTTTTCCCGTAGGGCAGTTGGCTCGAATCGATCCGGATGGCGGGCCAGTACGGCACCGAGGCGTCGGTGGCGGTGTTCGAGTCGTCGTCGCTGCTCCTGGATCCAGTGGTGGGCGGCGTTCAGGGGCTGCTCTTCCAGCCGGACGCGGCGTGTTCTGCCCTCCCGATGACGGGTGATCAGGCCGGCGCGTTCCAGCACGCCCAGATGCCGCGAGAGGGATCTCTGGGAGATCCCGAACAGCGCGGCCAGCTCACCGACGGTGGCGTCTGTGGCGGAGAGGTGGTCGATCATCGTCGATCTCACCGGGTCTCCCAAGGCGGAGAACGTCTGGGTTACGGGGGTGCTCATCCTCTGATTCTTCAACCCAGGAATCCAAAGTCAAGGCCCGTCGATCCCCGGGGCGGCGCGTGGCCCCGGCGAACAGGGACTATTCGGAGAGGTTGGCCAGGCGTGCCGGGCGCAGCAGTTCCTCCAGTTCGGTGCGGCTGAGCAGGTTCTGCTCCAGCACCAATTCGGCAATCCCGCGGCCGGAATGCAAGGCCTCCATGGCGATCGCCGTCGACGTGGCGTACCCCAGCTGCGGGGTCAGCGCCGTCACCAGGCCAATCGAGTTTTCCACGTTGGCCCGCAGCAGCTCCTCATTGGCGGTGATGCCCGTGACGCAGTTGCGGGCCAGCGTCAGGCAGCCGGCTTCCAGATGGCGCATCGACATCGATAGGGAGTGCACGATCACCGGTTCGAAGGCGTTGAGCTGGAGCTGTCCTGACTCGGCGGCCATGGAGATCGTCACATCGTGCCCGACGACCTGGTAGGCGACCTGGTTGACAACCTCGGGGATCACCGGGTTGACCTTGCCGGGCATGATCGAGGAACCTGCTTGAACGGCCGGCAGGTTGATCTCGTTGAAGCCCACCCGTGGGCCGGAGGACAGCAGGCGCAGGTCGTTGCAGATCTTGGAGAGCTTCACGGCCACGCGCTTGAGCACGCCGGAAAGGTGCACGAAGGCGCCCACGTCCTGGGTGGCTTCGATCAGGTCGGGGGAGGTGGTCAGCGGTAGGCCGGTCAGTTCGACCAGGTGCCGGCAGGCGGCCTCGGTATAGCCGTCGGGGGCGTTCAGTGAGGTGCCGATCGCCGTGGCGCCCAGATTGATCTCATGGACCAGCTCCAGGGACTCGGCCAACCGATCGTGGTCCTCGCGGATGGTCACCGCATAGGTGCCGAACTCCTGACCCAGGGTCATCGGCACGGCATCCTGGAGCTGGGTGCGGCCCATCTTCACCACGGTGCGGAATTGGCTGGCCTTGGCCTGGAACGCTGTTTCAAGCTCTTCGATGGCCGCCAGCAGCGGGGCAGCGGTGAAGGAGGTCGCCACATTCACTGCCGTCGGGTAGACGTCGTTGGTGGACTGGGAGAGGTTCACGTGGTCATTGGGGTGCAGGTGCTGGTAGTCCCCGCGTGCGTGGCCGAGGATCTCCAGGGCCCGGTTGGCGATGACCTCGTTGGCGTTCATGTTCGTGCTGGTCCCGGCACCCCCCTGGAGTACATCGACGATGAACTGGTCATGCAGGGCGCCCCCGGCGATTTCGGTGCAGGCGGCATCGATGGCTTCGGCGCGGGTGGCATCGAGGAGACCGAGTTCGCGGTTCGCCCGGGCCGCTGCCTGCTTGACCAGTGCCAGGGCGCGGATCAGATGCGGGTTCGAACCCACCTGCTGCCCGGTGATGTGGAAATTTTCCGAAGCGCGCAGTGTGTGCACGCCCCAGTATGCCTCGGCCGGGACGTCACGGTCACCGATCAGATCGTGTTCGAGACGGGTGGCGGCCTGGGTGCTGATGGACATGGGGTGATGCTCCTGAAGGGTGTTGCTCTGGGTGGGTACAAGAAAAAAGCGGGGAGGAGACGCCGGCGGTGCCGACGGCCCGTGAAGGGTTTAGGCGGTGACGGCGGTGAGTTCGCCGACCTGCTCGCCGCCGCCGAGGGCGCCGACGGACAGGAACGGTTCCACGGCAGCGCGCACGGAGCGGTCATCGGCCAGCCGCGTGAGGGCTGCCGCGGCGACCGGCATCCGGGCCCGGTCGCCACCGTCGGAGATCTTCAGGGCCAGTCCCGTTCCGTCGGGCAGGCCGATGGCTTGGATGCCTTCGAATCCGTCCTTGGCGACCAGTCCCGGTACGGCCCGCATGATGGCTGTGACATCGCGCCCTTCGCCGGCGACCAGTTCGGGGTGGGCGCGCATGGCATCGGCCACGGCACGTTCAGCTGTCCCGTCGGCCGCGGCGGCCAAGCGGCCGAAGGCGCGGGACATCCCGACCAGGGACAGGGTGTAGACCGGAGTGCCGCAACCATCGGTGCTGGTCGCACCCACGGCTTCGCCGGTCAGCTCCTCGACGGTGCTGCGTAGCAGTTCGTTGATGGGGTGGGACGTGTCGAGGTAGCCCCGAACCGGCCAACCACGCGTCACACAGAGGGAGGCCAGCGCCGCGTGCTTGCCCGAGCAGTTTTGGGCCAACCGGGTGAGCCCGTTTCCGTCGCGCAGCCAGGCCTTCTGCTCTTCGACGCCGTAGGGCAGGTCGGTGCTGTTGGCCAGGGCAGAGGCATCGAGGCCCGCGTCGGCCAGGGTGGAGGCGGCGATGCGCTGGTGGCGTTCGGAGCCCGAATGGCTGGCCGCTGCCAAGGCGAGTTGTTCGCTGGACAGGGCCAGCCCGGCGCGCACCAGGCCCACGGCGAAGAGAGGTTTCAAGGCCGAGCGTGGGTAGAACCCCGCCCGGGCGTCGCCGATGCTGGAGGTCACCGTCCCAGCGGGCCCCGTGGTGACGAGGGATCCGTAATGGATGGATTCGACGGCGTCGCCGCGGGTCTGGACGGCGAGTGGGGCGTGGGCGGGGAGCTTCACTGATATCCGTTCTTCACGAGATGGTCGACGGCGCCGTGGACGGCCCCGAGGTGTTCTTGCATGGCAGATTCGGCGGCGTCGGGGTTGCGGGCTTCGATGGCCGCGACGATGAGCTGGTGTTCGGCATCCGAGGGGTTCCTCCGGCCCGAGGCCAGGTTCAAGGTCTCCGACTGCCGGGCCAGGGCATCGCGGATATCCGAGAGGACCTTGATGAAGACGCCGTTGCCTCCGGCGGCGGCGATCGCCAGGTGGAAGGTGGTGTCTAATTCGACCCAGGCTTCGGCGTCGTCCTCGCTGCGCATCTGATCCATCAGCGATTCCAGGCGTTCAAGATCCGCATCAGTGCGTCGTTGGGCGGCGAGCCGGGCGGCGGGGCCTTCAATATGTGGGCGGGCTTCGAGTAGGTCGGTGGAGGAGAAGGTGCCCAGCACCAGGTCGGCGGTGGCTTGTTCGGCGATGACGAAGGTGCCCCGGCCGGTCTCGGTGCGGGTGAGGCCCAGGGCGGCGCAGGAGCGCAGCGCCTCGCGGATCACCGACCGGCTGACCCCGAAGCGGGAGCCCAGGGCCGCCTCGGAACTGAGCTTGGTGCCCACCGGCAGATCGCCAGCTTCGATGGCTGATCGCAGCGAAACGAAGACCGCCTCGGAGGCACTCGTGCGATCGATCGGCTGCTGTCCTGCTGTCCAGCTGTCTGACAGGTTCATGAACAGTAGGATGGCACCGCTCACAGTCTCAGGTCAAAACGGGAGGGCCACGGCTTGACGTGGACGAGTAGGGTTCAAGAGAAGGACCCCATCAGCCGAAGGAGCCACCCATGACGTTGAAACCAGCCGAACGACAGGCCACCAGCGAGGAACTTGCCGCCAACTTGTCGTTGTCCGGTCTGAGCCGGGAGCAGATCTGCGAAGATCTTGAATTCAGCGACCATGCCCTCGAAGCAGCACTGGAGTTGCGCGAGATGGTGGACCCGGTCGATGTGTGGGTATTGCGTGACTACCTCGAGCAGGCGGCCCGCGATGCCGGCGCCGAACCCGCCGCCTACACGGCGCTGACCGAAGAAGCCAGAACCGAAGCCTATAAATGGTTCGAACTACGCCAGGCACCGCAGGCCGGCACGGGGGTCACCGCAGAGTGAACCCTGCCTGCAGGCGGGCCCGCTGCTTGCTCGGGGGCGCCGGCGGCTCTCAGCCCTGAGTGGTGCTCACCGAGGGGCCCTCCAGCTGTCTCCGGGCGAAGCGTCGGGCCGCCCGGCCCAACCGCAGGAAGTGGACCGTGGAGAGGACCAAGGCAATCGCCAAGGCCACCGAGGTGATTTGGCCGAAGAGCGAGCCCTCGCCCCGGATGATGCCCACGTAATACTGCAGGGCCTGCGCCAGGAAAAGGAGCGGGATCACCATGAGCCGGAAGAACGACTGATAGGGCATGGCCACCGAATACCTCAGGGCTTGTCGGCGGAGTTCCGCGTCCTGGGGCAGCGGCGTGCTCCCGAAGATGACCCGGCGCAGCAGGGCCGTCTGGTCCCTGTTGACCCGGGCGTCGTGGAGGATCTGATCGCGCAGGTACGCCCCGCAAATCAGGGCGGCGACCCCGGTACCGTAGAGGGCCAGCTGGGTGTTGCCCAGCAAATGGTAGATCAGCTGTGTGGTATCGCCGGTTGGACGCGATGGAGCCCCGGCGAGCAGCGAAATCCAGAAGATCGCCTGCGAACCCACCGCGACGAGGCAGGCCATCTCCGTCTGGAGACGCTCCGCTGTGGGCAGCCTCAACTGAAGGGACAGCAGATCATCCGGACGGTGGCTGGCGATCCACCGACCGGCAGCCATCCCGAGGCCGGCCAAGGCGAAGCCACTACCCAACATGACGACGGTGGGCCCTAAGGAGTTTGCGCTGAGCAGCGCGTGGAGGAGGGTGGCCAGGATTCCGATGGCCAGCAAGGCTAGTCCGCTACGTTGCCACCACGAACTAGCGGGTACTGTCCCTGGCTCGGTTGCTGTCTGTGTCCGTGCTGGTGTCTGGACCTTCCCGCGGACGCGACTGGTTCCCCATAGCCAGGCGGCCCCCACGAAGGCCGTCGGTGCCAAGGCCGCCAAGAGCACGGCTCCCGGAGCCATGGCCGAGGAGGTGGCGAGCACCCAGGCCAGCAAACCGGTAGTGAAGACCAGGCCACCGAGGAGGGTGGCCAGGTACGTCACGATTTTCATCTGTTGGGGTCCCCTGGAGGTTAGGTGGTCGAAGAAGACCAACCCTTTCAGCCAGGGGGCCGGTCGTCAACGCGGCACCGTGGCCCGTGCGCAGGGGGACCTGCCGATGGTCGAGAACGGGTGCACTTTTGTGGTCCAGCGTCCATACTGGGCGGAAGGGGAGCCGTCGGAGCCGGTTGCGGTGTTCCCGCCAGCGAGGTAGCTGCCGACGCCTGGTGAAGAGCCAGCCGGCCAGGAGGCCATGCATGCGGATGCGCCGCGGTTCGCTTCTCGCCGTCGCGGGGATCACCACCAGCCTGGCTTTGAGCTGCTGTACACCGGGACCAACCGCGGAACAGGCGGCGTCCACGGCAGCGATGAGCGGTTCGGCACCTGCCAGCTCTCCGGATCAGCCCGTCGAGGCTGCCCCGACCACGTCGATCATCAAGGACGGCCACGAAGTGATCGCCGAGGATCTGGAAGCCCCGTGGTCGGTGGTCTTCCGCGAGCAGACGGCCCTGATCAGTGAGCGCGATAGCGGGCGCATCCTTGAACTGGGGGAGAACGGTGCAACCCGGGAGATCGGCGTCATCCCCGGGGTGGTTCATGGCGGGGAAGGCGGCCTGCTGGGGTTGGCGATGCGCGGTACCGACCAGCTGTACGCCTATTCCACGGGTGCCGACGGCAACCGGATCCAGCGCTTCGACCTCATCGGCAAGCCGGGTTCGTTGGCGCTGGGCGGTGTCACCACCCTGCTTGATGGGATTCCTGCTGGCACCAACCATAATGGCGGGCGGCTGGGATTCGGTCCCGACAAGATGCTCTATGCCACCACCGGGGACAGTGGTGACCGGTCCTTGGCCCAGGACCGCGAAAGTCTGGGCGGAAAAATCTTGCGGATGGAACCCGACGGCGGTATTCCGGCATCGAACCCCTTCGACGACTCCTACGTCTACAGCTATGGGCACCGCAACCCGCAGGGGCTGGCCTGGGATGCGGTGGGCACCCTATATGCCACCGAATTCGGGCAGAGCACCTGGGATGAGCTCAACGTGATCACCGCCGGGGCCAACTACGGGTGGCCCGCGGTGGAAGGCATCGCCGACGAGGAGGGTTTCACCGACCCCGTCCAACAATGGGAGCCCGCGGAGGCCAGTCCCAGCGGGATGGCCATTACCGCCGGAGCGATTTTCATCGCCAACCTGCGGGGGGCAGCCCTGCGGGTGGTGCCGGTGGCCGAGGACGGGACGTCGAATGAACACTTTGTGGGCCAGTTCGGCCGACTCCGGCAAGCGGTCCTCGCCCCCGATGGGGACCTCTGGTTCCTGACCAACAACACCGACGGGCGCGGCAGCCCGGGGCCCGAAGACGACCAGATCATCAGCGTCGGGATCCGCGGCAGCTGAAACCCCTGCAGGTCGTGGGGTTCGGGGGGCTAGCGGGTGGTCGCTTCGCGGACCCGGGCCACGATGTGCTGACGGGCAGTACGTCCGATCACCGTGGGCAGCAGTGGATACACGTGAATTTGCCCCTGCTTTTCAAGGTATTCGATCTCGACGCCGGCTGCGGAAGCCTGCTCTGCAAAGAGCCGCCCATCGGGGTTGAGAATATCGCGGGTTCCGGTAAACAGCGTGATGGGCCCTAGGCCGTCCAGCTTCCCGTTGAGCGGGCTGACCACTGGGTTGTCCACGTCCAGGGTGTCTTTCCAGAGGTCGATGAAGACCTGGGTTCCCCGGGTGCCGAGCCATGGGTCGCTGGGTTGGACGATGGCGATCTCCGGGTTCTTCATGGACAGATCAACTGCCGGGGCGATGGCGATTGTCCGGGGCAGGGTGACCCCGTGCTGGTCACGCAACTGTAGGAGCGTGGAGAGGACGATCTGCCCTCCTGCCGAATCGCCGGCCAGAACCGTTGGTTCAGCGCTTTCCAAGCACGTGAGGACCTCTGTCGTGAACCCGTCGACGACCTGCCGGGCCGTGCCGAAGGGGACCAGGGGATAGATCAAAACGTGGACGGCGGTCCGTGCCTCGGCGGCGATCTGTGCAGCCAGTTGCCAGTGCTGCCGGGCGATCTCGCTAACCCACCCACCACCGTGGGCGTAGACGACGTGTCCCCGGGCCCCGGTGCTGCGGGGAGCGAGCGTATAGGCGGGCCACCCGGCTTCGGTGCGGGAAGCGGAGATGACGACGTCTTTCCGCAGCCCCCGGGGTGGGCCGTAGGAAGCTGGGCGGAGCGTCCGTCGGTGCAGTCGCCGGCGGGCAGCTGCCTCCGTGATGAAGGGGGCGCCGGCACTGGTGGCCTTCAGGGCGACGGGAATGAGTGCCTGAGGAAGAATCATCGGTGGCTCCGCATCGGTTCGGGGGTGGCTAGCCGGGGAGATTCGCTTCGATCGCTGCGATGATTTCCGGGGCGTCGGGTGTGGTCCGCGGTCGGAACCGCAGCCTCTCACCGGAGGGTAGCAGGAGGAACTTCTCGAAGTTCCAGCTCACCCGTCCTGCCTTCCCCGCTGCGTCCTTCGTCTTCTTCAACTCGGTATACAGCGGATGTTCGCGCCGCCCGTTCACCCGCACCCGGTCGAAGATCGGAAAGGTGATGCCGTACGTCGTCGAACAATACTCAAGCACTGCCTCGTTGCTGCCCAGCTCCTGGAGGAACTGGTTGCTGGGAAAACCCAAAACGGTGAAGCCACGATCGCCATACGTGCGTTGTAGTTCCTCGAGCTGCTCGTATTGCCCGGAGAGGCCGCAGCGGGAGGCGACGTTCACCACCATCACTACTTGTCCGGCATAGTCGTTGAGGGTCGTGGCGTGCTCATCCATGGTGGTGAGGGGAATCGTGGTCAGGTCCATGCTGTGGCCAACCCCTGCGGGGCCCGGGGCATTCCCGCACCGACCTAACGCGCGGTTGGCATCACGTTGGCCAGATGCTTGACCACATCGCGGAGCGGGAACGCCGTGGCGGGGTGGGCCTCTACCCGGGAACGTTGGGTTTTGGCCCGTTGCGGGTGGTCGGTGACGATGCCGTCGACCCCGTCGTAGAGATAGTTGCGGATCCGGTCCTCGCGGTTGACCGTCCACACGTAGACGGGCAGATGCGCCGCGTGGGCCTGGTCGAGGAACCGTTTCGAATAGGAGGCCTGCTCCACGACCAGGAAATCGCAGTTCACGTCGGGGACGCCGCCGACGGTCATGGCGATGGTGTAGCCGACGGATAGATCGGGGCGCCTGGCCTTGAGCGACTCCACGAGGTCGGCATCCAAGGAGTGGTAAATATTATTCTCCAGCGGGCCCACCGAGGCCAGTTCCTCCTCGAACCGGTCCACATAGTCGTCGGTTTCGTGGCCGTGGACCTTGGGTTCGATGAGCAGCTTGACCCCCAGCTCCCGGGCCCGGCGGACATAGTCGACCATCGAGGGGATGTGGTCGGTGAAGCCGCGGGCACTGACCGTGGTGGCCTCCGCCTCGGCGAGGGTCAGGTCGTAGATATTCACGTTATGCCCCGAGAGCAACAGCAGATTCGTGTCGTGGCTGGCGACGAAGTGTCCGTCCTTCGTCTGCTGGACGTCGACTTCCACCAGATCGGGGTCCTGGGTTGCCGCGGATTCCAAGGCGCCGAGGGTGTTCTCGACCCCGCCCCACACCCAACCACGGTGGGCAACGACCAGAGGCTCCGAGGTCGGTGGCGGAGCGGCAGCCACCGCCGGGGCGCCCATGATGGCGATGGCCACCACGGCAGCGCCCGCCGTGGTGCGCAGGGCCAGCCGTCGCCCACCGAGGCCGCTGGCCGGAGGGTTGCCGGGGCGAGGGGACCGCGCCCGGTGCACCGTTGGAGATTCTGTCGAGTCGATGACCCTGCCCCCGGGGACGCTCCGGTCCAGCCAGGCGAGTGCCCACCGGATGAACGCCGCCGTGGTGACGACCATGAGGACGAAGGCCGCGACCCGGGCGGCACCCAACCCCAAGGTGGCGACCAGATGGGAGTCGGTCTTCATCAAGGCTCCGGGCAGCGTGGCCACCCAGGCCACGGTGCGGCCGGGGACACCGAACATCAAGGCAGCGGCCAGCAACGGGGAAGCCAGGATCCCGGGCCAGCGAAGCCGCCGGTGCCAGGTGGCCTGCCAGCTGCTGAGCATGGCCCGCAACGGGCTCAGCCCCCGTGTCACCAGCAGGGGGATGGTCAGCAGCAGGCGCAGGTTCAGATAGACCAGCGCGCTGATCATCGAGAGGTACAAGCTCAGGCTCAACGGTTTCTTCAGATACTCGGCCGTCACGAACGGGGCGACGCCGATCTCGCGGGTCAGCGGGGAGAGCTCGGCCAGACCGCCCAACGGCATGAGCAAAAAAACGTAGACGGCCACCAACGGTGCCTGGAACCCCAGGGCCCTGCCGGTAGCGCGCCAGGCTTGGCGTCCCGCCGTCGTTCCCGGATGCTCGGAACCGGCACGGATCCTGCCCACCAGGGCGATGACCGAGGTGTACTGCAAGGCCAGGGCGCCCAAGGCGATGAACCCGATGGCCAGGAACAACAGCACCGACGAGGGACTATGCAGGATTCGTGGGAAGTTCCTGTCGGTCAGATTCGGGGTCCCGGCCAGGGCCAACGCGTGGGTGAACAAGAAATTCACCAGCGGCAGCACGAAGACCAGGATGATTCCCTGCCAGAGCACGAGGACCCCGGCAGGCACCGACAGGCCGGTCAAAAACTCCCGACGGCGCCCGGTTGGTGTGGTCGCGGCAGCACCGAGGACGGCCGGTTGCTCGTCCTGATCGTGGCTGCCGATGGTTTTTCCGTCCCTGTGTCGGTGGCTCCTGGACCTCACTTAACGTGAGGGGGTAAAAGATCCGTACCATTTTAGCAAGGCGGGGCGGATGCGGACGCATCCTCACGGTTTCGGTGGCTACAGCAGCGATTTCAGGTAGGCCCGGTCGGCAGGATCCAGTGATGTGGCGAAACTGGCCAGGCACCGGCGGCGGTCATTGGTTTCACCCAACGCCCTGACCATATGGGCCGCGGAGAACTCGCAGCCGCTCAACGCGGCGGTATAGGACCAGACCTGACCGATCAGTTCACGGGTGGCCAACTGCTTATCCACTAGATGCCCCAAGACGGTGGCCACCGTGGTGTAGGCGGGATGCGGTGCAGCGCCGGAGGTGAGGACCTCCAGGACGCTGCGGGTGGTGTGGGCCTGCTTGGTCTTCCACAGCACATCCAGGACCCGGCGTTCCAGCGTGCCCACCTGCGGAGCCTCTCCCGGTTCGAAAGGCAAGGCAGCTTCCTGGGCGGTCGTCGTGCTCATGCTTGGGTCCTTTCCACTGCTTCCTGCGGTGACTCGGCCCGGGGGCTGGACACCGGACATTCGACCTGCCCCGAGAGGCGGAAGATCACGGCGCCGAAGGTCATGACCAGGGCCAGCCCGGCCATCCAGGGCTGCAAGGGGGCGAAGTAGGCCAAGGCGCCGGAGTAGCCCAAGGCCAGGAGGGCAATTTTATTGCAGACCGGGCAGCCGATGGCGAACCAGGCCAGCAGCCCACCGGCCAATCCCCACCGCGAGCCGCTATCGGTTGACGGGTTTTCCGGTGCCGCAGGCGCCCCGCGGGCACTGACATAGCTGCCGATCAACAGTCCGGACAGCAAGGAGGTCACCATCCACACCGGACGATTCCATACCGTCGGGGCGATGTCCCGGGTGAAGAAGTCGTTGGGGATCAGGACGGTGGCCACGCCGAGCAGCACGCCGATGGCCAGGGCGCCGACGGTTGAGATGACCCATTGCCGGGGCCCCCAGTACCGCAGGGCGGTCGCGGCCAACGTGAAGCGGCGTGTGAGGCCGATGCGCGGTCGTGAGGGGCGTGACATGGGTTCTGGCTCCTGGGCTGGTCTGTGATGTTGAACGGAAAACTTGATCGTCGCCGCTCTATCTACTATCAAGGATAGTAGAGATACTATGCAACATAGTAACTAATCGATCGAAAGCAGCACCCCCATGCCTGAAACACCAGTGCCCGACGATCCGTCGACACCGGCCCGCCGGAATCACGGAGCCAGGAGCAGGAAACTGCCCTGGGTGTGGATCATCCCGATCCCCGTGGCCCTGATCATCGGCCTGCTGATCGGCATCCAGCTGCCCTTCGGCAATGGCGCCGCCTCCGAGCCGGCTCCGGACGCCGCGCCGCAGGAACAACAGCAACAACCACCGCAGCAGCAAGCGCCGGGCGAGGAGGTGGAGGTCCCCGATATGGCCCGCGTGGACCCCGAAGACCCCACCGCCGTGGGTGACGTGGATGCTCCGGTGGTCATGGTGGCCTATTCGGACTTCCAATGCCCGTACTGCGCCAAGTGGACGGCCAACACGCTGCCGACCCTGATGGACAAATACGTCGAAACCGGAAAGCTGCGCATTGAATGGCGCGATCTGGACATCTTCGGCGATGAGTCCCTGAAGGCCGCCGAAGCCGCCCAGGCGGCAGCCATGCAAGACGGCTACCTCGACTTCCATGAGGAGATGTCCAAGGGCGGCAAAATTGCCAAGGCCTCCGCCTTCGAGGATCAGAACCTGAAGGCCACCGCCGAGAAACTCGGGATGGATGGCGATCAGCTCATCAAGGACATGAACGGGGTCCACGCCCCCGACGTCGTCCAGCAGAACATCGACGAAGCCATGGAACTGGGTGTGACCAGCACCCCGTCCTTCCTGCTCAATAAGACCCCCTTCGTCGGCGCCCAGCCCACCGAGAACTTCATCGAGGCCATCGACAAGGAAATCAAGGCCGCCGAGAAGGACGATCAGTAGATGGAAGCAGGACTGGTCTTTGCCTTCGTCGGGGGAGTGCTAGGGCTGTTCAGTCCCTGTAACGCCCTGCTCCTTCCGGCGTTCTTCGCCCACGCGGCAACCTCCACCCGCAGGCTCTCGGCCCTGGGGTTGGCCTTCCTGATCGGCATGCTCGCCACCCTGGTCCCGCTCGGCCTGGGCATCGGCTGGCTCGGAGGCACCATCTCGGTGGACCGCCGGGCCCTGATCGTCGTCGCCGCCTGGGTCATTATCGCCCTGGGCCTCGTGCAGATCCTCGGCGGGGGATTCGACGTCAGCAGATTGCTGCCGAACTGGGCCCGTCGCAAGGGGCCGGCGACCCCGTCGCTGGGTGGGGCAGTCCTCTTGGGCACCGCCGCCGGCGTGGCAGGATTCTGCACCGGCCCCGTGCTGGGGGCGATCCTCACGCTCGTGTTGGCCCAAGGCAGCGCCGTTTCGGGAGGCCTGCTGTTGGCCATGTATGCCCTGGGCATGGTGATCCCGGTGCTGGCAGTGGCCGGTGTCATCCGCAGGACCGGGGCCTTCAAGGCCGGCTGGCTGCGCGGCCGGACCCTGTCCCTGGGCAGGTTCCGTTTCAACACCAATATGTTGATCGCCGGAGTGGTCACCGTGGCCGTCGGGGTCATCATGCTGGCCACCGGAGGACTCGTGACCTCCAATGAACTGATCTCCGCTTCGCTGATGGACCAGATCTCCGCAGCGGCCAGCTCCATTGACGCGGCGCTACCGGGCTGGGCCTGGCCGGCACTGCTGGGACTGGTGCTCTTGGGCTGGTGGGTCGTGGCGGTTCGCCGTCACCTGCAGGCCGAAGCATCAGGACACGACGAGAGCCCCCGGAGCGACGTCGACTCACGTGACGCCGGATCACATGTCGCCGGCCCGCAGGAGGTTGCTTCGGGCCGGCCGCGCGAGCGCGCTGCCGGCGCCGCGGGACAGGAGACACCGTGAGCGCCCTGCTGCTGCATCTGGCAGGTCCGGGACAGGCGCCGTTCCCCGACCTGGCCACGGCGTTGAAGGTCGCCGCCAATGCCCTGGACGAATTACCTGGGGCCGAGGTGGAGATCGTTGTCCAGGGCCCGGCGGTGACCCAACTGCTGGCATCGGCCCAGGACGCGGCGCGCGTCGCGGAGCTGACCGGGGCGGGAAACGTGGCGATCAGCGCATGTGCCAACAGCCTGCGCTCGGCAGCGGTGGGCGCTGCGAGCCTGGCCGGCGGGGTCCGGGTCGTTCCTGCCGCCATTGCCCACCTGGCCCGACGGCAGGGCGACGGCGCCGCTTACGTCCGCATCTGACGTCCTCGACGGCTGCCCCGCGATAGCATCGGTCACGGGAGTGGCTGGTCAAGACCTGGCGGCCACGCGTCCGGCATCCGGCCGGCACCCCAGACAGCGAGGCGGGGAGATGATGGCCACCGGGCAGCGAGATCGATCAGTGCGCAAGGTCCCCCTGTGGCAATCGGTGCAGGACCAGCTCCAGGAACGGATCGGCCGCGGAGAATTCGCCGACGGGTTTCCCGGCGAAATGGCCCTGGCCGATGAATACGAGGTCAGCCGGTCCACGATTCGTTCCGCCCTGGCACCGCTGCGTCGGGCCGGATTGCTCTCGGCCCAACGGGGTAGGCAGTCCTCGGTGGTCAACGTCGTCGACGAACAGCGCTTCGGCCCCGTCTACAGCCTCTTCGCCGCCGTCGAAAATGCCGGCATGACCCAGCGCAGCGTCGTCGAAATCGCCGAACTGCGCCGGTCCGCTACGGCGGCCGCGCACCTGGGCCTGGACGCCGACGCCGACCTCGTCTTCATCTCCCGCACCCGCTATGCGGACCGCGATGTCATCGCCGTAGACGACACCTGGCTGCCCGCAAACGTCGCGGCCCCGGTCCTGGGCGCCGACCTGAGCCATACCGCCCTCTACGAGGTGCTGCGCCGTGAATGTTCGATCACCCTGAGCGCTGGACACGAAACCCTGCATGCCCTGGCCGCCGATGCGCAGCAGTCCCGGCGCCTGGCCTGCCCTGCCGGGACGGCTGTCTTCTTCATCGAGCGTCTCGGCCTGGCCGGGGAACAAGCGGTGGAGTGGCGCGAAACCCTCATCCGGGGGGACCGTTTCACCGTCACCACCTCGTATCCCGCGGCCCCTGCGGCCGGGCGCTGAACCGGCGGAGCCCGGCCTCTCGATCATCCTCACCGCCCAGGGGCTTCCCCTCAACGGTAAATGTACGTACATTAGGTCATGAGGTGCTGTGATCCCCGGCGCTTCCCCGCCGTATGCCACATCCGGCGGGCAGAGCCGAACGAAGTGGAGACGTTTCATATGGGCCTGCACCATCGCATCGTGATCATCGGCGGCGGCAACGCCGGACTGAGCGTGGCCGCCCGGCTGCGCCACGCCGGTCAGGACGACATCGCCGTCGTCGAACCCAGCGACCAGCACTACTACCAGCCGCTATGGACCCTGGTCGGCGGTGGACGGGCCCCGGCGAAGGAATCCGTCAGGCACCAGGCCTCGGTCATGCCCCAGGGCGTCGCCTGGATCAAGGACGCCGCCACGGAAACCAATCCCGAGGCGAAGACCGTCACCCTCGCTTCCGGGGCCGTCGTCGGATACGACTACCTCGTGGTCTGCCCCGGCATCCAGCTCGACTGGGACCAGCTACCCGGCCTGTCCGAAGCCCTGGAGACCCCCGCGGTGTCGAGCAATTACCGCTTCGAGTTGGCCCCCAAGACCTGGAACATGATCCGCGCCCTGCGCTCGGGCACCGCGGTGTTCACCATGCCGGCCGGACCGATCAAATGTGCCGGGGCACCCCAGAAGATCGCCTACCTGGCCGCCGACTACTGGCGTGAACAAGGGGTCCTGGACGCTATCCGCATGGTGTTGGTCCTGCCGACACCCGGGATGTTCGGGGTCAAGGAATTCTCCGACGAACTCGACCGGGTCGTCGCCGACTACGGTATTGAAGTCCGTTTTTCCAGCGAAGTCACCTCCATCGACGCGGAGGCCAAAACCGTCTCGGTGCGCAACAACACCACCGAAGCCAGCGAAGACCTCGGTTACGACTTCCTCCATGCGGTGCCCCCACAGTCGGCGCCGGATTGGCTCAAGAACAGCGCTCTGGCCGACCCGGACAACCCTGCCGGCTACGTGGCGATCGACAAGAACACGCTGCGGCACACCACCTATCCAGAAGTTTTCGCCCTCGGCGACGCCGGCTCGAGCCCGAACTCCAAAACGGGTGCGGCCATTCGCCAGCAGGCACCCGTGCTGGTGAAGAACCTGCTGGCCGCAATGAGTGGCAAGACGCCGTCGGCCAGCTACGGGGGTTATGCCTCCTGCCCGCTGACCACCTCCCGGCACACGATGCTGCTGGCCGAATTCGACTACAGCATGCGTCCGGCGCCGAGCATCCCGTTCATCGACACCACCCATGAACGCAAGGACATGTGGTATCTCAAGCGTTACGGGCTGCCGTTCATGTACTGGAACCTCATCCTCAAGGGCCGCGCCTGATGCGGGCCCCCGCCACCATTAAGGAGCGCACACGTGTTCTTTGAACGCATCTACGACACCGATCTGGCCCAGGCCAGCTACGTCATCGGCTGCCAGTCCAACGGGGAGGCAGTGGTCATCGACGCCCGACGCGATACCGACGTCTACCACCGGATCGCCGCGGCCAACGGCCTGAAGATCGTCGCGGTGACCGAAACCCACGTCCACGCCGACTACCTCTCGGGGACCCGCGAACTGGCGGCGGATACCGGGGCCACCCTGTATGTTTCCGGCGAGGGCGGACCCGACTGGCTCTATGACTTCGAGGCCAGCCTGCTCACCGACGGCGGAACGATCACCCTGGGCAACATCACGCTCACCGCCGCCCATACCCCGGGGCACACCCCCGAGCACCTGATGTTCCTGGTCACCGATGGTGCCTTCTCCCAGGACCCGGGCTACGCCCTGACCGGCGACTTCGTGTTCTGCGGGGATCTGGGCCGCCCCGATCTGCTCGACGAGGCAGCCGGCGGCGTGGACACCCGGTTCATCGGGGCGCAACAGATGTTCGCCAGCCTGCGGGATCGATTCCTCACCCTGCCCGACCACGTCCAGGTTCACCCGGCACATGGGGCCGGCAGCGCCTGCGGCAAGGCCCTGGGCGCCGTTCCCTCCAGCACCGTGGGCTACGAACGACTCAACGCCTGGTGGGGCAAATACCTGGAAGCCGACGACGAGGAAGGCTTCGTCGCCGAATTGCTCGAGGGCCAGCCCGACGCCCCGGCCTACTTCGGACGCATGAAGCGCCAGAACCTCGCCGGCCCGGCGGTCCTGGGGGAACGCCAGCCACTGGCCGAGCTCGACGCGGCGCAGGTCGCCGCCTGGCTGGCCGCCAACGAGGCGACCTTCGTGGACACCCGGTCCCAGACCGACGTCCATCGGGGCACGGTCGCCGGATCGGTGAACATCCCGGCGATCAAATCCATGGCCACCTATGGTGCCTGGGCCATCGACCCCGAACGTGACCGGCGCCCGCTGGTCCTGTTGGCCGACGGTCCCGCATCGGCCCAGGCGATGTGGGACCACCTGATCCGGGTGGGCATCGACGACGTCTCCGGCTATGTCACCAGCATCGAGGGCCTGCCACACCACACACCGAGATTGGTGCAGCCGGATGAGGTCGCCGACTTCGACAAGGCCCTGTTGCTGGACGTGAGGGCAAAATCCGAGCACGAGGCCGGGAAGGTCCCCGGTTCGGAGCAACTCCACGGTGGCCGGGTGCTCTGGAACCTGGAGAAACTGCCGAACAGCGGCACCATCGTCACCTATTGCCAGTCCGGGGTGCGTAGCTCGGTGGTCGCCAGCACCCTGCGCCATGCCGGCTACGACGTCGTCGAGCTCGAGGGCAGCTATGCCGCCTGGGCCGCCCAGCAGGCCAAGTAGCCAGCGGTGATCGGTGCCGCCCTGGTCTTCGGGCTAATTGTCGGCGGGCTGCTGGGGCTCGTCGGCGGGGGTGGCTCCATCCTGGCGGTGCCTGCACTGGTCTACGGGGTGGGGATGCCGCTGTCGGCGGCCATCCCCAGCTCCTTGGTCGTCGTGGGCGCCTCATCGACGATGGCGGTGCTGCCCCGCATCCGACGCGATGTGGATTGGCGGCTGGCCCTGATCATCGGGGCCACCGGTGGGGCGACGGCCTTTGCCGGCACCGCGGTGAACCAGCTGCTCGATCAGCAGGTCCTGCTGATCGTTTTCGCCGCGATCATGGTGCTGGCCGGCATCCGCATGCTGCTTCCCGTGGGCTCTCGAGCCGGCCACGACTATGCTGCCGATGGAACGGTCATCTGGCGTCGCCGTCTGCCCAAGGCGGTGGCTACCGGCGTCGTCGTCGGATTCCTGACCGGATTGCTCGGTGTCGGGGGAGGGTTCCTCATTGTTCCGGCTCTGGCGCTGATCCTGGGGCTGCCGATGACCATGGCAGTGGGGACCTCGCTGGTCATCGTGGTGGTGAACTCCATCGGCGGGTTCATCTCCCATATCGGAAGCCTCGACCTGGACTGGGGACTGACCGGGGCCTTCGCCGGTACCGCCATGGTGGCGTCCTCTATTGCCGGGCACATCGGACGCTCCTTGCCCGAACGGGTACTCAAACGCGGTTTCGCCTCCTTGGTCTTCGTGGTCGCCGCTTACGTGGTGCTCCGCGTGGTCCTGGACTTCTAGCCGGAATCATCAGGACATGACAACGCCCCCGTCGTCCTGGTCGGAACCATGACGACGGGTGCGTTGGGCATGCTACTTGTCGAAGGCATCCTTCGCGGCGTCCTTGACGTGCTCGCCGGCCTGCTTGGCCTGGGCGGCGGCCTGGTCGGCCACGCCTTCGGCCTGCAGGTCTTCCTTGTTGGTGGCGTCGCCGACGGCCTCCTTGGCCTTGCCGGTGGCTTCCTGGGCCTTATTGCTGATCTTGTCTCCGAGTCCCATGTGTTTCTCCTTTGGTGTTGGGGGGTTGGGTCTAGTGGTGGGGCGTTCTCAGCTGGATTTCTCGACCGAATACTCGATGGCGAAGTGTTCCAGCGGATGGCCCAGGCAGAGCACGACGTCGGCCGCGATCTGCTCGGTGAGGGTTGCCGTGAGGTGGGGCAGGTGGGCAGCCGGCTCCGCGTGGACCTGCAGGAGCAGGTCGGGGGCACCGACGCTCCCCCTGAGCATGGCCTTCGCGGCGGCCACTTGTGGCAACGCTGCGGCCGCTTGGGAGACGGCAGATTCCAGAACCTTCGGGTCCAAGGTGGTGGTTCCAGCACCCGGGTCGGCGGTGAAACGCAGGGTTTCTGCCCGCCGCGAGCGCGGCACCTGACGTCCAAGCCAGGCCAGCCCGAGCAACAGCACGATCATGCCCACGACGATCAGCGCCGCGGGCATCCACGACTGTTCCAGAACATCGGTGGCACCCGGCGCCAGGTCGGCCGAGGGATCGGCCAGCAACCCCGAGGCGCCTTCCGGGACCCGCAGACCCACGGTGGTCTGGAACCAGGGCCAGATCAGCCAGAGCCCACCGGCCAGCATCACGAAGCCGATGATGATCAGTAGCGTGCGGTTCAACGTGGCGGGAAAGGATCTCATGAGGTACTCACCATCCTGACGTTCAGTGCCGGGAGAGCACCGACGAGGTTTTCGGACAGGATCTCCCGGGCCGCAGTTTTCACGGCCTCGGATAACTGCCCATGCTCACGCAAGGGGGTGCGCACGGTGAGGGAAAGGGAAGTGCCCTTCATCCGGGCCTTGCAGGTCCCCACCCCGTCCATCGCGTTGACCCGGTTCTCGACCAGGCGTTCGGTCCCACGGCGGGTCACCACGGCCTCCGAGGAACCGACGGAATCGGACCGTTGCGGGCTCGGCGATGAACGTGGGGACGGGCGTCCGGGCAGGATCCCGCAGAGGAGCAACACCAGGCCGGCGATGGCGATGAGGCCACCACCTGCGGCTACCGAGCGGGAACCCCAGGTACGGGATCCGACGTCGGCCATGAACGTGGCGGCGCTGGGCCACTGCCCGTCCTGCAGCCGCATGATCGCCAGGCCGGTGAGCAAAACTCCGACGGCGATGAGCAGCACGGCAGCAATCGTCGCCGGGAGGACCCGGGCCGGGCGCGGCCGCAGCGAGGATGTCTTCGTCATAGGACCCTCCTGGCCGGTGGTGCGGCTTCCAGCCACTCCACCTGGATGTCCACCGGTGCGGCGGTGACGCCGGCGAATCTTTCAAGGTCGGTGATGATTCCCTGGCGCACCTCCTCGGTGGTGGCGCGGATGTCGCTGGGGAACCGCAGCCCGATCCGTACGGAAACGGAAGCCGAAGACCCGGCGATCGTCGCCGTTGCCGGGGGCAGTGCGCTGAAATCCTGGTTGGCCCCGACCCCCAGGACGCCGCCGGAGCGGGCGCCCACCGCCGGATGGGAGGCAGCGGATTTCGCCGCGAGGCGGCTGACCACCCGTTCGCTGATGGTCAGCCGACCCCGGGTTTCGGGGGACGAGGGTACGTCCGGTTCCGGCGTGGTGGCGGCGCTGAGGCTGGAGGCGGTCATATCAGCGCCGGCCTTGGATGCGGCCCGCCCAGTCCTGCAGGTCCACACGTCCGTCCAGGACGCGGCCGACGCCGAAGGCGACCGCCGCGACGACGGCCACCAAGAGCATCGCCCAGAATCCGGCGATCACCCAGATGGTCCCCAGGACCAGTCCGATAATGGTGCAGAAGCGTGTGCTCGTCATCGTCTACTCCAGACGATCGGAGCGATCGGAAACAGCATCGTCGTTGTCTTCCTCGGGCAGGTGCACGTCGGTGACGTTCACATTGACCTCGATCACCTCCAGGGAGGTTCCGTGCTCGACGGCCTGGATGATGCTGCGGCGAATATCTTCGGCGACCTCGGCAATGGAGACACCATATTCGACGACGATGCTCACATCGATGGCCGTCTGCAGGTCACCCTTCTCCACGGAAACCCCGCCACTGACATTGGTCTGGGATCCGGGGATGCGTTCGGAGATCGCGTTCAGGGCGCGGCGGCCTGCGGCTCCCATGGCGTAGACGCCAGGAACTTCGCGGGCAGCGATTCCGGCCAACTTCTGCACGACGGTCTCGGCAATGGTGGTGGTGCCGTGGTCGGTCTGCAGCGGTCCCTGGGCTTGCGGGGACTGCTGGGCCGGCTGGGGAGCCTGTTTCGCGCGTGCTTCCTCGGTGGTCTTCGGCAGGTTCGTGTGCGTGTTCTCGGCCATGATTTCCTCCCTGGTGCCAACGCACGGTGCGTCGGTCTCATGAGTACAGACGGTTTCGGGAGGAAAACGTCACGGTCGAAACGAAAAAAACTTTGGATGCTAGTTCCGCGGCCCCGTGTCGGCTCGACCGTGTTCCAGGACGGTGACAGCAACGAAGGCCATCTTGAGACCGTGGCCGAGCAGGACGGTATGGATTTTTTGCTGCACTGCCCGGGCGACGTCGGTGGCCCGGTGACCGGCCTCCACACCGATGTCGATCCGCGCCTCGGTCCCTTCCGTGCCCTGGCGCAGGCGCAGGGCTTCGGTGGGGGAGGCCGGCCGGGAGGCCAGGGCGCGGACGATGGCGACGGTCGGCGGGAACACCTCGGCCACCCCGTCGGTTTCCAAGACTTCGGTGATGGCCGCCGTGCGGGCCGCTTCGGTGGCGGTGGGCTCAACGGTTGGCTCAGTCATGGGTGATGTCCTCCACGGTGATATCGACGGCCGCGGGGACGACGCCCAGCTCGTCGGCCAGGGCGGCCAGGGTGGCCGCGCGGAGTCGTTCGGCGACCTCCGGGACCTGTTCATCGGCGTTCATCTGCACCGACAGGTGGCAGAGCACCGCGGGGAGTCCGGCATCCGTCGTCGTCCCCGTGGTGCCGTGGCGGCCCAGTTTGATGCCCTGAACACCGTCGGCGGCCCGGCGGATGACCTCATTGAGCACGTAGACACTGAGCTCCAGGGGGCCGTGCGGGGTCACCAGCACCTCGAGGCGCCGGCCACGCCGAATTTCGGCACGAATGCCGTCCATGGCGGTATGGCGGATCCGCTCCAAGGCGGCGTCCTCCTCGGCGGCCTCTTCCGGCGGGGTCTCCCGGAGCCGTCGGGTCGCCAAGAGCAGGGGCTGGAGCCGGCGGCGTTGTTCCTGACAGTGCGGGCAGGAGAGTTCGTGCTCGTCGGGAGGCAGGTCCAGACGCTCCCAGATGTCCTCTTCGGAGCGGTCGCAAGCTGGCACCTCCTCGCCTCCGGTGGTCATTTCCACGGGTCCATCCTTTCGGCCAACGTGATGCGGGCGCGCGATATGCGTCCTCGGACGGTGGCCAGCTTTTCGCCGGTGATAGCGGCGATTTCCTGGTAGCTCAACCCGTGGATCTCGCGCAGCATCCAGGCTTCGCGTTGGGCCCAGGGCATGGTGGCGACGAATCGCCACAGCTCGGCCAGAGCCAACTGGGTTTCGGTGTCCTCGGCGGGCCCCGCCAGGGGGCGCCGAGATGATTCGCTCGGGGTTTGGCGGTCTTCGTATTCGGCTGGATCGCCACCGTCGGGCTGCCGTTTCCTGAGCAGGTCGATGCAACTATGCCGGGCGATCCGGTATAACCACGTCGACGCGGCCTCGGCGGAGCGCAGGGTCGGCAACCGACGCCAGGCGGTGACCATGACGTCCTGGACGGCGTCTTCGGCATCCGGTCCGCGACCGAGCATGCCACGGCAGAACCGCAGAAGGGGGCGTTGGTACCGGCGGACGATCTCCTCGAACGCCGCCAGATCTCCCGATTGGGCGCGAACGATCAGGACAGGATCATCCAGCTCGGTGATCGTCCCGTCCATACATCCCCCTCGTCACTGCCGCAGACCGCAGGACCTGTTGCTTCAGGGCTGCAGCAGGGCCATGACTTGAAGGCTAGCAGGTGCGCCGGGACCAGATGGAGCGGCTCCAACGGGGCCCGACGGGCGTGCGGGTCGCGGGCTGCGTAGACTGGCCTGCATGTCGGTTACAGAATTGTCGGACAGCGCCCAAAACCATCTCAAAGCCGTCTGGAGTCTCTCGGAGTGGACCAGCGAACCGGTCACGACCAAGGACATCGCCGAAAAAACCGGTCTGCGGATCTCCACCGTCTCCGATGCCGTGCGCAAGCTCGCCGAGCAGGGATACCTGAACCACGCCAAATACGGCACCGTTGAATTGACCGAAACCGGACGGATCCACGCGGTGGCGATGGTCCGCCGGCACCGGCTGATCGAATCGTTCCTGGTCGAGGTGCTGGGCTACGGCTGGGAACAGGTCCACGACGAGGCCGAGGTCCTCGAGCATGCCGTCTCCGACTTCATGATCGAACGCATCGACGTCATCCTGGAGCATCCCACCCGTGACCCGCACGGGGATCCCATCCCCGCAGCGGACGGCACCGTGGAGGTTCCCGACGCCGTTCAGCTCACCGGCGTCGAACCGGGAACCACCGTGGTGGTGGAGCGGATCTCCGATTCCGATAGCGAGCTGCTGGGGTATTTCAGGGATCGGAACATCAGCTGTGGTGCCCGGTTGACCGTCGGTGCCGGCGAACCGTATTCGGGAACGTTGGAAGTGCAGGTGGACGGTTCAGGCCAGCACCCCTTGAGCTTGGGGCAAACGGCCAGCGATGCCCTCTTCGTGTCCGTGGCCACCGACTAGTTGTTCCTTAGGCCGCGGTGGTCAGCAGCCGTTTGCGGCGCCGTGCAGCCCACCGTTTGCCCAGCAGTCCGTGGCGCGGGCCGAAGAGGTACACCACCGTGAAGGCCGCCCCCTGGGACAGGACCACCATGGCCCCGGAAGCGGTATCGAGGTAGTAGCTCACATACAGTCCGGCCACCGCGCAGACCACGGAAATCAGTGGGGCGAGCACCAGCATCCGGGAGAACCGGTCCGTGAGCAGGTAGGCCGTGGCGCCCGGGATGATGAGCATGGCCACCACGAGCACCACGCCGACCGCCTGCAGGGCCACGACGCAGGTCAGGGCCAGCAGCCCCAAAAGGGCGGCACCGAGCAGGCGGGGGTTCAGCCCGATCGCCTGGGCGTGGGTGGGATCGAAGGCATACAGCGTGAAGTCCCGGCGCTTCAGGAGCAGGACCGCCAGGGTGATGGCCCCCAGGATGCCCACCTGCCACAGCTCCGCCCGGGACACACCGAGCAGGTTGCCGAAGATGATGTGGTTCAGGTCCGTCTGCGAGGGGGTCACCGAGATCAGGGCCAACCCCAAGGCAAAGAGCGTGGTGAACACGATGCCGATCGCCGCATCTTCCTTGACCCGGCTGGTGTCACGCACCACCCCGATCAGGGCGACGGCCAGGAACCCGAAAACGATGGCTCCCAGGGCGAAGGGTGCCCCGACCACGTAGGCCAGGACGACGCCGGGAAGCACCGCATGGGAGACCGCGTCACCCATCAGCGACCAGCCCACCAGCACCAGCCAGCAGGAGAGCACGGCGCAGACGACCGAGGCGATGACGGTGGTGGCCAAGGCGCGGACCATGAAGTCATAGCTCAGCGGTTCGGCGAGGAGTTCGATGAGATTCACGCCAGCACCTCCCGGTCCATGACGTCCAGGCCGAAGGCGCGGGCGAGGTTCTCGGGTTGCAGGACTTCCGCGGGGGAGGCATGCATGAGCACCTTGCGCATCAGTAGCACGGCCTCATCGGCCAGCGCCGGCAAGGCGTGCAGATCGTGGGTGGAGACCAGGACGGTGGCCCCTTCGGCGGCGAGTCCACGCAAGAGGGACGTGATGGTGGCCTCGGTGCGCTTATCGACGCCGGCGAAGGGCTCATCCAACAGCAGGATGGTCGCCCCTTGGGCGATACCCCGGGCCACGAAGGCCCGTTTCTTCTGCCCGCCGGAAAGCTGACCAATCTGCCGGTCGGCAAATTCGGTGAGTTCCACCCGCTCCAGGGCGTCCTGGACCGCGGCGCGGTCCGCGGGCCGTGGCCGGCGGGTGATGCCCATTTGAGCGTAACGGCCCATCATCACCACATCGCGGACGGAAACCGGGAAGGCCCAGTCCACTTCCTCGCTTTGGGGAACATAGCCGATGGTGCCGGCCTTGCGGGCGGCCGAGGGGGCTCCGCCGTTGATCTGCACCGAACCCTGGTCGGGGGTCACCGAACCCATGATCGTTTTGAAGAGCGTGGATTTGCCGGACCCATTCATGCCGACCAGGCCGCAAATGCGGCCCGGCTGCAAGGTCACGGTGGCACGGTCCAGGGCCAGGACCTCCCCGTAGTGGACGGTGGCCTCGCGGACGTCGATCGCGGCGGTCACGAGGTGGCCCCGGTGAGTGCCGAGGAAATGGTGTCGGCGTCATGGCGCAGCAGATCCAGGTAGGTGGGGACCGGTCCTTCGGGCCCGGAGAGCGAGTCGACGTAGAGCGTTCCGCCGAAGTCGGCGTCGGTGGCTTCGACGATCTGCTGCATCGGGGCATCGGAGACCGTGGATTCACAGAACACCGCGGGCACCTGCTGGTCCTTCACGAACTCGATGGCCGCGGCGATCTGGCTGGGCCGGGCCTGCTGTTCGGCATTGACCGCCCAGATGTACTGCTCGGTCATGCCGGCGTCGCGGGCCAGGTAGGAGAAGGCACCCTCGCAGGTGACCAGTGCCCGTTCGTTCTTCGGCAGCGTGGACAGATCGGCTTCGAGATCGTCGCCGACCTGCTGAATCTCGTTTTTGTATTCCTCGGCGTTGGCGAGGAAAGCATCGGCATGTTCGGGGGCGAGTTCCCCGAAGGCCTCGGCCATGTTGTCGACGTACAGCTGGGCGTTGTCGGGGCTCATCCAGGCGTGCGGGTTGGGCAGCCCGGCTTGTTCGTCCTCGCTGATGTCGATGACGTCCACGCCTTCACTGGCCACCATATGGGGGACGTCCAAGTGGTCCACAAATTTTTCGAACCAGGCTTCAAGGTTCATGCCGTTGTCCACGATCAGATCGGCCTTCGAGGCTTTCTTGATATCCCCGGGGGTGGGCTCATAACCATGGATTTCGGCGCCCGGCTTGGTGATCGACTCCACCTGCAGGTGCTCGCCGGCAACATTGGTGGCCAGGTCCGACAGGACGGTGAACGTCGTCAGGACCACGGGCAGGTCGGAGTCGTCGCCACCGGTGGACGAGGCCGCCGCGCTGCAGCTCGTCAGGCCCAGGGTCGCGGCCAACAGGGCGGCGGCGGCAGCGGGGCGGCGCCTACCGGTTTTTGGCCAGAGAAAGTGAGGGATGTGCATATCTGTACTTTACGATCAAGTACTCAGAAAACAAAAGTTTGGAGCACCAAACACTATGTTTTGATGCGGAAGCCGAGAAACTCAGGTACGGGGCAGGCAGAACGCTTCGGTGGCGTCCTTATAGCCCTGGACGATGATCTCGTCCTCCGCATACAGGACTGTTTGGGCCGTGGTGTGCTGCCAGGCGCCATCAGGTCCACGGACTGCGACCACGGTGACCCCGTATTTTTCGCGCAGCCCCAGCACACCCAGCGGCCGGTCCTGAGCAGCTTCCGGCGGGCGGGTCCTGACCATGACGAAGTCATCTTCGATTTCGAGGTAGTCCAGCATGCCACCGCGGACCAGGTGGGCGGTGCGCCGGCCCATATCGTGTTCAGGGCGGATGACATGGGTGATGCCAAGCTGCCCCAGAATTTCGGCATGGGGTTCGGTGATGGCCTTGGCCCAGATCTCGGTGTTGCCGAACTTCACCAGACGCGAGGCAATGAGGATACTGGCCTCGATGTCGTTGCCCACCCCGACCACGACGACGTCAATCTCATCGACCCCGAGCTCGCGCAGGGTCTCCTCGCGGGTGCCATCGGCCCGGACCACGTGGGTGAGCAGCCCATTGAACGACTGGACGGTGTCCTCATCGAGGTCGATGCCCAGGACCTGCGTGCGTTGGGCTTCAAGTTCAAGGGCCAGCGCGCCCCCGAACCTGCCCAGGCCGATGACCGCGACGGTGCGGGCTTTCCGGGGTAGTTGAGGTGGGCGTCCTGCGCGTGGTGACCTAGCCAATGAGCGGCCTTTCCTTGGGGTATTCATAATGCGGTGCGCGGCTGCGCAACGCGAGAGCCGAGGCGAGGGTCACCGGTCCCAGTCGCCCAATGAACATCAGGGCGACGAGGATGAGCTGACCGGCCGGGGGGAGTGCAGCGGTGATCCCGGTGGACAGGCCCACGGTCCCGAACGCTGAGATGACCTCGAAGAGGAGGCGTTCCTGACCGAAATCGCTGAGGAACATCAGCACCATGGTGGAGATGACGATCAGTGCGAGGGCCAGCAGCACCACCGTGATGGCTTGGCGGTGGACCGACCTGGAGAGTCGTTTGCCGAAGATGTTCACGGCGGCCCCGCCCCTGATTTCTGTCCAGAGGATGAAGAACAACACAGCGAAGGTGGTGATCTTCAGGCCGCCCGCCGTGCCTGCAGGCCCGCCGCCGATGAACATCAGGATGTCGGTGCCCATCCACGACACCGGGTGCATCTGGGAAATATCGATGCTGTTGAATCCTGCAGTGCGTGAGACGACCGACTGGAAGAAGGCGGCCAGGAACCGCTGGCCCGTAGGCAATCCTGCGAGGGTGGCCTGATTCGTCCATTCGACCACGGTGAAGAACGCCGTTCCGACCACGAGGAGGAGGGCCGAACCCGAGAGCACGAGCTTGGTGTGCATGCTCCACCGGGCAGGCCGGCGATACTGCCGGCGCAACTCGAACAGGACGGGGAAGCCGAGCCCACCGGTGATGACGGCCGCAGCAATCGGCAGACAGATCCATGGGTCGCCGACGAAACCGCTGAGGCTGTCGGTATAGAGGGCGAATCCGGCGTTGTTGAAGGCAGAGACCGCGTGGAAGATTCCCTCCCACACTGCCCGTGCGGGAGCATAGCCGTAGCCCAGAAAGAATCGAAGCGCCAAGAGCACTGCCACGACCGCCTCGGTCAGCAGGCCGATCTTGAGAACACCGACCAGGACCCGTCCCACATGACCCAATCCCGCGGACTTGGTCTCCTGAGCGACCTGGATTTTGGCCCGCAGGCCCAGCCGCCCGGCCAGCAGGACTCCCAGCAGGGCGCTGAAGGCCATGACGCCGAACCCGCCGATCTGGATCAGGGCCAGGATGACCACCTGGCCGAAGCCGGTCCAATACGTCGGGGTGTCCACGGTGATGAGACCGGTGACGCACACCGACGACGTGGCAGTGAATAAGGCGTCCAGGCCGTCGGCGCCCCCGGGGCCCCGTTTGGAGATCGGGAGCATCAGCAGAAGGGTTCCGATGACCAGCGCGGTGAAGAAACCGGCAACGATCGCCAAGGCCGGCGAATTCGGCCGGTGTCGGTGCAACTGCTCCGCGGTACTCCGGTGGGGACGCCAACGTCGGGTCCATGTCGCGGTTCGAGAAAGGACCGGCGCGGTGACACGGCGTATTCGCCGCTTCCAGCGGGCCCTGAAGTGCATGGATACAAAGTAGCAGCACACCGAGTGCTCCGGAACAGGGGACTCGTCGGTGGTGGCTCAGTGCCGGGGGAGGAGAGTGTCTACGTCCTCGTCTTGCGGGGGAGGACCCCGGCGCAGACGATGACCAGCAGCCCTGCCAGCGGGACGATGAGCAGCCCGGTGGCCAGATTGGTGCGGTCGGCGACGAAACCCACGATCGGTGGGGAAAAGAGGAATCCCACGCGCATCAGCCAGCCCAGGATGGTCAGCCCGGTGCCATGGCGTAGGCCGGGGAGTTCGTCGGCGGCGTGCATGGCTGCCGGGATCAGGGTGGCCATGCCGAAGCCGGAGAGCCCGAACCCGATGATGGTGCCCGGGATGGTCGGGAAGGCCAGCGCCAGTCCCATCCCGACCACGACGATGGCACCCCCGGCGCGGGCCACGAGTCGCTGGCCGAAGGTATCGAAGAGCTGGTCACCGATGAGCCGTCCCACCAGTTGGCAGCCGATGAGGGCCACGAAGCCCAGCGCGGTGACCGGTGCGACGGCGCCGAGGGAATCGTGCAGGTAGATGGCCGACCAGGAGTTGCCGGCATCCTCGATGATCGAGCCGCCCGTGGCGACCAGGACCAGTGCCGCGAGGATCCCGTAGGTGGCCAGCCGGGAGATGCGGGCCCGGGGGATGCCGTCGTCATGCTGGTCCGCGGTGTCCATCCCGGTCGGTTCGGGACCGGGAAGCAGAGTGCGGCGGCAGTAGAGGGCGAGGGCGCTGAAGAGGATGAGTGAGAGCCCCAAATGGATGCCGCGCGGGATATCGAGTCCGGAGGCCGCGGCCCCCATCAGCCCGCCCAGGACCGCGCCCACACTCCAGGCGGCGTGGAAGGAGTTCAGGATCGACCGACCATAGCGGCGTTGAACCCGCAGGCCGTGGGAGTTCTGGGCAACATCGGTGATCGCGTCGGCTGCCCCGGCGATGAACAGTGCGCCGGCGAGCAACGCCCAGCTCGGGGCCAGTCCGGCCAGCAGGATGCCGGTGCCGGTGAGGATCGTGCCAGCTACGGCGACCCTCGAGGAGCGGAAGCGGCGGATCAGGGTGGCCGCCGCCAAGCCGGCAATGAGGGCTCCGAGCGGGAAGGCGGCGACGGCGGCACCGAACTGACCGTTTGAGAGCCCGAGTCCGTCCTTGATGGCCGGATAGCGAGGGAGCAGGTTGGCGAACAGGGCACCGTTGGTCAGGAACAGCAGCGAGACAGCCAGTCGCGCGCGCCGGTCGGTGGTCGAAGGGCCGGTGGCAGTCGCGGTGTCTGCGGTCTCAAGCGGGTCGGGTGTCACGTATCCACCGTAGGCTGTTTTCAGTTCTCACCGCTCTGCATGACGGGGGCACGTAGAGTGCCTGTGACGGTGCACATGGCGCCGAACTTGGGGGTGGGTATTGATGGCACGTCGCGATGACGCGGATCTCGCCAGCGCGCCAACGTTGCTGCGCCGCGAACGCAGGGTGCTCACCAGTGCCACGCTCACTAGCGGCACGGGAACGTTCATCGACTTCGTCCTGCCGCTGTTCGCCGGGGCCGTCCTGGGCCTCTCGGCCTCCCAGACCGGGGTGCTCCTTGCAGTGGACGTGCTGGTGTCCCTGCTCACCCGACCGTTGGCCGGGACCCTGGTTGACCGCGGAGGACGCCTCGGCATCGCGGCAGCAGGCGCAACGACCATCGGTGTCGGCTGCGTGCTCTTCGGGCTGGCCTCCGGGTTGCCTCTGGCGGTGACGGCAGCAGCCGTGTCCGGGGTGGGAGGCGCTTTCCTGTGGGTGGCGATCCGGGCCATCGTGGGCGAACGGTTGGACATAGACTCGGGCGTCTTCGCCCGGTTGCTCTCGGCCGAGGAATACGGCAGCTGGGTCGTGTTCGTTCCGGCGGTCGTCCTGCTCTCGGTGACCAACTATGTTTCGGTGTTCTTCGCGCTGGCCTTCTGTTCCTTCGCAGCAGCCGTGGTGCTGGCCACCTCACCGGGGCGGCGGGTCCTGCCTGCCGTGCCCGTTGAACCTGCTGGCGGTGGGGAGGAAGGAACCGAGAACGATTCCGCAACGGCGTTGACCTCCCTGAATCTGGGTGGGGTGGGTCGGAAGCTACGCCCGATGCTGCTGGCAGTGGTCATCGTCGAGGCCGCGGAGGCCGCCATCAGCCTGCTGATGATTCTGCAGCTGCAGCGTCACTTCGACTTGGAGCCCTTTCAAATCGCCCTGATCTTCCTGCCCGGGGCGATCGCCATGAGTATCCTGCCACCCCTTCTGCACCGTGCCGTCGTCAGGTACGGGCGCCGGAAAATCCTGATCCTCGGTTCAGTGGCCAGTGCGATCTTCGCCGCGGGCCTCGGCTTAGCGCCCACTCCGTTGGTGATCGCTGGGCTGTGGGTGCTCTCCGGGGCCGCCTGGGCGGCCATCATGCCCATCCAGCAGGCGGTCATCGCCGAGGCAGTAGGCCCCCGGCACCTCGGCCGCGGGCTAAGTCTCTACGAAGCCAGCACCCTAGCCGGGGCCATGGTCGGTTCACTGGCGGCAGGATTTTTGTACGACGCCGGATCCTGGCTCATGGCCTGCCTCGTCTTCGCGGTGGTTATCCTCTCCGGGGCGGCATTGGTGCCGGCAGCAGTGCGCCGGCTCGGCGCGGTGGATCAGCCCCGCACTCTTGAGCCGACAGCGCTGGTCCCAACGCCCATCGAGACTCCGGACAACGCAGCGGATGTGGGCCTGGACGCAGAAGACGAAGAGAACGTGGCCTCGGAGGAGGCCAAGCCGGAGAAGAGCCGACGGCAGCTCCTGGTGGACCTGCTCTGGCATACGGCCCTCTTCGGGACCGCCGTCGTCCTCGGGTTGCTCTTCCTGCCCTCGGTGAACCCGGAGGCGCTGGTCGGGATCGGGCAAGAAGCGATCCTCCCGTTCCGTGGGGTCATCCATGCCGTTACCGGGCCATTCGACCTTGTTGCCCTCCTGGCGGCTGCCCTGCGGATCTGGGTCTTCGTCTACGCCGTCGACGTCGTCTGGACGTTGTGGAAGATCTGCTGCAGAAACTCTTTCGACTAGGAACCCGAACTTTAGTGAACGGTCGGGAAAACCTGTCGAAGGAGATCTACCAAGTTCTGTGCCGCCGACGCGTCCAACTGCATGGATTGGCTGCTTTTGGGCACTGATGCCCGGGCCACGGAACCGAACGTGGAGAGGTGGATCAGCTTCTCTTCTAGGGGACCATCGATGACTTGCCAGTAGCAATCGACTTCAGTTGGGTGCCGTTTGACGTTTTGCTTGCCTTGCTGCAAAGAATTGATACGGGCCATTGGCGGGCCTCCAGAATAGTAGTGGGCTTGAACAAAGAGCTGGTTCTTCTTGATTTGCGAAGTGAGGCGTGGACTTCACGTAAGTTCGTTGGCATTGCGAAAGGACACTCCACTATTGGGTCTCAGATCACGACTGGGAACCTTTCAACGGATCACATGTTCAGGACCGCCGACTCCCTCCATCTTCTGCCAATGGATTCGACGTAAGACTGCTCGGCTGACAATGAATCCTTGTTGAATGGGGGAGCCAATGAACAACGCAAGCTCTTTTCCAATGACGTGGGAGATTCTCCGGCTTCCAACTCTGTAAAACTGACTAGCAAATTTTCTGACATCCAACGCGTGAGCTTTGCCTCGTCAGTCGGTGAGAGTCTCGGATGGCTGGACTTGCCGGACCATATGCCTTGATATTCGAAGAGAGACGCCAAAGTTCGTCGGAGGCTTGAACGCGCGCTACTGGCACGATGATGTTTCAGCCGTGTCCTGAGATCCGTTGCTTTCCCGACATACACGATGTCTCCAGGGCATATCGCAGACAGCCCCTCGGGCCAGGAGAGCTCGCTTGGAAATCCGCATAGGAGAAACGCCTTGTAGACTCCGGGCTTCTTAGGAGTCGATTGCAAAGCGGCTTCGGGAGCCAGGAGGGAAGTCCACGAGATAGACGAGCTATAAGTTGGGGATGCCGAAGCACTCAAATCGGAGGCATTCGCACTGGCGGTATTTAGTGCTTTCCTGCTTCTGAGGGTTGATAGATAGTCGCCGACGGTGGACTCATGGACACCCACTTGAGCAGCAATCTTTTTGTAGGATAATCCCTGCTCACGCAGACGCTGAACTTCTGTCATTCTATCTTCTTTTGAAGCGGGCACTTTGGGGCCTTTCCAAAGGTGTTCTGGACTAATGTCGGCAAACTTGGTGAGGATCTCTGCCTGAGCTCTGTGAATCTTGATTGGCAATTGTGAGCTTTCTCAATATGGGCTGGTCTCCTCAAGGTTCAAGCTCCCACTGCTCGGCACCAAGCAACGCAAGTTCCATTTCCCTTCCGCCTGCTTTGATTAGCAGTTCAGGATCGCCGACAATGACCAACAGGCAACGCGCACGGGACAGACCGACGTAGAGACGTTCGGCTGCTCGCTCCATGTCACGGAATCCGTCAACGCAAAGGATCACCACCGAGCGTTCCATCCCCTTGAAACCCAGAACATTGCCGTAGAATTCCGCCTCGTTGCGGTGGAATTCCTGCCAGTATTCGGGAATGGTCTCGTTTTCGAAGTGTTCTTGGTGAATGGGGTGGCGCCGGTTGGTCGTCAGTAGGGCTATTTGGTTATTGGCCCATCCCTCGTCGATGAGGGCATCCAAGCAATCGCTGGCCGTATCTAGAGCACTATCGGTAGTGCTGGGCGCAACACGTACGGGCAAACCGGTACTTGCTCTTGGCTTGAAGTACTCACCGGCGAACGGCCTGAATATCTCCGCGATCTTGCGGGTATTGCGGAGGTTTTCGTCGACGTGAATCGGAACCAAGGGAATGCCTTCTTTGAAGGCTCCTCCGAAACCTTCGCCATCCCACCGGCGATAGACGTCTTGGCGATCGTCCATGAACGCATAGACTTTCCCGTTCAGGGGGTCGTACATCCGAGACAACAAGGCCTCCCACCACAGCGGGGCAAAGTCCTGGGCTTCGTCAACGATGACGGCGTCGAACTTTTCGGACGCAGATATATTCGCAGAAGTTTCGCGCAGGAGACGAGGCATATCGGCGTCGTAGTAGTCTTGGCCGGTTCCGAACGGCACGCCGGCTTTGAGCGCGTACTCGTGGAACTCTCCGGTGAATACTGGCTTGTTCCCGCGCCAACGATTCACCTCGTTCTTCAGGTAGAGCCCAAGTCCCTTGTTGTAGCAAAAGACGCCGACGCGATTGCCTTCCCTGCACAGCTGCTCTGCTTTCCTCAACGCCAGATACGTCTTGCCGCTGCCTGCACCACCGAGGAATCTGACGCGGGGGAGTGAGCGGGTGGCCGAAAGGAGGGTGGCTTGGCGTTCCGTCAGGCTGTTCTGTTCGTCCTCGATTTCGGAGGCGTCACCGGCTACGGTGCGTTGCGTGGCCAGGTCACCTCGGAGATGGACCAATATGCGTTCCAGGAATGATGGAGCCAGACCGGATGCGCCCCCGCCCTCCTGCTCGATGGCAGTGCGTACGCAAGCCGAAAGGTCCTCGGCGAGGTCCATTTGATCGACTACCAGCGAACGCGGCGTCCCTGCCATAGACCAATCTGCTTGAACCTTCGTATAAGGGAAACAAGCCATGTAGGCGAAACGACTGCTGATCTTGGCCCCCAGCTGGCTCTCGAGCCAAGTGGAGAGTGCATGGGAGCTTCCTTGCGACTGGGCGATAGGACTCTGGATACGATGTCCACCCTTGCGGTCGGATTGGATCCATTGGCCGTTCTCGACTCTGACCAGACCACCCTTAACCTCGATGGCAGCCAGTCCGACGTTTGGCCATAGGACGAGAAGGTCGATTTCGTGCTCGGCTGTGCCATTTCGAACTTGAACCGAATGAGCCACGACGACGTCTTCGGGCAACGCGTCGCAGAGTCGCCTCCAGACGGCCTGCTCGGCCTCCTGTCCTAGCCTGAACTCCGGCTCGCTTGGCATGCTCCGTGCCATGTCTTCTCCTCAGCTATGGCTGCCCTGTCTATCACGCTAGCCTGGCCGCAACATAGGTGGTTTGCCAGCGCTTCCACTTGTGCCAAGCCATCTCAGGACGAGGAACGTGGCTTCTGAAACTACGCCCGTATGATCAAAATCAGCTGAGATTCGTTGGCAATTTTGGCTAAGGGGGGCGCCACTCTTTGCCAACGGCAGAATTCTTCGACGAGTTTCTATATTGTTGTGAGTGGCATCATAATATGGGAGCGAGCATCCCGTGGTTGCCTTCGGCAGACGGAGCGCTTGCAGCCAGTCGGTTGTTTTCGTACTGAACAAATGGGGGATTGACTTGAGCGAGCTCACTTTGCAGGCAGAAGCTGCCTTGCAGCAAATTCAGCTGATGACTATGGCGGGCAAGAGCCCAGAGGAAGCAATTTGGCTACTTCACAGCCTCAAGATCGACCCAGAAGTCGTAGAACAAGCGAGCGACGCGTACTTCAAACTCGTTGAAGCTATATACACGCCAGGGATGGGCGATGGCCATGTAATTCAGAACCCTGAATGGAAGCCGTGGTATGACGGCGGGACCTTTGCCAACGGCACATGGGAAGCGCTGAAAGAGCACCTCGAGGGAAACCCGAAGTGGGCTCATACTGTCGAATCCCTCGACGCCACGTCCCAAGCTGTTGTTGCGCGATGCGCTGACCCCCATCAGGCCCGCTCGTCGGTTCGAGGGCTCGTGCTTGGTTACGTCCAGTCCGGCAAGACAGCTAATTTCACCGCGACTATCGCGAAGGCCGCAGACGCCGGCTACCGTCTATTTATCGTGCTGTCGGGTGTCCACAACTCGCTAAGGCGGCAGACTCAAATGCGCCTTGAAGGTCAGATTGTTGGTCTCGACCCGGTCAACTGGATTAGTCTCACCAGCGCCCAATCAGACTTCGGGAATCCTGTCCAAGCCCTCCCTCTAATGGCTGGCAGCAAGTTGAACCTGTTGGCCGTCGTGAAGAAGAACGTTACTCGTCTGACGAAGCTCGTGGAATGGCTTCAGTTGGCCCACGAAAAAGGGGCACTCAACGATTGCCCAATCTTGATAATTGACGACGAGGCAGACCAAGCCAGCGTTAATACAGCCAAGGACGCCGAACTGAACACGTCCGTAATCCACGCCAAACTCAAGCAACTGCTGGATTTCCCCAAAGTGACCTACATCGGATATTCAGCAACGCCATTTGCGAACGTACTCGCAAACCCCAAAGATGTTGACGGGATCTACCCAAAGGATTTCATCTACTCACTCCCCAAACCGTCAGGATACTTTGGCGCGGAAGAGCTGTTCGGCAGGGCGGTGACCGAAGAGGAAGAGCAAGACGAGGACCGTGTCAACGTGATCCGGTACGTTCCCGATGACGAAAGCGCTGGGTACGTGGTGTCGTCGAAGGTGCCATATTCACCGTCGGTGTCCAAGTCGCTAGCGGCTGCCATCCGTTGGTTCGTCATGGCAACGGCGGCGCGCAGAGTTCGCTCAGGCGAGGTGGCCCATTCGAGCATGCTCGTACACACGACTTTCAGAGTCGAGCCTCAGCTGCAATTCGTGCCGGTGATTAAAAAACATCTCAAGGCACTAGCTGCACAATGGTCGAGCGGGGACGTTGAAGAATGGGAAGAACAATGGAACCAGGAGACATCAGCCGAACCGGCAGAAAATCACGGACTCCGTACCATTGGGTTTGGAGACATGTCGCGGACGGTATCAGACGTGCTGGCAGACATTCACGTTCTCGCTGACAATGGTGTTTCAACTGATCGCCTCATCTATGGCGACGAACCAGCGACGGTAATAGCCGTTGGCGGCAACACACTTTCTCGTGGATTGACGCTTGAAGGATTGATTTCGTCGTTCTTCCTCCGCAACACGACGATGTACGATTCGGCTCTCCAAATGGGACGGTGGTTCGGCTATCGGCCCGGATACGCAGATTTGCCAAGAATTTGGACGACGGCAACTATGGCCGAAGACTTCAGATTTCTCTCAGACCTTGAGACATCGATCCGCCAAGACATAGAAGCGTATGGCGACGAGAAAATCTCACCATCAAATTTTGCCGTTCGGCTGATGCTTCACCCGAAAATGCAAGTCACTTCTAGATTGAAGATGCAGTTCGCCATTCCTGCGGAGGCATCTTTTAGCGGCGCCACACCGCAAACGACCTACTTCAGTCATCTCTCCGAGACAACAGTCGCTGATAATTGGTCTGCAGCAGAGAACCTCATTGGGGCTCTGGGGACGGACTCGGCGGTGCACGAGCAGTTCGACAGCGGGACGCTTATAGCTAGGCATGTCCCTGTCGATTTGGTGTTGACGTTTCTTGACGACTACGCATTTCACCCGAATTCCGAGATGGGACACGGAGTCCTCGCCAAGTACATCCGAGCGCAACTCGAGCATAGCTATCTTGAATCTTGGAACGTCGCGGTGATCGGCCGGGCAAATCCCAATGAAGGCAAGCAAGCCACTTTGGGACGTTGGACATTCAATCCCTTCTCGCGTTCGAGGGTTGTACCGGCTAGCGGAGACTATCCCATTCAGACTGCCTATTTGAAAGCCATCACGTCGACGTCCGACTTCTCCGTAGACTTGCCTGTTTCACCGAAGACGAGTGCGAAGATTAGAGACGCACGGGATCAAAGCGCTAGTCCGCTCCTGATCGTGTACCCAATAGACAAGACTTCAAAACCTAAGAAGGATGAACCAAGCGGAACTAGGAAGAATGAGCGCCGAATTGCACTAGATGCAGTAGGTAACTTGGTTGGAGTTGCATTGTCGCTGCCAAGCGCCGCTCCGCGGTCACTGCCGACCGACATGATCCATGTTGAAGTTCCCGAAAAAATGGCCAAGTCAACAGTCGCAAGCGATCAAGACGAGCTTGGCGATTCTTTGCCATACGAGGATACTGAAGGATTTCTGGATGAGGTGAGCCTGGATGCATAGCCCCTACTCGGTTAAGTCAGCGTGGGGAGCCTTGAGTTCAGAGGCCGCCAAAAGCTCTGGACGAGTCCTGTGCCTCGGTCTGGGGAGGCAGGTCGAAGCTGGCGAATGCGTTGCTGCGTTAAGGTCAGATGGTGGCTTCCAAGTATTGGTGCCTCTCGGAGCAGCCGAATCGATTGCAAGTTCGAAAGAAGACGCTCGAATTGCTGTAGTGGTTGAGGAAATTGATTCGATTCGATATGTCGGAGTTACTTGCAAAGAGCCTTCCCTAAACGACGTATTCCTTGTTTTTGCCGGGGATTTGCTCGAGCAATTGCCAAGCTCGGGAAATGCGTCAACGGAAGTTGTCCAGCACGTTGAGCGTTGGCGGTCACTGTTTGCTATGGCAGAAGAGTCCGCAGTCTTGTCGCTGCCCCAGCAATTGGGGCTGCTGGGAGAACTCATGATCTTAGAGCGGATCGTTCAAAATGATCCGGCCCGAAGGACTGATGTATGGAGCGGGCCACTAAAGCATAGACATGACTTTCGTCTGCCTGGATGTGCAATCGAAGCTAAATCAACACTGGCAGCAAATGGCATGCGGGCAAAGATAAACGGGCAGCGACAGCTAGAGGCCGAACCGGACGGAGAACTATTTGTGTCCTTTATGCGTTTCGAATCTGCACATGAAGGAAGGTCTATTCCAGATCAAATCGATCGTATTCGTGACCTCAATGTTGATGGATCGGAGCTAGACAAAAAACTGCTCCAGGCTGGGTATCGTGAAAAGTATCGGGGCATCTACGACAATTCCCGCTTTGCTCTTATCGATAGTTGGTTGTTTGATGTCGAATCAGAGAATTTTCCAAAGTTGGTTCCAGCGGCCTTTGCTGCAGGCAAGTTCCCCGCAGGAATTGAGAACGTCAGCTACACGATCGACCTTGTAGGAGTGGTCGAGGCTGCATTGGACTTAGACGAAGCAGAGTCACTGATGCGACGCATGGCGAAATATGACCATGCCTCTTGACTGGTTTGCCGAACCGCTTTCACCATCCGGCGGTCTCTCGGCAGAAGGATTTTACAAGCTCCTAGGGAAGCCAGATTTAGATCCATTGTCCGTTCTCGTCCGTGAAGCCGCACAGAACAGTTGGGATGCACGACTCGAAAATGGCACTCCGGTAGATTTCGAGATCAGTCTTGGACAGATCTCGAGTGCTGCCAAGAGAGTCCTCCGCGATGATGTATTTTCTTCTCAAGACGCTTCGCCAGAGATGCCTCCGTTTCTTGACTTTTTTCAGGGAGACGTCGATGCGCTCATAATCTCTGATAGGAACACGCATGGATTGGGAGGGCCTCTTCGCGCTGACGAGGTACCAACTGACAACAACAAGGATTGGGCAAATTTCATACTCAATTCTGGTATGCCAAAAAGTGGAGCGCACACTGGTGGATCGTACGGGTTTGGCAAGACGATCACGTTTGTGGCTTCGCAGGTAAGAACTATCGTGGTTAGTACTCGGACTATGCACAACGGAAGCCCTCAGCATCGTTTGATCGCGGCCGCTGTTGGTGAGGGATTCACCCGAGGAGGGCGGCGTTTTACCGGCCGTCATTGGTGGGGTGAGGTAGCTCACGAGGCGATTCTTCCCCTCTTAGATGAAGATGCGGAACATCTTGCTGCAGCGATTGGGATGCCAGCCTTCAAAGACGATGAACTTGGAACTAATATTTTGATCCTTGCGCCAGATTTAGCTGGAAGAACACGTCGACAAGCGATCAATTACATGGCGGACGCCATCTTGTGGAATCTGTGGCCAAAAATCGTGCCGAATGCTTGCGACGAAATTCCAATGAGGTGTTGTTTGAAGCTCGACGGACTGCCTGTCCGACTGCCCAAGCCCGAAGAGCGACCACCTCTCCAACATTTTGTTGATATTTATCAAGCAATGCGACATGACAGGGCTGAGCCCTTGGCCTTTAAGCTTGATTCGATTACGAGGCACTCCAAACGTATCGGCCGGCTAGGCACGGCTGCCTTTGCGACGGAGACGCGCGCGGAAGTTGATGATGGGGCACCCAGCGAACTCAACATTCAGAATTCTGAAAGCGACGAGGATATTCCAAGAGGGGCATCGCCCTTTGCTGACCGAGCAGCTCATCACATTGCCTTACTCCGGACGCCAGAACTAGTCGTCACATACTTAGAAGGTCCAGTGGCAAGCGATCCCGTTCTGGAGTGGGCGGGAGTTTTTCGGGTTGAGGACGATTACGACGAAGTGTTCTCCCACGCAGAACCGTCGACACATGATTCATGGAATTCGGCTGGTATACCCGATCGCGATGAAAGAAACATCGTTCGAAAGGCCTTGTCGGACATCCGACGATGTGCGGAAACACGGTGGTTGCCGGAGGCACGGAGCAACGTCGCTACCGATAGCACAGCACTTATTGCTGACAGGCTGTCGCATATTGTTCTCGGGAGCCCTGGATCCGGCAAAGGCGCCACAGATTCTCCCGGAGGAGCAACGTCCGTGAAGTCGGGCGTAGTCAAGCCTCGCTTGGAACTTATTCAGGCACAGGCTGATGTTGAATTTGGTGTCCATTTGTCTCGTGCTGAGTTTCGGTTGATACCCGGCTCAACTCCCGGACGGACACAATTGAGTATTGAGGTTGGTGTTGCGCTTGGGGCCTCAGACTTCGACTCAGATCTAGACGAGACTTTGACGATTACGAAGCTAACGCTGGATGGTGAGGAGCGCATGACAGATACGCAGAAAATCATTGAGACGCTGACCGCAACAGACCCCGTGTCAGTTGTTCTAGAAGCCACCAATAGCGGGCGCTATGCCATTATGTGGAATGTCGACACTAGCCTGGAGAGCTGACATGAAGCTGGCTACCTTCCCATTTCGGCAACCCGCCCCCGAGTCAGTCAACTTCGATGGCTGGTACTTGTCGGAGGCGGAGTTTGCCGAGAGACTAGCTCCTGAGCTGCAATACTGGGATTTCCGCACCGTGCTGGACCTTCGAGGAACTATTGAGTTCGATATCGGTGAATTACTTTTTGCCAGCCATTTGGATGCCAAAAGTACTCTGGGCGTGTTAGTTTCGGCAACGTCAGAGTCCGCAAACGCGGAGGTTGCTCTGACCAATGACCCAGTTCGTATCCAAGCTGGAACGCAGCTGCCAATACCAATTGAAGTGACTTTGGTCGGAAAGAACTTGTCTAGGACGTGCGCAATCAGCATCGAATTGGTTGTGCTTGATCCTGTCCCAACTTCTCCACTTGGAGCAGAAAGGCCTGGATCGATCCTGTGGTCACATCAGGACAGATTCATTTTGGAAGGTTCCGGGGCGCAATTTCCCACCTATGCCGAAGACTTCTCCTCGAGTCGGCCGTCTCAGGCCAACGCGTTGTGGGAGATTTATATCGACGATTCAGATTTGCAAGCAAATTTTCTTTCCAACGTCCACGTCGTGCTCAACACAGCGCACGCTGAGGTTCGCGATATGTTGAGAGGGTCCGGCTCAAAGGCCACTGTGGCTCTCCAGCGGCACCTCGATTTTGATGTCACCCGACGAATTATTGCGACGGCGCTCGCAACTAAAGAGGTAGTCTCCTCTAATTTAGACTTCGATGATCAGAGCGTCATGGGCGGACTGCGGAGGGCGGTTGCGTTTACTTGGCCGAAAGCGGATATATGTCATTTGGCAGATCTGCGGGGCACCTCGCCGGGATTACTTGAAGCAGAGATTCAACACATGAGAGGCGAGAGTGACTAGTAGCCCCCCGCCAGAAAACTGGCTGTACCCGCGCTTGGACTCTATGCGCGCGCAACAACTCTATGAAGAGTACTGTGAGCTCTCTTTGACCGACTTAAAAAAGCGATCGGAACTCGAACACCCGAATGCTGCACCAGGGGCAGCAGGTGGGATGCCGGTCCCGCCTAGTCAATTAGCCCGACTAAGGGCGGACCTTAGGGAGATTTGTATTGAGTTTGGGTACCCTTGCGAACTTTCGAATCGGTCACAGGCTGAATTTGACCGTGTGTGTGGGACCTATCTCTACGCGAACATGGGGATTGTTCCGGGCGACGCGGCAGAACAAGGCGTCTGGTCTTTCTTGACCTTGACCGTTGTCCCGGAGCTGGGTCCTTGGCGGTTTCCAGCCCGTTCACGAAACCGGATTCTTGGGCACCGACGGAATGTTCTGAGGAGACTATGGCAGCGCGCGCATGTTTTAGGCCCAGACCTTACAGAGGTGCCCGACTTAAACACGCCACTTGCTGAAGACGACTTTTTTCAGATCATGGAGCGAGCCACCGTGTCGAATAACAGAAGGTTGGCAAGAGCAGTTCGCGACGGGATGTGGCGTTTCGAGCAAGAGTATCCGGCCGTCAATCGAAACAAGGCGCTTCGCAAAGCGATTATCCTTATCAGGGCTGAACGAACCTACATTTCAGTTCATGCACTTTCGACATCCGAGTTGGAGTTTCGGGTCGACGTGGCGTTCCGAGAAGCGGGGCAACACGTTTCCAAAGAGGGTGACCACTGAAGAGTGATCGCACACTACTCAGTTAGGATTTCTGCGATGCGTTTTCCGATATTTCTGGCCAGTAGGGGCGGAACAGCATTGCCCACCTGGGTGAATTGCTGAGTTCTGTTTCCTAGGAAGATGTAGTTGTCTGGGAAAGACTGCAATCGTGCCGCCTCTCGGACAGTGAAGCTTCTCATCTGGCTGGGGTCCGGATGAATGTAGTAGTGTCCATCCTTAGCAATGTGCGAGACGATTGTAGTCGCTGGGGTACCAGCTAACTGGACACGGAATCGATCTTGGAATGGGACGACCTCGTCGGTTATGTTCTTGTGATTCGGCCAGAATTGTTTGTCTAAGTCCCTGACTTTTGGGTTTGCAGACGTTTTGGCTGCCAAAGCGCTCAGCAGACCATACCTAACGAGGTCATCCCCGCGGTGCCCACGCGAATGATGGTTCCAGGTCGGTGAGGAGTCAGTGCTCCTCGCCTTGATGAAATCAAAGTAAGTTGCTTGGGCTCCGTTGACAAAGTTCGACGGTTTGGCGGAGGGCACAGCTGATTCAACAGTGAGGTTTGGCTTTCCTAGGAGTTCGTGTCCGGAAGAACGGGCAATCTGGCTCATAGTCTGCCAAATTTCTCTCCAAAGAACGCCCTCGGGGTCGTTAGCTCGGGAGACTGAAGAACGAAGTTCAGGGAGGCCAACCAGCGCTTGGGAGACGCTTACTTGTTGATCGCTGCGGTCTAGGATCCTAGGCCGCTTCAAGCCACTTCCGCGCAAGACGCCTACGATTATGAGTCGGTGCCGTCGCTGTGGCACGCCGTACCGCTCTGCCTTGATTATAAAATCCTCGGCGTCTAGATCCGTGTTGTCTGAAACCATGGAATATAAGTCGTACTCGAGGTCATCAGCAGGCTGTTCTAAGTCATCACGAATTAAATCGAAGATCCGTTCCCCGCGATTCAAGGAAGACAACAGGCCTTTGACGTTCTCCATGACGAAGACGGTGGGCCTGTGCTGTCGAATAATGTGGAGGTACTCGCGGTACAGGAAGTGCTTGTGATCGTCCTCGAACGAAGCGTCGTGTACACGCCTAGAGCGCCCTGCGAGTGAATATGCTTGACAGGGAGGGCCCCCGATAAGGACCCAGGGCTGCTCGGGGTAAGGACCCAAAGCTGTTCGGATCATAGAATCTGAAGTTTCCCGGGTCGACGGGCTTAGCTCGAAAGCATGGACTTCTGAAGTTGCCGCCACGTAGTTGCGTGCGAACGTTGGGTCATTCATCAACTCCGCCAGGCCGATCTGTTTCTCAGCGAACGCATCGACAGCGGAAAGAGCTCCGTCGGACTCTAATTTAGTCGAGCGAATGGCGCTTCGGAGCCGCAACGTCGCAACTGCTGATTTCTCCATTTCGATAGACGCAACAGTCCTAAAAACCGTGTTGCCAGCCCCGTCGTGGACACTAGAGAATCCTTCGTTTAGCCCACCCGGGCCAGCGAAAACATCGATCACCGGGATCATCTGGCTACTTTCGAGAAGATGTGTATATTGCCTTAACACGGTACCAGGGAAACTGCCTGTCCTTAGCACTCCATGTAGAGACAGATGAAGGGTAGGTGCTTGGAGACCACAGCTCGAGGTACTGGGCATTTGCATCGCAACTATGACCATCTTGGTAGTCCCGGGCGGACGTCGATGTTCCGGATTCGGATGCACTGATTTTCGTGGTGGCATTTTCCTGACATGGACCCATTGGGCCAATGCGCAGCCGGTGACGTTCGACAGTAAATTCAATGGCATTAGTCAGGCTGTTGGTAGCCTAGTCTAGCTGTGATCGCCTTCCGAGCTGCGGCTCCTAGGCTGGCATCGCAGTCGCGTGGTAACTGGGAAACTCAGCCAGCGTATTTCTGTTAAGATCGGCGGCTAGTTCCAGTTTCAGAGTGAAATGCGCGTCAAGCCCTAGGTGGTTCCCTCTGATGTTCGCCGGAACCTTCAGGTCGGCGTCGGGGCTCTGCGCCGGGAATGCTGGGAGCGACTCCTTAGGAGGGGCTGCACTCCTAGGTACTTTGATTCTTAGTTGTGCCGTCACGAGACCAATAGGTTTGCATCGTACTTCATATGCGCAGACACTTTACCTTTTCTGCGGCAGGGGTCGAAGGGGCTTCGCTGCTGGGCTCCCACGAGAGGGGGCAGAGGCGCTGTTTTTGGCGTACAAATGCCATCGTTGTTTGGCTGATAATTCATAGCGAACGATTTCCGCGTCGGATCGTTCTATGTCGAACATGACGCCTATCCGTTTCATCGGGTGTCTCCAAAGGACGCGACAGCACCTTGCTGGAGTCATGTGGGTTCATTCGGGTACCCGGCTATTAACGTCGGGCTGTGCCGGGTTTCTCTAGCCATAGCGTGGTGGGCAGTTCACTGTTCGCACACCGAAAGCAGACGCCATGTCCCCGACAAACCACCCCCAGTAAACAGACTGCGGCGTTTCCCTCGTCTGCGCGCACTTCGGTTGGCAGGGTCGAGAGCTCCCCGATACGGGGCAATCTCGGCACCGCCTCGGTCGTCTTCATCGTCGTCGCCGCGTCACCCCTGGGCGCCATTGGTGGGCCGGTTCCGCTGGGCATCGCGCTAGGCAATGGAACCGGCTTCCCGTTCTCCTATGTCGTGGTCACCGTGGTGCTGCTGCGGTTCTCCATCTGTTTCACCCAGATGACCCGTTTCGTGCCCACTGCCGGGGCCTCTATTCCTACGTCGGCAAGGGGCTGGGCCGCGGAGCCGGCCTCGGTGCGGCGTTCGCTGCGCTGCTGTCATACCTGGCCCTCGAGGCCGGGGTCTTCGGTCTCTTCGGCCCGGCACTGGCGGAACTGGTCTCCTCCTACGGGGGCCCGACGCTTCCCTGGTGGGTGTGGGCCGCTGCTGGTTTCGCCGTCGTCGCGATCCTGGGACATCGCAGCATCCAACTCTCCGGAAAACTGCTGGCGATCCTGCTGCTCGCGGAAGTGGCCATCGTGCTGGTGCTCGACGCCGTCGTCGTCCTCTCCGGAGGAGGTCCTGAAGGCTTCGCCACCGGTATCGTCAGTCCCTCACAGATCTTTTCGGGTGCCCCGGGAACGGGTATCCTCTTCGCCATCCTCAGCTTCGTCGGATTCGAAGCCACGGCGGTCTTCCGGGACGAAGTGCGCGATCCGGAGCTGACCATTCCGCGGGCCACCTACCTCTCCCTGGTGACCATTGGGGTCTTCTACACTGTTTCGAGCTGGCTGCTGATCAGTGCTAACGGGGAAAGCCGTGTCGTCGCCGAAACCACGCAGAACCCGGGCACCATCCGCAACTCGACGACGCAGACCTATCTCGGGGCCGTCGGCACGCATGTGGTGCAGCTGCAATTTGTCACTAGCCTGTTCGCATGCGTACTGGCGTTCCTCAACATCGCTTCCCGCTATCTGTTCCAGATGGGTCGACGCGGGGTGCCGGGTCAGCGGATTGGGATCGCACATCCTCGTTTCCAAGCTCCGTAGAACGCCTCGGCGGCGGCCGCCTGCATCGTGACGGTGCTGGTGGCTGTTGCTGCGGTGCTGCGGTTGGAGCCGATCGCCCAGCTCTGCACCTGGCTCGGGGGATCGCCTCAGCCGGCGCGGTTCTCTTGCTGTCGGCGACTTCCATGGACGTGCTGGCCTTCTTCTGACGCGATGAACGGGGTGGGAGCCGCTTTCGTCGTCGCGCTGCACCATCACTCGGTCTTGCAGGGTTGCCCTTGTTCCTGGGTATCATCCTGTTGAACCTGTCGACGCTGGTGGGCGAGAAGTCCTATGGGCTGTTCTCAATCGGCATCATGGTGTTGCTCGGTGCGGGCCCAGTGGTCGCGCGCAGGCTGCCCCACGTCACTCTCGATGAGGAAACCAGGAATCCCGTGATGATGTGTCCTGGAACCAGCCGGGTCTAGGCCAGCAGCGTGGCGATCTGAATGAGGTTCCCGCAGGTGCAGTCCAACACCGCAGTGGTCACCGGACCCATGGTCAGCGGCTCCTACGTGAGGCGCGCACCCAAGTCCGCTAGGTACTCGGCCTGGACATCGGCGGCGGCGAATTGGGTGAAGGGAATCCCGTCGGCGAACTGGGAATCCTTATGGGGCTGGGCCGCAGCGTGACCGCTGGGTTCGAGCAGCAGTTCGGTGCCCTCTGAATCCTCGAGGGAGACAACCATCAGCCAACGGTCAGTACCCATCGGGATGTCGTTATTCTTCACGAGGCCGGGCACCTCGGCGTAGAACCGCTCGGCCCTCGCCTGGTCGTTGGCGAGCACGCTGGCCAGGTGGACTCTCATGACATGTCCGATCTCTGGCTGGATGAAGTTGTCACTCCGATCGCTCCCGCCTCATGGATGGCCGAGGCCACGGCCAGATCCTGCCAGGGCATGCCCGTGATCTTGAAGATCTTCGGCCGCCCTGCGGGCAGAGCGTGCCCTCCGGCCAACTGGCGCATTGTGACCAAGGCCGACCGATTGGCGATGGCTCCGCTGTCTAGCCCCTCAATGATCTCCCCGGCCTCCCGGGTCGAACTATCCAGTGACTCGAGGACATTGCCGGCACGGGCCAACAGGCCATCGGTGAGCTCACGGTAATCGGGGGAGTGTGATCCGACAGCGATGACCACTGCGTGGTCGAGCACCCGGGCTCCACCGAAGGGCTGTTCCTGCGCACTGGTGCAGGAAACCACGACATCCGACACCGGCAGCGCGTCTGCGGCGTTGCTGGCCCGCATGGTGAAGCCCTGCTGCGCCCCTGCTCGACAATCTCTTTGACGTTGCCCGGGGCCGGCCCGATGATGTGGATCTCGCCGAAGTCCAAGCCCGAGGGCAAGGCCAGCAAATGCTCCCAGGCTTGGATCCGGGTGCCCACGATCGTCAAGGTCAGCGGGCCCTTGTTGGTGACCAGGTGTAGGGCGCCGAAGGCCGAGACCGTAGGGATGCGGATATTCCGTCAGTGTGGCCCGGTCGAGAACTGCCACCGGATTCTGTTGTCTTCCGCCAAGAGGACGTAGGCCCCATGGATTATCGGCAGTTCCTCGAGCAGGTTCCACGGCGTCAACGTCAGGATCTTGGCCCCGACGTACTACCCGAAGATCGAGGGCATCTGCAACATCTCGCCGGTATTCTCGGGCACGACGTCGTTGACGGCTGGATGAGTTGTTAGCTGCCCCTCGTCTCAATTGCCTTCGGAGACAGCGCGAATTCTGAGGCCAAGGCCACCGCGCCCAAGACACCGGCGTGGGAGCCGGAGCTGGACGCGATGATGCGCAGGTGCTTGGTGGCCAGGGGGAGCGAGCGCTGATAGACCACCTCTCGGATGCCAGCCAGCAGGTGCTCACCCACCTGGGCCAATGAGCCGCCGACGACGATGACGGAGGGGTTCAGTAGGCTGACGCAGGTGGCCAACACACTGCCTAGGTCCCGACCGGCCTGACGCACCGCAGCAATGGCGGCGGCATCGCCGTCGCGCACTTGCTGGGCCACGAGTGAGGGGATGTTCTGTCCCGGTTCGGCGGTCAGACCCAACTTCAGGGCGATGGCCGGACCGCTGGCGACGGCCTCCAAGCACCCGACATTCCCGCAGGTACACAGGGTCTCTGGTCCGCCGGGGACCCGCACGTGCCCGAGGTCTCCTGCGGTTCCCTGGGCTCCGCGTTCGAGGTTCCCGCCGGCAATGATGCCGGCGCCGATGCCAGTGGCCACCTTCACGAAAAGGATGTCCTGATCGGTGGGTAGGTTCGCCTTGTGTTCGCCCAGGGCCATGATGTTCACGTCGTTATCCACCAGTACCGGGACGTCGTAGTCCTGGTGCAGCCTCGCGGGCAGATCGTAGCCATCCCAGCCCGGCATGATCGGTGGGCTGACCGGGCGGCCCGTCTGGAACTCCACCGGTCCGGGGAGTCCCACGCCGATGGCCGCAAGCTCGCTGGTCGTGCATCCCGCCTCGGCAAGTAGCCGCCCGATGGTCTGGGCCAGCCAACCCACGACGGCTTCGGGGCCGTTGGAGATGGGCAGCATTTCCCAGAATTCGGCCTTGACTTCCCCCGCGAGGTTGGCCAGCACGGCGCGGGCGTGGCTGGCCCCCAGGTCAGCGCCGATGACGACGCGGGCGTCGGGGTTGAGTGCGAAGAGCGACGGTGGGCGACCGCCAGTAGAGGTGGAATCGCCGACCGGGGCGACGTAGCCGAGCTGCAGGAGGGTGTCCACGCGGGACGCCACGGTGGATCGAGCCATTCCGGTGACCTGCGCCAACTCGGCGCGGGTCCGGGGGCGTCCGTCGCGTAGCAACTGCAGGAATTCGCCGGCCTTGGCCAGGTCGGCCGTGCCGTTCTCCGCCGTGTCGATTGGCATGGTCCCTCTTCTCGTACGTCGTCGGTTGCTTGCAGCGATCATGCCAGTAGATTCGCCATTCCCCGTCTTGGGGAGGGGGAGTGGCCGAGAATCACCTTATGAGTATATGTCTACATCTTTTGCTTGACGTTCGTCAAAAGTAATCGTACGCTCAATCCAACGTTGATGTGATCGCCATCACGACAACGGTCGCATTAGCAGTAGTCCCGATAGTCCGCGCAGCACCGAGGAGCCCTTTCATGACACCGTCCGTCCAGCTCTACACGGTCCGCGGCCATTTGGCCGAGGACCTTCCCGGAACGCTTGAAGCGATGGCCGGCATCGGCTTCACTCAGGTCGAGCCCTACGCGTTCGTCGAACGGGCCGCCGAATACGCCGAGCACCTGCCCCGTCTCGGGCTCTCCGCTCCGACGGCACATGTTAAGCTCATCGACGCCGACCTGGACGCCGTCTTCGCCGCAGCGAAGCAACTGGGCATCTCCACCATCATTGACCCGCATATCGAGGAGTCCCGCTGGACCAATCGCGAATCCGTTGCCGGCATTGCCCGTGAGCTGAAGGGCATCGCTGCGAAGGCCGCCGACCACGGGCTGGCCATCGGCTACCACAACCACGCCTTCGAACTCGAGAACCGCATCGACGGAACCGCAGCCCTGGAGGTCTTCGCCGAGGAGGTGGGCGACGCCGTCGTGTTGGAGGTGGACACCTACTGGGCAGAAGTCGGCGGCGAAAGCGCCCCGGCGCTGCTGGGCCGCTTGGGCGACCGGGTCAAAGCCCTCCATGTGAAGGACGGACCCAAGACCAAGAACGACAAGGAACAGGTCGCCGTCGGCGCCGGCTCCATGCCGATCGCCGAGATCCTCGCCGCCGCACCCCAAGCACTCCGCGTCATTGAACTCGACGACTTCAACGGCGACGTCCTGCAAGCCGTCACCGATTCCTACAACTTCCTGGCAGGCACCAAATGAACACCACCACCACGGGCGTCGGCATCGTCGGCGCAGGAACCATCAGCGACCAGTACCTGGAGAACCTGACCCGCTTCCCCGACCTGAAGGTCCTGTTCATCGCCGACCTCGACGAGGAACGCGCCGCCAGCCAGGCAGCCAAATGGGGAGTCCCGAACTCGGGCTCCTATCAGGCACTCTTGGAGAACGCCGACGTGGAGATCGTGGTCAACCTGACCATCCCGGCAGTACACGTGGAGGTCGCCCTCCAAGCGGTCCGTGCCGGCAAACACGTCTGGGGAGAGAAGCCCTACGCCCTGGACCGCGAATCAGGACGCGAACTCATGGACGCCGCCCACCAGGCCGGAGTCCGCGTCGCCGTCGCCCCGGATACGTTCCTCGGTGCCGGCCTGCAAACCGCACTGCGCGAGGTCCGCGCCGGGTCCATCGGCCAGCCACTGACCGGGCTGACGCTCTTCCAGGTCCCCGGCCCCGAATCCTGGCACCCCAGCCCCGAATTCCTCTTCGCGCAGGGCGCCGGCCCCATGTTCGACGTCGGCCCCTACTACCTGACCACGCTGGTCCAGGTCTTCGGCCCGGTCCGCCGGGTCGCCGCCACCGCCTCCCAGGCCCGCCCCACCCGCACCATCGGCTCGGGACCGAAGGCAGGCACCGAATTCCCCGTCGAGGTGCCCACCCACATTTCCGCGTTGATCGAATTCGAATCCGGGGCGAGCGCACAATCGGTGTTCAGCTTCGACTCGAAACTCCCACGGGCAGGGTTCGTCGAGATCGCCGGCACCGAGGGCACCGCAGTGTTCCCCGACCCCAATATGTTCGACGGCGCCACCACCCTCCACACCGGTGAGGACGATTCGCGGGTCATCGAGGCCGAAGGTTCGCTGTTCACCCGGGGGACCGGCGTCGCCGAAATAGCCCAGGCCCTGCGCGAAGGGCGCCCCGAACGGGTTCCCGGCGCGCTGGCCTTCCACGTCCTGGACATCATGGTCTCCATTTCCGAAGCCGCCGGCACCGGCCAATTCGTCGATGTGACCAGCACGGTCGAGGCCTCCGAACCGCTGGATGCCGACTGGGACCCGTCGAAGGCCAGCAGCTCCGTCTGATCAAACACACCGGGCCAACCCCGGCGCATCCCTCCGTATCCACCCCAGCAACAGGCCACCTAGCCACCGCTTGCCCTGCACCTCACCGCACCCGGGCTCCGCCCGATGAGAAGAAAACGAGAAACCACCATGAAAACGACCAAGAAATGGGCAGCCGCCCTCTCCATTGGAACCCTTGTCCTGGGCCTCTCGGCCTGCGGAAACTCGGCCTCGAATGATGTCGGTGACGCCCAGGCTGGCGGAACCATCACCTACTGGGCCTCCAACCAGGGCACCTCGGTCACCGACGACGAGCGGGTGCTAAAGGAATCCATCGACCGCTACACCGAGGAGACCGGCACCAAGGTCGAGCTCGAGGTCATCCCGTGGAGCGACCTCTACAACCGCATCCTCACCGCCGTCTCCTCAGGCGATGGCCCCGACGTGCTGAACATCGGCAACACCTGGGCCGTCTCCCTGCAGGCCTCCGGTGCCTTCATGCCCTGGGAGGGCGATCCGCTGGAGAAGATCGGCGGGCAGGACCGCTTCGTCCAAACCAGCTGGGCCACCGGTGGAGCCGAGGGCAAGGCGCCGACCTCCGTCCCGCTCTACGGGCTGAGCTACTCGATGTACTACAACACCAAGATGTTCAAGGAGGCCGGCATCGAGAGCCCGCCGGCCACCTGGGATGATTTCGTCGCCGACGCCAAGAAGCTGACCAAGGACACCAACGACGACGGCAAAACCGATCAGTGGGGCGTGTCCCTGGCCGGAGCCTCGGTCACCAATAACGCCCACGCCGCCTTCATCCGCGGGCTGCAGAACGGCGGATCCCTGTACGACGCCGACGGCAAGCCACAGTTCGCCACCGACGGAGTCGTCAAGGGCGTGAACCAGTGGGTCCAGCTGATGGGCTCCGACGGCGTGGTCAACCCCTCCATGGCCGAGGCTCAGAACGGCTCGGATATGGTCGAGGACTTCGCGGCGGGAAAGTCGGCCATGTTCTTCGATCAGGCCCCCGGCAAGACCCTGAACGCCCGGGACATGAAGGACTATCAGGCAGCGCCGGTTCCGATGATGACCGCCGATGCGACCGGCCTGGAGGGTACGCAGAGCCACGTCGCCGGGATCAACGTCTCGGTCTTCGACAACTCGGATAACAAGGCGGCGGCCGTCGATTTCGTGAAGCACCTGACCAGCGACGATGAGCAGATCTACCTGAATAAGGAATACACCGCGCTGCCGGTGGTCACCGCCGCCTACGACGATGAGGCCTTCCAATCAGACGAGATCACGCTGAAGAAGGACATCCTGGCCAACCATGCCCAGCCGATGCCCCTCTACCCCTCAGAAAGCCAGATGGAGACCCTGGTCGGCACCGCGGTGAAGAACCTCTTCGCCAAGATCGCCCAGGGCGAGAAGGTCAGTGAAGCGGACGTGAAGAAGGCGCTGGACAACGCGAATTCGCAGATGTAACCGTCTCCGCCCACCCCTCGTCGAATCCGCTGAAAGGACTGACCATGGGCCCCACCCTCGAAGCCGGCAAACGCCGTCGGGCCGCATCGGATCCGGGCACCCCCACCGCGGGGCGCCCGGCCCCGGCCGCAACGCCCCGCAAACGCAAGAAGGACCTGTTCCCGTATCTGCTCGTCGCCCCGGCGAGCATCATGGAACTGCTGATCCACATCATCCCCATGGCCCTCGGGGTCTGGATTGCGTTCATCGCGCTGACCCAGTTGAGCATCGCGAACTGGGTGCAGGCGAAGTTCATCGGATTCCAGAACTTCGTCGACGGGCTCAACCCCGCCGGTCCGATCGGCAGCCAGTTCTACGACGCCCTCGGCCGCACGGTGCTGTTCACCATCATCGTGGTGGGCCTGGCCTGGAGCATCGGGATGTTCGCCGCGGTCCTGCTCTCCTCGAGCTTCCGGGGCCGCGGCTTCCTGCGGACCCTGTTCCTGGTCCCATACGCGTTGCCCAGCTATGTGGGCACCATCGCCTGGGCGTTCATGTTCAACCAGCGCGACGGCGTCATCAACCGTTTGCTGGTCGATGACCTGGGGATCCTGGACCACCGGCCGTTTTGGCTACTGGGTTCCAACGCCTTCTGGGTCATGGTGATCGTGACGGTCTGGCAGTTCTGGCCCTTCGCGTTCCTGATGCTGCTCGCCGCCCTGCAGAACATCCCCGGCGACGTTTATGAGGCCGCAGCGCTGGACGGGGCGAGCCTGTGGAAGCAGTTCACCAACATCACCCTGCCGATGATCCGCCACGCGAACACGGTGTTGCTGCTGATCCTCTCGCTGTGGATCTTCAACCAGTTCAACGTCCCCTACGTGCTGTTCGGGCCGGCCTCCCCACCGGAGGCAACACTGATCTCCCCGCTGATCTACCAGCAGTCCTTCAGCAACTGGAACTTCGGCGTCGGTGGGGCCATGAGCGTCCTGCTGCTCATCGTGCTGCTGATCGCCTCCGCCTTCTACATCCGACTCGTCATGCCGAAGGGAAAGAGCACCGATGCTTGAAACCCGTGGATTCCGGATCCTGCGCACCTTCGGGCTGCTCGGGCTCTCCGCGATCGTGATCCTGCCGCTGTATGTCGTGCTGATCACCAGCGTGAAACCGCTCGAGGATGTGCGCGGGCTCTTCACCTGGTGGCCCAGCACCATCACCCTGCAGCCCTATCTGGACATCTGGACGACCGTCCCGCTGGCCGACTACTTCGTCAACAGCCTCATCGTCACCGTCAGCGCCACCTTCTTCTCGGTCGTGCTGGCCATCATGGCCGCCTATGCCATCTCCCGTTTCGAATTCAAGGGGGCCCGCACGTTTTCCCTGGTGGTCCTGTCCACCCAGATGTTCCCGGGCATCCTGTTCCTGCTGCCGCTGTTTCTGATCTTCACCCAGATCGAACGGACGGTGGGGCTGCAGCTTTCGGGCAGCTACCTGGGCCTGATCCTGACCTATCTGACGTTCTCGCTGCCCTTCGCGATCTGGATGCTCACCGGCTTCTTCGCCTCCATCCCGCGGGCACTGGAGGAGGCGGCGATGATCGACGGCACCGGACGGCTCGGCGCGCTGATCCGGGTGGTCCTGCCGGTCGCGAGGCCCGGCATCGTCGCGGTATCGGTGTACTGCTTCATCACCGCCTGGGGCGAGGTGCTCTTCGCCTCGGTGCTCACGAACTCCTCCACCCGCACCCTGGCGATCGGGCTGCGCTCCTACGCCTCGCAGAACGACGTGTACTGGAACCAGCTGATGGCCGCCTCGGTGGTCGTCTCGCTGCCGGTCCTCATCGGCTTCATGCTCGTGCAGCGCCACCTCATCGCCGGGCTGTCCTCCGGCTCCGTCAAATGACCACGACCCGACCATCTGCGCAGGAGACACCCGTGAGCACCACATCCACAGCACCGCTGAAAGTCGGGATCGTCGGCGGCGGCTTCATGGCCAGCACCCATGCCCGCGCCGCGCGGGCCGCCGGCGCCGAGATCGTCACCCTGATGTCCTCGGACCCCGACCGCTCCTCGGAAGCGGCCGCCAAACTGGGAATCCCACACGCATCGTCCTCCATCGAGGAGCTCCTGGACCGGGTCGACGTCGTCCATGTCTGCTCCCCGAATGCCGTGCATGCGGCCCAGGCACGGGCGGCCCTGAACGCGGGCAAACACGTGGTCTGCGAAAAACCGCTGGCCACCGGCCGGGAGGAAGCCGGGGAGCTGTCCGAGCTCGCGGCCCGCACCGGGCTGACCGCCACGGTCCCGTTCGTCTACCGCTTCCACCCCATGGCCCGGCAAGCCAGGCACCAGGCAGCCGATGATGGGATCGGGCGTTTGCTCACCGTGCGGGGAAACTACCTGCAGGATTGGATGCTCTGCGACCAGGAAACCAATTGGCGGGTGGACCCCGTTTCCGGGGGACCCTCCAGGGCCTTCGGCGATATCGGTTCCCATCTGGTGGACCTGCTGGAATTCGTCTCGGGCGAACGCATTGCCCGGGTCAACGCCCGGCTGGGGATCGCCCACCCCACCCGTGGGGGAGAGGTGGTGGAAACAGAGGACTCGGCCGTGTGCATCGTGGAGATGGCCGGCGGCGCCATCGGCAGCCTCATGGTCTCCCAGGTCGACGCCGGCCGGAAAAATGCCCTGATGCTCGAAATTGCCGGAACCCGGGGCTCCGTGGTCTTCGATCAGGAGCACCCCGACGAACTCTGGCTCGGCGGCCGGGCCGGTTCCACCATCCTGGCCCGCGACGCCCCGCAACTGGTCCCCGATGCCCAGCGACTCTCCACCGTTCCTGCAGGGCACCCCATGGGTTACCGTGAAGCCTTCGCGGCCTTCATCGCCGATACCTACGATCACATCGGCGGCGGATCGCCCGCCGGGATGCCGACCTTCGCCGACGGGTTGCGGGCCAGCATCATCACCGACGCGGTACTGGCCTCCGCGGCCACGGGTCAGTGGGTGGACGTCTCCTCGGTCACCGATCACCCGGCCGTGCAACATAGCCTGTGAGCCCCTGATCTTGAACTCCACCCCTTCACCCCCGCACCCACAGGAGGAACCGATGACCGTGACACCGCAGCCCCCAACGCAGCAACCCGTCACCCTGTTTACCGGCCAATGGGCCGATATGCCCTTCGAGGAGCTGGCCGGACGGGCCGCGGACTGGGGGTACGACGGCCTGGAGATCGCCGCCTCCGGAGATCACCTGGATCTGCAGCGCGCCGATGAGGACGACGCCTATCTGGCCTCGCGGCTCGAGATCCTGGACCGTCACGGTCTCAAGGTCTGGGCCATCTCCAACCACCTGGGTGGGCAGGCCGTCTGCGATGACCCGATCGACTTCCGCCACCAGGGGATCCTGCGCCCCTATATCTGGGGCGACGGCGAGGCCGAAGGCGTGCGCCGACGCGCCGCCGAGGATATGAAGCGCTCGGCCCGGGTGGCCGGCAAACTCGGCGCCGATACCGTCGTGGGCTTCACCGGATCGAAGATCTGGCAATACGTGGCCATGTTCCCTCCCGTCCCCGGCGAGGTGATCGACGCCGGCTACCAGGACTTCGCCGACCGTTGGAACCCCATCATGGACGTGTTCGACGACGAAGGGGTCAAGTTCGCGTTGGAGGTCCACCCCTCCGAAATCGCCTACGACTACTGGACCACCGTGCGCACCCTGGAGGCCATCGGACACCGCGAATCCTTCGGACTGAACTGGGACCCCAGCCACATGTTCTGGCAGGGCATCGATACGGTCGGGTTCATCAGCGACTTCGCCGACCGGATCTACCACGTGGACTGCAAGGACACCCGCCTGCGCCCGCCGATGGGCCGCAACGGGATCCTGGGCTCCCATCTGCCCTGGGGCGATCCCCGCAGGCGCTGGGACTTCGTCTCCACCGGCCACGGTGACATCCCCTGGGAGGACGCCTTCCGAGCACTGGCCCATATCGGCTACGACGGCCCGATCTCGGTGGAATGGGAGGACGCGGGGATGGACCGCCTGCACGGTGCCGCCGAAGCAGTCGGCAAAATTCGCGAACTGCTGTGGAAGCGGCCGGAGGCGTCCTTCGACGCTGCGTTCTCGAACCAGTAGGCCGCTGATCGTGGAAGGTGTGGTTTCATCGCTCGGGCTCGAGAAGCGGAGCAGTAATCACTCGTGCGCTGAGAAGAATGACGTGACGTTTGATGCACTCTGTACTGGTGATCATGACGGGCGGCGGCGGGTAGCTTGAACTTCGATGCCGGCCCATTCGTAGATGGCGATGTGGATGTCTATGGCGGTCTGAACAAAGTCGCCAGCTCCACGACCGTCGACGCGAACGGCTTTGCTTTTTACTTGGCCTTCTAACCGGCGGATTTGGCGGGTCAGATCGATCTGTTCTTGCGGCGCTTTTAAGCGCTTCAGGATCTCGTCGGCGGAAGCAAGCGGCCAACTGCTTCCACTGATCTTGTCGGCACCCAACCGATGCTGTCCCAAATAGCGCACACCGAGGCGCAGATCGCTGTAGGCCGTCCGGACGAGTTCCGCGCTGACCGCTGGAGATCTTGTATTATCTTGCCGTTTCGTGTTGAGCAGTTTCTGGTAGATCTGGTCACCGAGAAATTGCAGCAGCTGCTGTTCGGATTTCTCATCAGCTTCGCTTTGCGCTGCGTTCTGCCGAGCTTTTCGTTGCGTGAAGCTCGGATATTGAGTTTGGGCGACCGCAGCGCCGGCGACATCGTCCTTGGGGGTATTGCCCGGATCAGCCGAGCCCTCGACTCCTCCGAGGCCCTCGAGAGCATCCTGCCGAAGCGATTCTGAAAGTTGGTTGCCAGATCTTGTTGCCTTATTCCCCATGATCTCGAGCTGGGTGATTTCGTCGATGAATCGTCCGATGGGGCTGCGGAAAAGCCACATGGCGAGTAGGAATGCCGCTGGCCAAGCAGCGGTTCCCAGGAAGACGAGAACTGGGCTGTACCAATCCGCGGGCATGTTTTCCTCCCCATTTGGCCGCCGCCAGACTCAGGGAACGATATCCCTAGTATACGTGACAGCCACAGGGACAATCTATCCGAGAATCCGTGGTGTGGCTGGCTTCGCGGGGGAAAGATTCTGGAGAACGTTGAGGTTCCCATACGTGAAGAACCCGACCAAGACCGCGCTGCATGAAACTCGATGCTCTTGTTATATCGCTGGAGTAGCTCGCAGCAGCCGCTACGAAGCAGAATGGGCTGGAAAAAATGGGGACGAGTTCGCAAGACGTCGGCGTTAGACAGACATCGCCGTCGTCCTTTATGCCACGTGCTGTACCTGCGGGGTTACTCAGGCAGCGTGGCGATCTGGATGAGGTTCCCGCAGGTGTCGTCCAACACCGCGGTAGTCACCGGCCCCATGGTCATTGGTCCTGGGTGAAGCGCACCCCGAGGGAGCGGAGGCGCTCGTATTCGGCTTGGACATCCGCGACGGCGAACTGGGTGAACGGGATCCCGTCGGCGACCAAGGCCTCCTTGAATGGTTTGGCGGCGGGATGACCGCTGGGCTCCAGACGCAGCTCCGCGCCTTCGGTACCCACCGCTAGGTCGTTCTTCTTCACGAAGCCGAGCACCTCGGTTGAGAACCGCTCAGCCTTCGCTTGGTCGTCGACGAACACTCTGGTCAGGGGAATCTCATGTCCTGTCAGTTCTCTGGGTGGACGACAGTTTCACTTTGGCTGCTGCCCCCTCATAGATCGCCGAGGCCACGGCCAGGTCCTGCCAGGGCATGCCCGTGGTCTTGAAGATTTTCGGTTGGCCTTCGGGCAGCGTGTGCCCTTCGGCCAGCTGGCGCATGGTGACCAAGCTTGACCGGTCGGAGATGGCCCCACTGTCGAGGCCTTGGATGATCTCCCCGGCCTCCCGGGTCGAACTATCCAGTGACTCGACGGCAATGCCGGACCGGGCCAACAGGCCGTCGTCGAGCTCCCTGCGTTCGGGGGAGTGGGACCCCACCGCGACGACCACGGCGTGGTCAGCCACCAACGCGCCGTCGAACGGCGGTTCCTTGGCGCTGGTGCAGGAGACCACCACATCCGAGACCGGCAGCGCGTCGGCTGCGTCGCTGGCCTGGACGCTGAAACCCCGGCTGCACCCCTGCTCGACAAGCTCCTTGACGTTGCCCGGGTCCCGGCCGACGATGTGGATCTCGCCGATGTCCAGCACCGAGGTCAAGGCCAGCACATGCTCCCAGGCCTGGACCCCAGTGCCCACGATCGTCAACGTCAGCGGACCTGTCTTGGTGACCAGATGTAGTGCGCCGAAGGCCGAGACCGCGGGGGTGCGGATATTCGTCAGCGTGGCACCGTCAAGGACGGCCACCGGATTCTGTTGTCTTCCGGCAAAGAGGACGTAGACCCCCTGGATCATCGGCAGCTCTTCGACCACGTTCCCCGGCGTCAACGTCAGGATCTTGGTCCCCACGTAGTCCCCGAAGGTCGAGGGCATCTGCAGCATCTCCCCGGTATCCGTGGCCACCCGCGTCCGCGGAGCATCGTGTTCCGGGTCGAAACCGGCCAGCAGCGTCTCCTTCATGGCGTCAACAGCCTGCCGGGTGTTCACCAGTTCCCGGCACCGTTCGGGGCCGAAGAGATCCGGTGTTGCCGTGGGCAGGAAGTCCTGGGCGAGGTCGAGTCCGTCACTACCAGTCATGGGTGTTCTCCTTCTGCAACGCGTCCGAGGACTATGCTTTCTGGTCGATGTTGGCCACGGTGCTTCGCTCATGCTCGGCCACCTCGGGGATCCGGCCAGCGTCGAGATCCGCCCGGTGTCCAAGGATCTCGCGGCGCAGGACACCGGAGAGCAAGTAGATGCCCAGGATATTGGGCACCGTCAGCAGGAAGAAGGTGGCATCCGAGAAGGCGACGACGGTATCCAGCGACACCGACGATCCGACGACGATCATGACGATCCATGCACCGTCGTAGATGCGCTCCACACGTTTGCTGTTGCCGAAGACGTAACCGGCCGCCTTCTTGCCGTAGTAGGAGTAGCTCAGCAGTGTGGAGAACGCGAAGAGCAGGACGCACAGGGTGAGGATGTACGGGAAGAAGGCAGCAACGGTGCCGAACGCCACCGAGGTGAGTCCCACGCCGTCTGCGGAGGTTTCCGCGTACTGGCCGGTGACGATGATGGCCAGGGCCGTCATGGTGCAGATGATGACCGAGTCGATGAAGGGTTCCACGGAGGCGACGTAGCCTTCCTGAGCCGGACGCTTGGTCTTGACCGTGGAGTGGGCGATACCCGCCGAGCCAACACCTGCCGCGTTGGAAAACAACGCGCGCTGGATACCGACGATGGCCACGCCGACGGCACCGCCGGCCACACCGTTACCCGTGAAGGCGCCCTCGAAGATGAGCACGATGGCATGGGGCAGCTCGCTGATGTTCGCAATCAGGATCACGATCACCGACAGGCCGTAGACGACGGCCATGATGGGCGTGAGCTTACTCGTCCAGCGCGCAATGCTGCGGATTCCGCCGAAGATCACGGCGGCGGCGACGACGGCCAGAACAACACCGACGATCCAACCCCGGCCGTCCAGGAAACTGGATTCTCCACCGGTGGCGGCGGTCAGCTGGGCGGTGACCTGGTTGGCTTGGAAGATGTTGCCGGCACCCATGGCACCGAAGATCATGAGCAGCGCATACAACATGGCCAGCACCCGACCGGTCTTGGGTTTGCCGATGTGGGCGAGTCCGGTTTCGAGATAATACATGGGACCGCCGGAGACCGTGCCGTCCTTATTCATCCGGCGGAACATGACGCCCAAGGTGGCCTCTGCCATCTTCAGACTCATCCCGAGGAAACCGGCAATGATGATCCACAGGGTTGCGCCGGGACCGCCAATGGTGATCGCCACGGCCACACCGGCGATGTTGCCGAGCCCGACCGTCCCGGAGAGCTCGGTAGCCAGGGCTTGGAAACTAGTGGTCTCGCCCGGATCGCTGAAGCGGTTGAAGCGTCCACGCGCGATCTGGATCATATGGCGCATTCCGATAATCGGCTGGAATTTCAGGAGCACGGTCAGGAAGATGCCGCCGGCTAACAGCCAGATGATCAAAAAGGGAAGCTCGGTGCCGAAGAACGGGAAAGAGGCGAAGACGATGTTCTCCAGCCATTCGACGGCCGGCCCGATGGCGTTCTCGAGCGTTTCATCGATGCTGGCCGCCACCGGGACGGCATTCAGGGGGAGGTTCATTGCGTGGATCCTTTGACTAGGTCTGGTCTGTACCCCGGTGGCCGCACCTGATCGCGCCCCGAGCAGTTCTGCCCTCTAGAGCTTGATGTTCACCCTTTCTCGAGGCTGCGCACCGCCGAGCCGGGCGCCGCGCAGATCCATGGCCGCGCGGACCCGGTCTCTGGCCATGGCGAAGGCTGCTTCATGGGTGGTGGTGTCGCGCAGGCGGGCCTGCCCCAACACCGTGGAGGTATTACTACGGATTTTCTCGGAGACCGTGGCCATGATCGGGGCGGTATCCGGGCGGAAGGCAGAGTAGCGCCCTTCCATCGCGTAGGCGGCGGCGACGATGCCTCCGGCGTTGGCGATGAAGTCCGGGACCACTGCGGTTCCCTGGGCCCGGAGGCGTGCCCGCGCCCCGTCGCTGGACGGCAGGTTCGCCCCCTCGGTCACCAGCCGGGCCCGGACATCACCGGCGTTGTCTTTGGTGAGCACGTCCTGCAGGGCGGCGGGGACCAGGATGTCGCAGTCCAGGAAGAGCTCCGAGCCCGGGGCGATGCGCTGGGGAAGATACTCATCGACCAACTGGTCTCCCAGTTCGGCGCGTTGGGCCAGCAGCCGGTCGATGTCGAGTCCGTCCGGGGCGTGGATGGAACCGACGGCGGTGGAGAGTCCGACGACGGTGTACCCCAGTTCGTCGAAGCGCTTGGCTGCAGCGTGGCCCACTGCCCCGAAGCCTTGGATGACGACCCGTTTGCCCGGAAGTGCCACGTCGGTTGCTGCCTGGTCGGCGGCCTCTGCCACCCCGAAGCCGGTGACTCCGAGCCGGTCGTAGGCGACCCCGCCCAGTTCGGCAGGGGTGCCGACGGCGGCACCCCGATCGCCGAGCTCGTCGTTGATGATGGCGGCGTCGTTTTCCGTCAACCCCATGTCGAGCCCGAAGACGTATTCGCGGGGGACCTCGTTGCGCAGCGCCTTGACGAAGGAACGCAGTACAGCTTCCTTGTCCGCGGAGGTGGGATCGAATTTGATTCCGGCTTTGGCCCCACCGTAGAAGAGGTCGGCGGCAGCCCATTTCCACGTCATGGTCCGGGCCAGTCGGGCGACTTCCTGGACACTGACGTTCGGCTGCATGCGGGTGCCGCCCTTGCCCATGCCCCGGGCCGAGTTGTCGATGACCAGAACGCCTTGCATCCCGGTTTTGGTGTCGCTGACGAGCACGACTTTCTCGGGGCCCCAGTCATCGATCAGGTCAAACATGTCGTTGCTACTCCTTGGTCTGCGGTGTGCTGAAGTTCGCCGGTGTGGCCGTGGCCGGCACGGCCCGGACGTGGGCCGTGCCTGTAGGGTGTTCGGTGGTTCTAGAGGAACTCGACCCCCTGGGCCAGGGGCAGTTCACCGGAGTAGTTCACCGTGTTGGTCGCCCGGCGCATGTACCCGCGCCACGCGTCGGAACCGGATTCACGGCCACCACCGGTCTCCTTCTCGCCGCCGAAGGCACCACCGATTTCCGCGCCCGAGGTGCCGATATTGACGTTGGCGATACCGCAATCGGAGCCGGCGGAGCTGATGAAGCGCTCGGCCTCACCCTGGTCCTGAGTGAAGATCGCCGAGGACAGGCCCTGCGGGACCGCGTTGTGCATCTCGATGGCATCGTCCAGATCCGTGTAGGTCATCACGTAAAGGATCGGGGCGAAGGTTTCCTCTTTCACTGTGGCGGTCTGTGAGGGCATGCGGATGATGGCCGGTTCCACGTAGAACGCATCCGGGTACTCGTCGGCGAGCACGCGATCCCCACCGCAGACCAGTTCGCCGCCTTCGGCCAGGGCGTTCTTGATGGCCTGTTGCATGTTCTCGTAGGCACCCTGATTGACCAGGGGGCCGACGAGAGTGTCGGGTTCCATGGGGCTGCCGATCTGCAGGGTCGGGTAGGCCTTGGCGAGGCTATCGACGAGCTGGTCGGCGACCGACTCGTGCGCGATCAGACGGCGCATGCTGGTGCAGCGCTGGCCGGCGGTGCCCACGGCGGCGAAGGCCACACCGCGCAGGGCGAGATCGAGATCGGCCGATGGCGCCACGATGGCCGCGTTATTGCCGCCGAGTTCCAGGATGCTGCTGCCAAAGCGCTCGGCGATCCGGGGAGCAATCGTCCGTCCCATGCGGGTCGACCCCGTGGCCGAAATCAGGGGGAAGCGGGAGTCTGAGACCATTTTGGATCCCAGTTCACGGTCGGCGAGCAGCACGTGGTGCAGACCGGCAGGTGCCCCGGTTTCCTTCACGGCCCGTGCGAGCAGGGCATCTGTGGCCAGTGCCGAGAGCGTCGTCATCTCGGAGGGCTTCCAGACGATCGAGTTGCCGCACACCAGGGCGACGGCGGTGTTCCAGGCGTAGGGGGCGACGGGGAAGTTGAAGGCGGTGATGATGCCCACGACACCGAGCGGGTGCCAGGTCTCCATTAGCCGGTGGCCCTTGCGCTCGGAGGGCATCGTCTTGCCGAAGAGCTGACGGGAGAGCCCGACGGCGAGTTCGCAAATATCGATCATCTCCTGAACTTCGCCATTGGCCTCAGAGGTGATCTTGCCGGCCTCGGCGGTGACGAGGACACCGAGGTCTTCCTTGTGTTCGGTGAGCAGCTCGCCCCAGCGTTTGACGAGGGCGCCGCGGACCGGCGCCGGAGTATCGCGCCACTGTGTGAAGGCCTCCTGGGCCTGGCCGATCATGGATTCGAGATCGGCTTCCGTGCTCTTCTTCAGGTTCTTCAGCGTCTGGCCGGTCAGCGGGGAACGGGCGCCGATGCCCTCACCCTCGGTGACGGTGACGCCGCAGGCGGTCAAAGCGGATTCGACTGACTGGAGGAGGTTGTCCTGGCGGGTTTCGGTGGTCTGCATGGTGTGACTCCTGGTTCTTTCTGCGTGGGTTACGTGTGTTTCGTGTTCTCCGGGCTATTGCCGAAGGGTGACACCGAGTTGTTTTTCAAGTTCGGAAAGCGAGGCGTCCTGTTGGGCCCGGTACAGGTCCACCGGATCCTTGATGGGAAGACCGATGATTTCTGAAAGTCGGTCCATGTCGTAGAGGGTTCCCTCCTGGGCATCGTCACGTTGGCCGGCCTCGCGCAGGTTGGACTGGAAGATCCCAGCTGCCGAACGGGGAAGGAAGTCCTCGTAGACGATGGGATTGAGCTCCACGGTTCCCGCAGTGACCAGCTCGGCGAGGCTGGCGCCGTCCGGAACCTCGCCCTGCGACGCGCTGGATGAGTAGGTGTAGAAGGCCAGATCCTGTGCTGCCAATTCGGCATCCGTGCCCGGCAGCATTTCCTGCCACACCGTTTCGGATACCCGGGAGCGACTGTCCCCGGAGGTCATTCGGCGGTCGATTTCGGCGTTCATCTCCTCGTAGAGGTCGCGTCCCTTCCGGGTCAGGGCGACTCCTCGTTGCTCGACTTCGCCGAAGCGGACACGCAGCTTTCCCTGTCCTTCGCTCCCGTCGGCGAAACGGAAGGTTCGTTCCTCGTCCAGGGCGCGGAACGAGGTCTGGCGCAACAGCACATCCGGGCCGTTCCAGCGCGGCGGGCCCTGGATGGCGTCGATCATCTTGATTCCGCGGTCCTCCATGCGCTGATAGAGATCGTCGATGTCCAGCACGCGGGGGGTGAGGTGGTTGATATGGGTGCTTGACACTCCGCCGATATCCGCAGCGACCGCAGAAATGGCCTCGAGCTTGCGGTACCAGGCATCATCGACCGGTTCGCTGGAGAGTTGGAAGACGCTGGTGGCCAGGTGGAGCAGCCGTTCGGCCTCATCGCTGTCCAGACCCTGGCCGACGGTGGCACGGTCGGCCAGTTCCAGCAGGCCATCAGGGAACAGGCTGCGAGAGTCGATGAACTCCCGCAGCTCGCGTTGGAGTTCTTCGTTGAAGAAGCGGGGGTCTTCGGTAGCCAGCAGCGAGGTGAAAACCCGGAAGGGGTTCTTGGCCAGCTCGTCCTCATCGACGGGCCGGAACGCGGTGGCGATGACCGGGACCGAGGACGACGAGGCATCGCGGAGGTCATAGAAGCCGACCGGATGCATGCCGAAGGCTGCGAAGACGCGGGCGACTGACGCCAGCTCTTGAGGTGAGCCGACGCGGATGGCGCCGTGGCGTTCGGCGGTGACCCGCTCCAAGGTGCCCAGCCGTTCGGCGTCGGATCCGTGGCGATCCATGAAGTCTTGGTTCACGTGGCTGGAGACCTCAACCAGTGTGTTGTATGCCGGAACCTCTTCGCCATACATCTGTGACAGGCGCAGGGCGAATTCGGCTCGTAGTTGCCAAGTGTGCAGAAACGGCACGTGTTCTTCCTTTCCGAGGTGTGGTGGTCGGGGTGGGGGCTGGTCAGATGATGTGGACTTCGTTCAGCTGCGGGACGTTCTGGCAGCTGAAGCGTTCCGCGGAGAACCCGGAGGCGTCCATGAATGATTCGCGGCCCAGATGCAGATCGGCCATGATCTCCCCGACGCCAGGGGCCTGAAGGAAGCCGTGGCCGGAGAAACCGGTGGCGTAGGAGAACCCGCGCACGTCTTCGGAGGCCCCGATCAGGGCATTCCTGTCGGGGGTGTTCTCATAGAGGCCGGCCCAGCCGTGCTCCAGTTCGCGATCGCTCAGCGCCGGTGCGCAGATCTCGGCCGAAGCGTTGAAGTCCGGGACCCAGTCGAAACTGAAATCACGGTCGAAGCCCTTTTCCTGTCCGGGGTTCGAGATGCCGAGCAGCAACTGGTCATCGTAGTTATGGAAGTACATGGTGGTGCCCAGATCGAGCGTGAAGGGAATCACCGGGGGAGTGGGGCCGCCGTCGGGCCGGGTGATGCCGATCTGGCGCTTGACCGGCACCACCGGCAGGTCGACGCCGACCATGTTCCCGATGGAGGCGGACCATGCCCCGGCGCAGCAGATCACCGAGGTGGTTCGGATGGTCCCGCGCGAGGTCTGCACGGATTCGACGGAACCATTGGACGCCTCGATGCCGGTGACCTGCGTCCGGTCAGCGATGACGAGCCCGAGTTCCTTGGAGAGCGATGCGTAGCCGTCGACCACGCTGCGGGGGCAGGCGAGCCCGTCCTCGGGGGAGAACTGGGCGCCGAGCAAGGCCCCGGGGGCGATGTATGGATTGATGCGTTGGGCTTCGTGCGGGCTGACCATGCGGCTGTTGCCGCCGAGGCTGTTCTGTAGCTCCACGCTGGCTTCGCAGGCCGCAAGTTCTTCGGGGGTCCGGCACAGGAAAAGGTAACCGACCTCGCGGAAGGAGATGTCGATGCCGTGGGTGGACTCGAAGTCGCGGAACTTGGCCAGGCTGTGGCGACCCAAGCGGATGTTGTTCGGGTCGGAGAACGTACCTCGCACCCCGCCGAGGGGCTTGGCAGAAGAACCGGCCCCCAAGGCGCCGCGCTCGAGGAGAACGACATTTTGAACTCCGGCTTCAACGAGGTGGTAGGCGACGCTCATGCCGATGACGCCGCCGCCAATCACCACGACGTCGGCGGATTCCGGTAGATCTGTCGAATGCTCTGGGGTGAGGTCGGTGAGCAAACTGGCCATGTCCCCTCCTTCCTATGTGAACCGTGGGAGTGACCCACGTCATGTTTTCTTCTGGAATCACCATCCCCCGAGAGCGGTTATTACACAAGCTATTGTTTTTTGAGCAATTGCTTTAGTGAAACTATAGGTAGGGTCGAGGCATGAACTGGACGCTCCACCAACTCAAGTTATTCGCAGCCGTCGCCCGCACCGGCAGTATGACGGCGGCCGCGGACGATGCCGGATATACGATCGGGGCCGTTTCCCAGCAGATGAAGGCCCTGCAGCAGGAAGTCGGTTCCGCCCTGTTCATCAAGGACGGGCGGGGCGTGACGCTCTCCGATGCCGGGATCAAACTGCTCAAACATGTGGGCCCGCTCCTGACGGCAGAGCAGGATGCGGTGCGCAGCGTGGATGATGATTCGAAAGGCAGCGAATCGGTGGTCACCTTGGGGATCTTCGCCACGGTCGGCGCCATCGCCTGCAAGCCGCTGATTGATGCGCTGCGCGTCACCGATCCGGATCTGGAGGTGATCTTTCATGAAATCGATGTCGAACGCGACGCTGAATACGTCAGATCGGGCGCGGTGGATGTTGCCTTGACCGTCGAGTACTCCCAGCTACCGGACATGGTTGGCAGAGATCTGGAGCGAGTGGTCCTGCATACCGAACCGATGCTTTTGGCCGGCAATGACCATGCCGGGCTCCACCCGGGAATGGACTTGACCCGAGAACGAACGTGGATCCTGCCTCCGGCTGAAACGGCATTTGGCAGTGCTGCCCGGCAGGCGTGCCTGAGTCAGGGCGCCCAGCTGGATGATGTGCACAGCATCACCGATACCGCCCTCGTACTCGCGCTGGTGGAGGCCGGGGTGGGGATGTCGATCACCACGCCGTTGATGCAGATTGTCCACCCACTGCGCCTGCAGACGCTGGCTCTGGCTTCGGGATCGAGTAGGTCGCTGGTGACCCTGGCCAAAGCCAGCCATATGCAGCGCCGCTCGGTCCGCCGGGTGGTTGAAACCCTGGAGACCATCCTGAACGGCAGCCTCATGGAAACCCGGCAGCCGGATGAGGCTCCACGCTAGAGGGAGCTGCCGCCGAGGCCTCAGTCGCCGACGCCCTCGGATCTCATCCTGTCCAGCGAATACTCGGCGGAGGCGAAGCTACCGCCTTGAGGGGTCCCGGGGTCGATGGCCTCGAGGACACCATGCTCTGCCGCATCATCGACGGGAACGAAACCCAGGGTCTTGCCGGCGTCAAGGTTCCACCAGAGTTCCGAATTCTTGGAGACCGCATAGAAGACGCCGTGGTGCTGCGGTGTGCGCATGGCCGCCGTGAAGGCGCGCACCGCATCCCCGGGACTGAGCATGGTGCGCATATGCCGCGGTGATGCGGGTTCGGAGAGGTAGGTTCCGATGCGCAAGGCGATGGTGCTCAGGCCGAATTTATCGGAGTAGAGCTGGCACAACGCTTCGCCGGCGGCCTTGGAGACCCCGTAAAAACCATCCGGCCTAGCAGGCATGTCGACCGTCAGCTCGGTATCCACGTCGTAGAAGCCGGTCAGTCGGTTGCTGCTGGCGAAGACGACCCGGCGCACACCGGCCCGGCGGGCGGCTTCGAGCACATGGTAGGTCCCGACGATGTTGACCTGTGCGAGGTCATGGAAGTCCGCTTCGTCCGAAATGCCGCCGAGGTGGATCACCCCATCCGCTGACGCAAAGGTCTGCTCGAGTGTCTTGAGATCCTCGACATCGCCCCGCACCACGGTGTCCGTGGGCCCCACCGGCTCGGTGTCGGCCACATCGACCGAGACCAGGTTGACTCCCAGCTCGGCCAAGGCCCGACGGAGGGGGCGGCCGATCCTTCCGGCGGCCCCGGTGACGATCCACCGTTGGCCCGTGAAATCCTCCATGCCGGCGGCATCTTCCGTTGGTGAAGTCTGTGTCATGCCCCGAGTGTACAAAAATGCTTGGCCCGGAGCTGCTGGCTAGTAGCCCCGGGTCAGTTCATCCCAGAGGCGGGCGGCGTCGATATCGAGGTCCTGCCGAGCAGCAGCCTGGGCCAGAAGTAGCCGTCCTGTGGTGGCCAGGTGTTCGCTCATCAGCTGCCCAGCGCACTGTGGATCGTTGGCGCTGACTGCTGCCACGATGGGCGCATGCTCGTTCAGGATGTCCTCGTAGGTCCGCTGTCTGCCGGCGGTGGAGACCCCCAGCAGCCGGGTTGATACCCGCAAGCGGTTGACCACCTCCCGGGCGCGATGGCTTCCGGCCGCTTCGAGGAGCAGGTCATGCAAGTACTGGTCATCGGCGAAGAAGGACTCGTCATCGCCCGCCCGCGCAGCACGGGCCATGCTGGCCTCCAGTGCCTTCAGGGCGGTAGCGAGTTCATCGCTGCAGGCCATCGCGGCCCGACGCGCTGCGGGGACTTCCAAAGCCAGGCGAATCGAAAAGATCTCGGCCACGTCCTGCGGGGTGGTGGGGATGATGCGGAAGCCGCGATTGCGGGCGAACTCCACCAAACCGGCTTCTTCGAGCCGCAGGAGGCCGTCACGGACCGGGGATCGTGAGAAACCCAGACGTTCAGCCAGTTGGTAGACGCTGTAGAGCTCGCCGGGACGCAGATCCCCCGAGGCTGTGGCAGTGCGCACGAAGTCCATGACCTGCTCGGTCAACGACCTCGTGACGGGAGGGGCGTTCCCGGCTCCCGGGCTGTTGCTCGTGGTGCCGGGGGCCGAAGACTGGATGCTCATAAGTAACATGTTACTCTAATTCAAGTCGTGATCGTGAGGAGCAGCAGTGGAACAACTAGCGCCAAACCCCTTCAAGGCGGTGCCCCCGGGAACGATCCATGAACTACTACGCACGGACATGACCACCCGGGCCGCCTACGTTTCGGACGCCTCGATCTATCGGCGCCTTCCCGCGGCAGTACTGGAAGTGCGCAGCGTTGAAGATCTCCGCGGTGCCGTCGCCCTGGCCGGCGAAAAGAACTGGTCGATCACCATGCGTGGTGGAGGAACCTCGGTGGCCGGCAACGGCATCGGGGAAGGGCTGGTACTCGACACCTCCCGCTACTTCAACCAGATTCTTTCCATTGACCCCCAGGCGCGAACGGCTAGGGTCCAGCCAGGGGTGATCTGCGACCAGCTCCGCGATGCAGCCGGGGAATTCGGGCTGACCTACGGCCCGGATCCCTCCACGCATAGCCGCTGCACCATTGGGGGAATGGTGGCCAATAATGCCTGCGGTTCACATTCACTGGAGTGGGGGACCGCGGCGGAGAACCTTGAATCGGTGACCTTGATGCTCGCCGACGGCCGGGAAGTCGTCTTTGGACCCGACGGTACCGACGATCCCGAAATCAACGCCAAGTTGCTGGCGCTGCGGGATGGGAACCTGAAGACCCTGCGGACCGAGCTGGGGCAGTTCCCGCGCCAGGTCTCCGGCTACGGGCTCCACTACCTGCTGGCCGAGAACGGCTTCGACGCCGCCAAGGCCCTGGCCGGCAGCGAGGGGACCTGCGGGATCATCACCGAGATGACCGTGAAGCTGGTCAAGCGTCCACTGGCCAGCGCGCTGGCCGTGCTGGCCTTCGAGACCGTCTTCGATGCCGCCGAGGCCGCGGCCGTGGTCCGCGGTACCGGGATGACGACCGCCGAAGGCATGGGCTACGACCTGCTCGAAGCCTTGCGTTCACGCCCCGGCCAGGACTTGGCGGGCTCGGAGCTGCCCGGGGTCAATGATCCGGCCGGCGGGCAGGACGCCGGAGGCTGGCTGTTCTGTGAGGCCGTCGGCGATACGGTCGAGCAGGCCAGGGGAAATGCCGAAGACTTCGTTGCTTCGGTCACTACGGCCACGTCATCGATTGTGGTCACCGAGCATGCGGAGGCCCGGGCGCTCTGGCGCATCCGTGAGGCCGCCGCCGGCATCGTGACCCGCCTGCCCGACGGTGGGGAGGCTTGGCCCTCCTGGGAGGACTCGGCGGTGCCACCGAAGCATTTGGCCCATTACCTGCGTGATCTGTACGCCTTGATGGACCGGCACGGGCTGCGCGGAATCCCTTTCGGACACTTTGGTGAGGGCTGCGTCCACATCCGGCTCTCCTTCACGCTAGGAACCGATGAGGGGGTCGCCGACTTTCGTTCCTTCATGGAGGAAGCCGCCGACACGATTGCCCGTTATGGCGGTTCGGTGTCAGGGGAGCATGGTGACGGCCGGGCTCGCTCCGAACTGCTGCGCCGGATCTATAGCCGCGAAGCCCTGGAGGCCTTCCGCACCTTCAAGAACATCCTGGACCCGGGACGGATCTTCAACCCCGGGGTCTTGGTTGACCCCGAGGTCGTTGACGATCGGGTCCGCCCCGGTCCCGGCCAACGCAGTTTCGAGCTGCTTCCCGTCCAAGCCCTGAGCCGTGACGGCGGCTCACTGGTGAACGCGGTGAACCGCTGCGTCGGGGTCGGTGCCTGCCGATCCGACGAAGGGGCCATGTGCCCCTCCTTTCAAGCCACGGGAGACGAAGTCGACTCGACCCGCGGCCGCGCCCGGGTGCTCTCTGAAATGTTCCGGGGCGAATCCCTGCCCCAGGCCTACCGTTCCACCGAGGTGAAGGATGCCTTGGATCTCTGCCTGTCCTGCAAGGCCTGTGCCAGTGAATGCCCGGTCAACGTGGATATGGCGACCTATAAGTCGGAATTCCTGCATAAGTTCTACCAGCGGCGCATCCGGCCGATGGCCCACTACAGCATGGGCTGGCTGCCGCTGCTGACCCATGTGCTGCACCGGATCCCCGGGATGGCCTCGGTGACCAACCGCCTGCTGGGGATCGGCACAGTGGAGAAGCTGGTCAAGAAACTTGGGGGCATCGAACCCAGCCGAGCCATGATTTCCTTCGCGCCGTCTAGTCTCCAATCGTGGTTCGCCCGTCGTCAGCCATCCAATGGCCCCCGTGCCGGAGTGGGGACCCGCGATGCAGGCACTGTGGTGCTGTGGCCCGATTCGTTCACCAATCATTTGGACACGGGGCCGGGGCTGGCCGCCGTCGAGGTGCTCGAAGCCTTGGGCTACACCGTGGTCATGCCCCAGGGATTCGTCTGTTGCGGGCTGACCTGGCATTCAACCGGACAACTCGATATGGCACAGAAGGTGCTGACCCGAACCTTGGATGTGATGGAGCCCTATCTTCGCGCTGGATATCCGGTGGTGGGTTTGGAACCTTCCTGCACCGTCCTGCTGGCACACGATCTGCCGGAGATGCTGCCGGATGATCCCCGGGCGGCCCTGATGGCGAAGTCCGTCGTGTCCTTGGGCGAGCTCATCGAACACCGGGTCCCGGCCAACGGAGAGTCCGGCACTGAGTGGCCCTTCGAGGAATTGGACGCCACGGCGGTCAGCCAAGTGCATTGCCATGAACGCTCGCAGGGTGACCATGGTCCCGCGGCAACGGTGCTGCGGAGTGTGGGCGTGCGTGAAGAAGAGATCAAAACCGGCTGTTGCGGCCTAGCGGGCAACTGGGGCTTCGAGCCGGGGCATGCGGAATTGTCCAAGACCCTGGGCGAACGCGAACTCTTCCCAGCAATTCGAGCCCGGGAAGCAGGGGACCTGGTGTTGGCCGATGGGTTCTCCTGCCGCACGCAGATCACCGAAGGCACAGGAGTCGATGGCCTCCACCTCGCCGAAGTGCTGCAGAAGGCTCTGGTGAAGAAGACCTAAACGCCGTTAGAAAAAGGCGCTCCCATTTTCCAATACGGTTCCCACCAGCGGATCGCCCCACCAGCCCAGTCCATTCGCGTCGAAAGTCAAACGGTCGATGTAGGTCCCCAACGGCTCGGCGACGTCGAAATCTGCAATGTTTTGACCCTGCTCGACGGGATCCTCACAGTCCGGATCCTCTGCACCGCGCATTAGCCCGACAGTGGGTCCCCAGGGGGAGGTGTAGACGATGAACATCGCGCCCTTGTCCACCCAAGCGTCGAACACCTCGACGCATTCCCACGCGGTCGGGCCGCCGGAACCCAACCGCTTCAGGCAGGAAGTCAGGACGATGGTGACCCAGTCGGGGTGGGGGATGGCATCGAAGGTTTCGATGAGGGACTGCAGCCGGGGAGTCATCATGTGCTGAGCCTACGCGGATGCGTGAAAACGAATGAAGCGGTTAGAGCCCCGCGGCCAAGGTCTCCGCCACGTGATCCAAGGCCCCGGGGACCAGGGAGTAGTAGGCCCAGACCCCGCGCTTCTCACGGTGGAGGAAGCCGGCGTCGACCAGGATCTTCAGATGGTGGGAGACCGTGGGTTGGCCCAACTGCAGCGGCTCGGACAGATCGCAGACACAGGTCTCGGCGTTGGTGTCGGCAGCCACGATGGACAGGATCCGTAGCCGGCTCGGATCGGCGAGCGCCTTGAACGAGGCGGACAGCGCTTCGGCTTCCTCGATCTCCAGTGGAATACGGGCGGGGGAGGATGCGCACCCCGGTGCCGGTTTCGTGGCAGTGGATGCCGGGCCGGCGCCCCTTGGGACCTGGCCGGTGGCTGACGTGGACATGAGCTGCCCTGCTTTCTGGCGCTCCCGATCGGGAGATTGACATCTGTCGATATCGACCACCATACTCGACACATCGATGTTCGTCGATATATACCCTGGGAGCCCCACACCATGAACAGCACCGCCGTGCCCGCCGACACCGGACACGTCACGAAGAAGCTCTCCACCCTGGACCGGTACCTCGCCGTCTGGATCCTCGCGGCCATGGCCGTCGGGCTCGGACTGGGACGGGTGATCCCCGGATTGGGGGAAGCGCTGGATTCCCTGCAGGTCGCCGGGGTCTCCCTGCCCATCGCCATCGGACTGTTGGTGATGATGTATCCGGTCCTGGCCAAGGTCCGCTATAACGAAACCGGGAGGGTCATCGGCGACAGGAAGTTGATGGTCACCTCCCTGGTCATGAACTGGCTGTTGGCCCCGGCCTTCATGTTCGCCCTGGCCTGGATCTTCCTGCCCGATCTGCCCGAATACCGCACCGGGCTGATCATTGTGGGATTGGCCCGCTGCATTGCCATGGTCCTGATCTGGAACGACCTGGCCTGCGGAGACGGTGAAGCCGCCGCCGTCCTGGTGGCCATCAACTCGGTGTTCCAGGTTGTCGCCTTCGGCGCCCTGGGCTGGTTCTACCTCCAGGTCCTACCCGGCTGGCTCGGCCTGCCGACCACCAGCGCGGGCTTCTCCGTCTGGACGATCACCCTCTCCGTCCTGGTGTTCCTGGGCATCCCGCTGGTGGCAGGATTCCTGACCCGGACCTTCGGTGAACGAGCCAAGGGCCGCGACTGGTATGAGGGCACCTTCCTGCCCAAGATCGGCCCCTTCGCCCTCTACGGCCTGTTGTTCACCATCGTCGTGCTCTTCGCCCTCCAGGGGGATACGATCATCGGCCAACCCCTGGACGTCGTCCGCATCGCGATCCCGCTGTTCATCTACTTCACCGTCGTCTTCGGCGCCGGGATGCTCATCGGGCGTGGTCTGGGCATGGGGTACGAACGCACCACCACGCTGGCCTTCACCGCGTCGGGAAACAACTTCGAACTGGCCATCGCGGTCGCCATCGCCACCTTCGGGGTCACCAGCGGTCAAGCACTGGCAGGAGTCGTCGGGCCCCTGATCGAGGTGCCGGTTCTGGTGGGGCTGGTCTATGTGGCGCTCTGGTCGCGCAAATTCTTCACCACCGGTACCCCACGAAAGGTCAGCGCATGAGCCAGACTCACACCCCCTCCGTCCTGTTCGTCTGCGTCCACAACGCCGGACGCTCCCAGATGGCCGCCGGCTTCCTGCAGCAGCTGACCGCAGGCCGCATCGAGGTCCGCTCGGCAGGCTCCCAACCCGCCGAGGGCGTCAACCCGGCAGCGGTGACGGCGATGGCCGAAATCGGCATCGACATCTCCACCCAACAGCCCAAGGTCCTGACGACTGAGACAGTTCAGAAATCCGACGTCGTCATCACGATGGGCTGCGGCGACGCCTGCCCCATCTTCCCCGGCAAACGCTACGAGGATTGGCAGCTCGCCGACCCTGCAGGACAAGGAGTGGGCGCCGTGCGGCCCATCCGCGATGACATCCACACCCGGGTCCAGACGTTGATCGCCGAGCTGCTGCCGGGGGCCGAATCGGTGGAAACCACGCAACAGCAAACAGGAGGAACACAGCATGGATCGTGACAACACCCTGCCGGTGATCATCATCGGCGCAGGCCCCATCGGCCTGGCCGCCGCCGCCCAGCTGCGCGAACGAGACCAGGAAGTACTGGTCCTCGAAGCCGGCGCCACCCCGGGAGCGGCCATCAGCAACTGGGGGCATATCAAACTGTTCTCCACCTGGCGCTACAACATTGACCCGGCCGCACGCCGGCTCCTGGAAACCCCGGCCCCCGGCTACGCCGCCGACTGGCACACACCTCGCGAAGCCCACCTGCCCACCGGTGCCGAACTCGTCTCCGAGTACCTGGTGCCACTGGCCGAACACCCCGAACTGGCGCCCCGCATCCGGTATAACCACCGCGTCACCCACGTCTCCCGCGTCCACGACGACGGAAAAGGTCTCGACCGCACCCGGACCGCAGGCCGCGAAGACACCGCGTTCCTGATCCGGGTCGCCACACCCGGCGGGGAGGCCGAGATCCTGGGCCGGGCCGTCCTGGACGCCTCAGGAACCTGGGGGACCCCGAACCCCGTGGGACGTTCGGGCCTCGAAGCCCTCGGCGAGGCCGAAGCCCGCAGGTGCGGGTTCATCACCTCCCCACTACCTGACCCACTCGGCGAGGACCAAGACCGGCTGGCGGGCAAAACCGTCATGGTCCTCGGTGCCGGACATTCGGCAGCAAACACCCTGATCAGCCTGGGTCGGCTGCGCCAACGCCACCCCGAAACCCGCATCCTGTGGGGCCTGCGCGGCACCGCCGACCCGGTCAGGCTCTACGGCGGCGGAGCCGCAGACCAGCTCCCGGCCCGCGGACAACTCGGGGCCAGCCTGCGCCGACTGGTCGAATCCGGCGACGTCACCATCGAAGAGAACTTCTCGATCACCCGGCTGGTTTCCGGGGAACGGTTGAGCGTCCTGACAGCAGACGAACGGGAACTCACCGTCGACGCGCTGGTTCCGGCCACCGGCTTCCGGCCCGATCTGCGGCCGCTGGCCGAACTGCGCCTGGACCTGGATCCAGCGGTCGAGGCACCCCGGGCACTGGGTTCGCTGATTGATCCCGAGTTCCACAGCTGTGGCACCGTCCCGGCCCACGGGGAGTCCGTGCTGGCCCACCCCGAATCCGGGTTCTACCTGGTCGGGGCCAAGAGCTACGGCCGGGCGCCCACGTTCCTGCTGGCCACCGGCTACGAACAGGTCCGCTCCGTGGCCGCCGCGCTATCCGGGGACCGGTGCGCCGCCGATGCGGTGGAACTGGAACTGGCATCCACCGGTGTGTGTTCCGGCTGAGCGGTAGCCCGCACCGTCACTGCGGGCGAAGCTAGGAGCTGAGGCCCCGGCCGGCGTCGTGAACCAGCAGGGCGATCTGCACCCGGTTCTCGGCGCCGAGCTTATCCAGCACCCGCCCCACATGGGTTTTCACCGTGGTGATGCTGATGTGGAGTTGCTCGGCGATCTCGGCATTGGAGAGCCCCCGGGCCACAGCCGTCGCGATGCCTCGTTCACGCTCGGTGAGCAGGGCCATCTTGCGGGTGGCTTCGGTATCGGCTTGTGCCTGGCCCCGGTGGGCGGTGGCCGCGGTGACCAGATGTCCGATGGCCGCGGGGGAGAGCATGGACCCGCCGCCGGCAACGTGATGCACCGCTTCGACCAGGCGGGCCGGCGGGGTGTCCTTGAGGAGGAAGCCACTGGCACCGAGCTCCAGAGCCTGCAACACCAGGTCGTCGGTGTCGAAGGTCGTCAACACCAGGATCTTCAGCTCGGGGTCCCGGGCGAGCAGTTCCCGGGTCGCCGCCAGCCCGTCCATGGTCGGCATGCGCACATCCATGAGGACGACGTCGGGCAGGGCATCGCGGATCACGTCCAATGCCGCAACACCATCGCCGGCTTCGCCGACGATCTCGATCAGCGGATCCCCGTTCAGGATCAGCCGTAGCCCGGCCCGCACCAGGTTCTCGTCATCGACCAGCACCACCTTGATGCTCGTATCTACCGGTTCCATGGGACCCAAGCCTCCACGACGAAGTGACCCTCGCCGTCGTCCGCGGCGCTCAGCGATCCACCGGCCAATCTGACGCGTTCCGAGAGTCCGGTCAGTCCCATGCCCGAGGCCGGGGCAGCGTTGGGGCCAGTGGCTTTGACGTCTGGCACTAGCGCACGGGTCCTGTCGGTGAGGCCATTGCGCAGCGACACCGTGAGCCGTCCACCCGGGTTACCGGCCAACCGCACGTAGACGGTCTGCGCTGGGGCGTGCTTGCGGGCATTGGTCAGCCCCTCCTGCAGGACCCGGAACACGGTCCGGCTGCTCGTTTCATCCAGTGCCTCCAGTTCGGTGGCTCCGGGCGGGTTCCCCTCCAGGACGGTGGGGGTTCCGGCCTCCCGGCTTTCGGCCAGCAGGGCCTCGAGGCGTCCGAGCGTGGGCGGGGGAGTCGTGGAGTTTGGTTCGTTTGAGACGGTCGCCGGATCACGCAGGACACCCAGGACCTCGCGGAGTTCGCTGACGGCCAGATGGGCGTTGGCGCGAATCACCCCGGCGGCCTCGCTGACTTGTTCGGCCGGCAGGTCCGTACGGTATTCCAGAGCGCCGGCATGCAGGGCCACCAGGGAGAGCCGGTGGGCCAGTACGTCGTGCATTTCCCGAGCAATGCGGGTGCGTTCGTTGGCGCGGGCCTGCTCCAACTGGGCGTCTTGGCTGCGCCGGTTGCTGGCCAACTCAGCCTCCAGAGCGGCCCGTAACTGTCGGCGCCCACCGATATACATCCCGGTCAGGACCAGGACGGCGGTGAAGATGACGACGAAAAGGACGACAAGCCACCAGGGCTCCAGGGGTTCCTCCCCGGGCAGCAGGGGCATGCTGGTTTCCACGAGAAACGAGGCGCCCATGAACAGCACCGAGACGATGATGATTTCCGCCCAGCGGCGTCGGGTGGCCAAGGAGACGAGAGCCAGCATCGCGGCGGCCGAGCCCAGGGTGGAGAACGAGGCGAAAACCACGAGCAGGATGGTGAGGGTGCGCGGTGCCCGATGCCTGAAGGGATACAGGAGGAAGCAGAGGAGCCCCAAGACCAGGTCCACAAAGATCAGCACACCGAAGGTTTCCCCGGCAGGCCCTGAGGGGTCCAGTTCGAAGACCGGGGCATAGACGACGGCGAAGGCGACGATCCCGAGCAGCACGGCGACCACCAGACGCCAGGTACCGCTCCAGGCCCGGCGGAGGCGGGACTGGGGTGGGGCAGGAAGTTCGGCGGTGGTCATAGGCTCAACCCTATCCAGCCGGTACTGCGCAGACATCCTCCCCACGGTCGGTTTGGCACTCATCCTTTGGGCCCGATGTTTTTCGTTCCGACGGTCGATGCGGTGACGGCGGGGTATGGGAAAGGATGGGTTCATGACGAGCACCAACACACCTCAGCCATCGCAGACCATCGAGACCGGCGACGCCTCGCCCTTGGCCTATCACCGGTTGGCCCGCGACGGGGCCGGATACCGGTGGTGGAAGCCGCTGCTGGTCGGGGTGATCGGGGCCGGCCTCTATGTGGGCTTCATGATCGCCGCCTTCTTGGCTGTCGTCATCGTCGGGCTGCTGAGCCCCGGATTCGAACGCATCATGGACGGAGTGTTGCTGGGCTCCGGAGTCCCGGACATGAACGACCCCTTCGTCCTGATCCCCCTGCTCGTCTCCTTGGCCTTGATGATTCCGGCCCTCTGGCTGGCCACGCTGATCGTAGGCACACGGCCCGTCGGTCTGCTCTCCTCGGTCACCGGGCGACTGCGCTGGACCTGGCTGCTCTGGTGTCTGGGCGCCGCGCTGGGGATCAACGTCATCGCCCAACTGGTGGCACAGTTCCTGCCCGGCACCGAAGAGGGCGGGGAATTCATGTACGACGGCGGCAGGACCCTGGCCGTCTTGGCTGCCGCCTTGCTGGTGGTCCCGTTTCAGGCAGCTGCCGAGGAGTACGTCTTCCGCGGCTATCTGATGCAGACCCTTGGTGGCTGGTTGCGGCATCCGGCCTTCGCGATCCTGCTGCCGGTGCCGCTGTTCGTGCTCGGCCACGACTACGAGCTGCTGGGTCAGCTCGACATCGCCGTCTTCGCGATCGCCGCCGGCTGGTTGAGCTGGCGTACCGGAGGACTGGAGGCGGCGATCGCCCTGCATATCGTCACCAATGCCAGCATCTTCGCCTTCGTCGCCTTCGGGGTCGCCGACGCCAACGCCGATGATGTCGGCATCGTGGACCTGCTCCTCTCGGTGGCCGTCACCGTCGCCACCGTCCTGGTCCTGGCCAGACTGGCGACAGCACGCAAGGTCCAGCGCACCCGCCCCTCAGTTCCCGAGGCTGACCTCCAGGGTCGAGCCCCCGTAACCGTTCTCTAGGTCGCGGCCTTGAACGGTGACCGTGGAGACGTCCTCGGGGAACCGGTCCGCGGCGCTGTCGGTGGTGGCTGTGCCGGAGGATCGGCGCGGCACGTTTCATGTGATCAGCATGCCACGCGCTGCACCGCAGTGACATCAGTTCCGGGGCCGGGATTCGGGGCCGAACTGCTCGACACCGTCCTGGAAAACCCGCTCGATCATGGAGTGCAGGTCCGCCAACTGCCCGGTGGATTCGAGCTTCCCGTTGAGCACCACGGCATCGGCCAGATAACCTTCGGCCAGCCGACCCACCGAGTGCTCCGGGGTGATCAGCTCCCCGGCCACCGAGGTCGTCGACGCCAACACCTGTTGCAGTGACATCCCGGCGTCGGCCAACAGGGCCAGCTCTTCGAGGTTCTCGCCATGGATACCGACCCCCGAATCGGTGCCCATGCCGATCTTTACTCCGGCCGCAATGGCCCGGGCGACCGAGCCCCGGTGGTCTTCGTGGACCCGGTAGGCCTTGTCGATCACGGTTTGCGGTAGGCCACTGTTTCCGGCCTCGGCCTTCCTGATGACCGCTGCCGGGGCGGCCAGCGTGGGCACCAGGTAGGCGCCCCGGTCCAGGAAGACCTGGATGGTCTCGTCGTCGAGATAGATGCCGTGTTCGATGGTCCGCACGCCGGCATCGAGGGCATTGCGGATTCCAGCGGTGCCCTGGGCATGGGACATGACGTACTTGCCCTGGGCTTCGGCTTCGTCGACGACGACCCGGATCTCTTCGGGGCTGAACTGTGAGTGGCGGGGATCGTCGGCGGGGGAGAGGACCCCGCCGGTGGAGCAGATCTTGATCTGGTCGGCCCCGGCGCGCAGCATCGTGCGCACCGTTTTGCGCACTTCTTCGACCCCGTCGGCCACCCCGCTGGGCCGTCCGGGGTGTGGACCGAGGGCGGGGGCCGAGACCCCCGAAGGCAGCCAGAAATCTCCGTGTCCGCCGGTCTGGGACATGATCGAAATCGCCAGACGCAGGCGGGGCCCCTGGATGAGCCCGGAAGCCTGGGCTACCTGGGCGCCCAGGTCGGCACCACCGGCATCGCGGGCCGACGTGATCCCCGCCCGCAACGTGGCCTCGAGGTTGTGCACGGACTCGTAGAACTGCAGTGAGAACGGCTCGGCAACGGCGTGCAACGAACCCGGGTTCGAGGAGGTGACATGGATGTGCAGGTCGATCATCCCGGGCAGCACCGTCTTGCCCGTGCAGTCGATGACGGTGGCCGAGGCATGTGGGGCCGCATCCCCGGCGCCGGGGCCGACAGCTGCCACGCGGCCGTCCTCGAAGACGACGTCTGCCGGCTCCGGAAGGAAGGCCACCCCGTCGAAGACCTGGGCATTCGTGAAAACCGTGGATGTCCTGGGCATCGGGACCTCCGGAGACGAGCAGTTCGCATGAACCTCATGTCCACGCCTGCTATGGACTCTAGCCCCCGGCTCATGCACCGGACTTGGAGGAAGGTCGGCTAGCCGCCGAGCTTGCCCGCCATCCGCCGGCGCATTTCCAGGCTGGCGGTGTTCAGCCCCTGGACGGAGACCGCCTTGCCGTACTTCTCGTATTTCTCGGTGATGGAGTCCAGCGCGGCGATGGTCGAGGCATCCCAGAGGTGGGAATCATGCAGGTCGATCACCACGCGCTCGGGGTCCCCGGCGTAGTCGAACTGGGTGTACAGGTCGTTGGAGGAAGCGAAGAACAGTTCGCCGTGGACCCGGTAGGTGGCGAGCTGTTCGCCGTCGTGTTCCTCGAGATCACGATCGACGGTGACGAAGTGTGCGACCCGGCGGGCGAAGAGCACCATGGCGGTGAGTACGCCGACGCCGACGCCGATGGCGAGGTTGTTGGTGGCCACGGTGCCGATCACGGTGACGACCATGACGGTGGTTTCGCTCTTGGGCATCATCCGCAGTGTGGAGGGTTTGATGGAATGCCAGTCGAAGGTCGCCACGGAGACGAAGATCATCACGGCCACCAGGGCAGCCATGGGGATCAGGGCCACGATATCGCCCAGGGCGACCACCAGGACCAGCAGCAGGGCACCGGCCAGGAACGTGGAGATCCGCGTCCGGGCGCCGGAGGCCTTCACATTGATCATGGTCTGGCCGATCATGGCGCAACCGCCCATGCCGCCGAAGAGCCCGGTGACGATGTTCGCCACGCCCTGGCCCCAGGACTCGCGCGTCTTGCTCGAGCGGGTATCGGTGACGTCATCGACGAGCTTGGCGGTCATCAACGATTCGAGTAGACCCACGAAGGCCATCGCCAGGGAGAACGGGAAGATGATCTGTAGCGTTTCCCAACTCAGCGGGACGTTCGGGGAGACCAGGCCCGGCAGGGAATCGGGAAGATCTCCCTTGCCACCGACGGTGGGCACGTTCATGGACGTCAACACGGTGATCAGGGTGATCACGACGATGGCGACCAGCGGGGCGGGGACCGCGGTGGTCAGTTTCGGCAGGCCGAAGACGATGAGCAGGCCCAGGGCCACCAGCGGGTAGACCAGCCACGGAACGCCGAGCAGTTCGGGGACCTGGGCCGAGAAGATCAGGATGGCCAGCGCGTTGACGAAGCCGACCATCACCTGGCGGGGGATGAACCGCATCAGCTTCGCCACCCCGAGGACGGCCAACACGATTTGCAGGAGTCCTGCCAGCAGGACGGCGGCGATGAAGTAGTCGGTCCCGTGGCTGGCCACCAGCGGGGCGATCACCAGGGCGATGGCACCGGTGGCGCCGGAAATCATGGCCGGACGCCCACCCACGAAGGCGATGGTGACGGCCATGGTGAAAGCGGCGAACAATCCGACGCGTGGATCGACCCCGGCGATGATGGAGAAGGCGATGGCCTCGGGGATCAGCGCCAAGGCCACGACCAGCCCGGCCAGGATCTCGGTCTTGAGCAGGCGCGGGGACTTCAAGGTGCGCAGGACCGACTGGCGCTCTTCGGGCGTCAGCGTCGTGCTGGGGGTGTCGATGGCCACGCGGGCCTCCGTTCGAATCAAACATCAGCGGGCAAAGTGCGGGGGTGCAGCAGGCGGGGCTGCAGGAATTCTGGGGTGCGCGACGCTGCGCGGCCGGGCAAAACACCGGCGGTGCCTCGAGCTGGTTTCGAGGGACCAACCGTGAAACGGGCCGCAGTAAACTCTACCCTAACGTGAGGGTTGGGCGGTGCGGAGGTGACGCAGGGATCCACCGGGGCTCATGCGCCGGCGAGGCCTTCGAGTTCGGTGATGAGCTCGTCGGCCTGGGCCAGATAGCGCGCCAGCTTTTCGCGTTCGTGGCGGGCACGGTCCAGAAAGTGTCCGGCACGGTTTGACCGCCCGGCTTCGGGAGCGGGCTCCTCGACGATGGAGAGCAACTCGGTGATCTCCTCGAGACTGAACCCCAACGGTTTCATGGCCTTGATATGCGTCAGGCGATCGACGTCGGTCTCCGTGAAGACCCGGAAACCACCGTCGGTCCGGGCGCTCGCCGGAAGCAGTCCCACGTCGTCGTAATGCCGGATCGTGCGCAGTGACAGGCCGGTCCGCTCGGCCAATTCGCCGATATGCATGGTGCGGCCCGGGGTGTGTTGCGGCATGGATCCTCCGTCGCTGGTCGGCTCATCACGTTACCAGCGCCTGGGTGGGCCGGCTGGCCGTCGCAGATGTGAGCGGGCGACGAAGCTGGTGAGTATATTCAATGTTGTACGGGCGCGGTCTTGATCTGCGCTATCACTCGATGCTCGGAGACCCGATGAAAAGCACCTGGCCCCTGTTCGTGACCGTTGCCCTCGCGGCAACCTTGCTCTCCGGCTGTAGTGCCGGCGATTCCGAGCCGAAGAGTGACGCTCCCTCACCGGCAGCCACTGCCAGTGCCTCCAGCGACGATGGCGGGAATGTGGAGGAGGACTCCGGCGTCGGAGTCGCTGAGATGGATACGACCAAGGTGCTGGCTGAGCAGGAGTACCAGCTTCCCGGCACGAAGGACAAAACCACGTTCGGGGTTCAATCCCTCAAGGTGGAAGGGGAGACGATGAAGCTCACGTTAGTGATGACGCCCGACTTTTCCTCTGTCAGCGACTCGGAAACCCTGCGGATGTACAAGTTGACTGGAGACGACGCGTTCGAGCCTTTGCTGATCGACCGAGACCATCTGAAGGAATACTCGGTCATTAGTGAATCGAGCAAAAAATGGACAGTCGACCACCTGAAGACCAAGACCACCAACGGCGAGCCGGTGATCTGGTGGGGGATGTATGCGGCGCCGGAGGACGAGATCGACACGGTGGATCTCAGGCTGTTCGGTGACCTGCCCGAGTTCACGAACGTGCCGATCCAACGATGAGTAGGACCTCGAAGCGCGTGTTGCGCGGCTCCGTTGTTGTTCTGGTCTCGCTGATGGTGGCCCCGGCGATCGCCGTCGCGGACACCACCCAGGCCGAGGACTTGCCCGAGCCCACCCAGGCCCAACTGGCGAAGTCGGTGCATGTCTGGGATCCGACACGGGGAGTGCACACCTGGAAACTCGAGGGGTCGGTCTCCGAGGTCGAGCAGGTGGAGACCAAGGACAAGGAAACGACGATCACCCTCTCGACCGACATCCTCTTCACCCCCGACAGTTCCACACTGCCCGGTACCGCGGCGCAGCGGATCGAAAAGCTGGTGAAGGATGTTCCGAAGGGGGCGAAGATCAAGATCGACGGTCATACCGATTCGGTGAAGGGCAAGGTCGATAACCAGAAGCTCTCCACCGACCGGGCCGAATCCGTCGCCGAGGCCGTCGCCAAGAAGCGTTCAGACCTCAAGGCGACGGTCAAGGGTCATGCCGATTCGCGGCCCGTCAAGCGCGAGGATCCCCAGGATCCCTCGACGCGCGCAGCGAACCGGCGCGTAGAAATCGTCTACCAGGGCTAGCTGGCAGCACCTAGAGTCGATCCGGGTCTAGCGTTCGGAGGCGATGAGTTCGTCGATCTTCTCGTATCCCTCGGCCAAACCTTGTTCCATCCCGGAGGCGACCATGCCGTCGCGGCCCTCGACACTTTGGAACACCATCTGCCCGCTGAGCCGGCAGCGCTCTTCGCCCAGGTCCTCGAAACGCTGGGCCTCCAGGGTGACGTCATCGGGGAATCCATCGAATTCGGTGGTTTGGATGATCAGTTCGTTTTCTCGGACCGAATGGTAGCTCCCGCTGAAGCCATAGGAATTCCCCTCAGGGTCGACATGGCGGTAGCCATAGCTTCCGCCGGTGCGGACGTCGAAGTGGTCGACTTCCATGCTCAGCTCCCGTGGTCCGAGCCATTGCGCCAACAGTTGCGCTTCCACATGGGCGCGGAAGACGTCGTTGACGGCATGATCGAAGTCTCTCGTGTACTCGACGAAGGGGAGGTTTTCGGGGGCATGGAGATGCAATTCGTTGCTCATGATTCTTCCTTGTCATGCCGGCCGCGGGGCGCGGCAATACGGGTGAGCACGGCATCAAGGGTGCGGAATTGGGCCTCTTGGGTGAGTCGATACTGATCGATCCACCCGGTGAGGGCCTCCAGCCGTGCGGGGTTCAGGTGGACGGGGCGGCGCTGGGCATCCCGGCTACGGGTGACCAGTTCTGCCTGTTCAAGGACCCGAATATGCTTCGAGACGGCTTGCTTGCTGATCTCGAAGGGATCCGCCAGTTCGTTGACCGTGGCCGGCCCCCGGCTCAGGCGAGCGATGATGCGGCGCCGAACCGGATCGGCCAGGGCCAGGAAGGCCCGGTCGAGGCGGTCGTCTTCTGCGCTTCGCATGGCACTCGTCAACTTTTCTTTTGATAAACCGTTAGGTTGTTCAAAAGATAGGGGGCCCGAGGCCTACGGTCAAGGGGTGTTGCCGGCTCCTGCATTTTGGGCGGTGACTTCCACCCGGCGGTTGGGCTTTCAACCGACTTCGACCTATGATCGGCAATCGGCTCGTTCTGGCCCTTCCTCGACGTGGTGATGTCTTGTTTTCCTCGGGTCCCGGCGTAACGCTTTGCCAGCGATCGTCATCCTCTGCGCCTGCTTCACGGGTGGCGATTGACGTCCTACCCCTGGGGCGCGCAGTGAACCGGCGCGTGGAAATCACTGATCAGGGCTGAGAAGTAGCGGGTCTACGAATAAGTGCACATGGATGTGATGTAGGAAGTGTCACCTTCGTTAGGTATGGGTAACCTTCCTCGGGTAGCCTGAAGATGTGTTGACGATTCGTGGGTTGAGCAAGACCTTCTCCGGGCGCCCCGGACAAGAGCCGGCGCAGGCACTGGACCAGGTCGACATCGACGTGGCCGAAGGCCAATTCGCCACCATCCTGGGCCCCTCGGGCTGCGGGAAAACCACCCTGCTGCGCTCCATCGCCGGCTTCGAGGACCCCAGTGCCGGCACCATCAGCATCGACGGCCGCGAGGTGGCAGCCAACGGACGCTCCTTGGTTTCCGCCCATGAACGCGGCGTCGGCATCGTCCCCCAAGACGGGGCACTCTTCCCCCACCTCTCGGTCGCCCAGAACGTCGGTTTCGGTCTCACCGGCCAGCCCCGCCGCGAACGCAATCGCCGCGTCGCTGAAGTCCTGGAACTGGTGGGGCTCGATCACCTCGGTTCTCGCCGCCCCCATGAACTCTCAGGTGGCCAGCAGCAACGCGTCGCCCTGGCCCGGGCCATCGCGCCCAATCCGCGGGTGATCCTGCTCGATGAGCCCTTCTCCGCCCTGGACGCCTACCTGCGCCAGTCGTTGCGCGAAGAAGTGCGCAACCTCCTGCGTGACATCGGCGCCACCGTGGTGCTGGTGACCCACGATCAGGCAGAGGCCATGACCCTGGCCGACCACCTCGTGGTGATGCGCCACGGCAAGGTCGTCCAGGCCGGCAAGCCGCGTGAAACCTACTTCCGACCCTGCGATATCGAACTGGCCCGCTTCCTGGGCGACGCGGTCGTCGTCGACGGGGATATTCCCTGCGGCGCCGCCACCGGCACCAGCGGTTCCACCGTCTCCTGCGCGTTCGGGGAGCTCGCCATCGGCTCCTGGCATGGCCGCCCGGGCCTCTGCGACGTGCTCATCCGCCCGGAAAACATCACCGTGCGCGGAGCCGGCGAAGGCGTTGGCCTTCCCGGGGTCGTCGGCACCGTCGTCGACCAGTCCTTCTACGGGCACGACGGCGTCCTGCAGGTTGCCATCCCACAATTGCCCGAGCGGGTTCCCGTCCGAGTGATGGGGGACCAGGCCTTCGATGTCGGGCAGTCCGTGACGCTTTCGGTGGACCGGGCGGTATGCACCTACTAGGCCCACCAGGACCCCTGAACCCCATCAGCTGAGCGTCGTCGACGCCGAATTTTCCCGTGCGCCAGCGCGGTCCGTACCCATTCATGCAGCACCAACGAGTTAGGTCCAGACGTATTCGTATGTTCTCCACTCTTTCCCGGCGGGTTTTCGCCGTCACCGCAGTTGTTTCCCTGGCAGCCCTGACCGGATGTTCAGCAGGTGGCACCGACGCCGCCTCGAGCGCTTCGAACTCCGGTGCCGCGGCCGAAGACACGACGCTGACCGTCTACACCGACCAGCACGCCGAACTGATCGAGGGCCTGACCAAGGCCTACACCGATGAGACCGGTGTGAAGTTCAACATCCAGGCCGACGCCACGGTGGGCCAGATCGAAGCCGAAGGCAAGGCAGCCCCCGCCGACGTCTTCCTCTCCGAGGATCCGGGCCCGGTGGCCCAGCTGGGCAAGAAGGACCTGCTGTCCGACATCGACCAGGCCACCCTGGATCAGATCCAGCCGGGCCTGAGCTCGCAGAAGAAGCAGTGGGCGGCCTACGCGGCCCGCACCCGGGTGCTCTACTACAACCCGGAAAAGATCGACGAAGCCAAGCTTCCCGAGAAGCTGATGGACATCAACAAGCCCGAATACAAGGGCAAATTCGCTTGGGCCCCCTCGGGCGCCTTCGTGGCCACCACCCAGTACCTGATCTCCACCATCGGTGAAGCCAAGACCAAGACGTTCTTGGAGGGGCTGAAGGAGAATGGCGTCAACGAGCAGAAGAACGGCAACGTCCGCGATACCGTCGAAGCCGGTAAGCACGCCATGGGCCTGTCGAACCACTACTACTGGTGGATCAAGGCCGATGAGGTCGGCGGCGCCGACAAGATGACCTCCAAGATCCACCACTTCCCGGAAGCCGACGCCGGCAACCTGATCCTCTCCTCCGGCGCAGCCGTCATGAAGTCCTCCGAGCAGCAGGAAGCCTCGGCCGACTTCATCAAATGGCTCACCGCAGCCGACGGCGGGCAGAAGCTCATCGCCGAAGGTGACATTGACGTTTCGGGCGCCCAGTACCCGGTCGCCAAGGACACCGAAAGCAAGATCGTCGGCTCCCTCGATGAGATCAAGTCCCCCGAATACGATATGGACATCATGGCCGACCAGGCCGAAGCGGAGAACCTGCTGAAGTCCTTGGGCATGTCCAGCTAGCCTTGCCCACCCGCACCAGAAAGCCGACGGCGACCGCAACCCTTGCGGTCGCCGTCGGCGTGCTATCCCTGCTGCCGGTCAGCTACCTGTTCATCGCCGGTTTCTCCTTCGCCGACATCCGGCAGCTGTTCAGTTTCCCCACCACGGTCCCCGATATCGCCCGGACCATCGGGCTGACCGTCTCGGTCTCGGTTCTGTCGATCGTCCTCGGCGTCGCGGCGGCCACCCTGGTGGTGCGCACCGACATCCCCGGACGCAAGCTGCTCACGGTGCTCTTTGCCATGCCGCTGGCCGTTCCCGGATTCGTGAGCGCCTACGCCGCCTATTCGGCCAACCTGATGTTCTTCCCGCAGGCCGACCTGGTCACCAATTTCGCCGGTGCGACGGCGGTGCTCTCGCTCTCGCTCTACCCCTACGTCTTCCTGCCAGCGGTGATCGCCCTGCGCAACACCGACCCCGCCCAGGAGGAAGTGGCCCGCAGCCTCGGGACCCGCTCGCACGCAGTCTTCGGGCGCATCGTCGTCCCGCAACTGCGCCCGGCCTTGGCCGGCGGCGTGCTCATCGTGGCGCTTCACGTGCTCTCCGAATACGGAGCCATGGTCCAGCTGCGCCAACGCACCCTGACGACGACGATCATGGCCGAAATGATCGACTACGGTGACTACTCCTCGGCCCGCTCCATTTCTGTGCTGCTGGCCGTCTTCTCCTTCGGGGTGCTGCTGGCCAACCGGGCGTTTTCCGGGCGCACCGTCCCCGGTTCGGTCGGCAGCGGTTCGGTCCGCCCGCCCTCACGCTGGCGACTGCGCGGGGCGAAACCGCTGGTCATGGCCGCCGCCCTGCTCATTCCCGGGCTGGCTCTGGGGCCCACCGCGTTGATGACCGTGCGCGGGCTGACCTCACCGCACCGTTCCGCCGTCGTGCATTGGCCCGATGTGTTCGCCGCGATGGGCTCCACCCTGGGCTACGCCGGATGGGCCGCACTTTTCGCCACCATCCTGGCCTTCCCGGTGAGCTGGTGGGTCAGCCGGAAGCCCTCCGTCTCCTCCCATCTGACCGAACGCTCGATCTGGGTGGCCCACTCGGTCCCCAACGCGATCCTGGCCCTCGCCCTGGTCTTTTTGGCCACCCGGTTGCTGCCCGGAATGTATAAGACGGCTGCCCTGCTGGTGCTGGCCTACGTGATCCTCTACCTCCCGCTGGCGGTAAGCAACCAGCGGGTCGGCATGCAGGCGGCCCTGGTGAAGTACGACGACGTGGCCGCCTCGCTGGGGTCGGGCAGCTTCCGCAGATTCTTCAGGGTCTCGCTGCCGCTGGCACTACCCGGCGTGGTCACCGGCGCCCTGTTGGTCGGCCTGGATGCCAGCAAGGAGTTGACCACCACGTTGATGCTGCTGCCCTATAATTCCAACACCTTGGCCACCGGCCTGTGGTCCACCACCAACGGGGAATCCCTGGACTTCACCGCGGCCGCCCCATACACCCTGATGCTGGTGATCCTGGGGTCCATTCCCGTCTTCCTGATCGTGCGCCGCACCCTGCGCTACGTGCGCTAAACCGCAGACTGCCGCGGACGGGAGCGACTGGATACACTGACGACATCGGTTAGCTGGCCCCCGAAAGGAAACATCCCATGGGCGCACCCCGCCACGCAGTCCTTTTCGACGTCGACGGGACGCTGGTCGACTCCACCTATTGGCATACCGTGTCCTGGTGGCAGGCACTGCGCCAGCACGGGCACACCGTTCAGATGTCCCGCATCCACCGGGCCATCGGCATGGGCGGAGACAAACTCGTATCCCACGTGGTGGGGGAGAACGTCGATGCTGACCAGGAGCAGGCGCTGAAGGATGCCCATGCGGCGATCTTTTCCACCCACTGGCCACAGCTGACCCGCTTTGACGGGGTCAAGGAACTGCTCCGTGCCTGCCATGAGGCCGGCGCCGCCGTCGTTCTCGCGTCCTCGGCGCAGGGCCCCCAATTGGAGGTGTTGCGCCGGACCATCGACGCGGATGATTTTCTGACCGCGGCCACGAGTTCCTCCGACGCCTCGGCGAGCAAACCCGAACCGGATATCGTCGAGGCCGCGCTGGAATCCGCGGGCGTCGCGGCCGAACAGGCGATTTTCATCGGCGACGCCGTCTGGGATGTTCACGCCTGCGCGAAACTGGGCCTACCGGTGATCGGGTTGGCCTGCGGCGGGACGAGCGCCGCCGAACTGCGTGAAGCCGGCGCCCTCGAAGTGCACGAGCAGGCCGCCGACCTCCTCGCGCACCTCCAGGTCAGCGCGCTGGGACGCCTGCTCGACGCGGCCCGGGACGGCTCCTGAGCGCGCCGGGCCGCTCAGGACTCGACGAACTGTACTTCGCCGGTTTCCGCCCCGGTATGTAGGTCCCAGAAGGAACCGGCAATGGCATCGGGGTCGAAGAACGTCCCCGCCTGCACCACACCGCCGATGGTGACGGTACCGACGGTGATGCCGTCCGCGGCGAGCTCATCGGCCAGGGTGAACACCAGATTCCGCAGTCCTGCCTTGCCGATGGCCGCCGAGACCCTCGAGGCCACCGGGTTCACCCCGAGCATCCCTCCCGTGAACAGCAAGGTCCCCGAACCGCGTTCCCTCATGGCCGGTGCCACCAGGTGGGCGCATTCCAGCGCACCGAGGACGTTGACCGCGAAGTCCCCGGCCACCTCGGCGGCCGACACCTCCAACGGCGTGCCGATGGTGATGGCCCCGGCGTTGTAATGCAGGACATCGGGGGTGCCGAACTCGGCCTCCACGGTGGCGAAGGCAGCGGCCAGCGAGACCGGATCCGTCACGTCGGCCACCAGGGGATGGGCCTGGATGCCGGAGGCCTTCAGCTCGGCCACCCGCTCGTCCAGCGCCTCGGCTCGACGGGCCATCAGGACGACGGTGAATCCCTCGGCCCCGAACTTCCGGGCGACACCGGCACTGACGCCCGATCCGGCCCCGACGATGGCGATGAGCTGCTTCTGCATGGTGTCGTCCTAGTCCAGCGTGGAGGTGTCGATGACGGCGCGGTAGCGGACCTTTGAGGACTGCACCCGCTCGTAGGCCTCGTTGATCTGCTCGGCGCCGATCAGTTCGGTGGCGGCCTCGACACCATGTTCGGCACAGAAGTCCAGCATTTCCTGGGTTTCGCGGATGCCCCCGATCAGTGAACCGGCGAAGGAGCGGCGGGCGCCGATGAGCGCGAACACGTTCAGCGAGAGCGGGACCGGGGGAGCGCCAACGTTGGTCATCGTCCCGTCCAGAGCCAGCAGCGACAGGTACGCATCGAGCTCGATTTCGGCACTGACCGTATTCAGGATGAAGTCGAAGGAGCCGGCGAGCTGGGTGAACGTTTCCGGGTCGGAGGTGGCGTAGTAGTGGTCGGCACCGAAACGCTTCCCGTCCTCCTGCTTGGAGAGGGTCTGCGAGAGCACGGTGACCTCGGCGCCCAGGGCGTGGGCGATCTGCACGCCCACATGGCCCAGGCCGCCCATTCCGACGACGGCCACGCGGGAGCCGGGTCCCACGTTCCAGTGCCGCAGCGGTGAGTAGGTGGTGATGCCGGCGCAGAGCAGGGGAGCGGCGGCAGCGAAGTCGAGGGCCTCGGGGATACGCAGCACGAAGTCGGCATCGACGACGACGGCCGTGGAGTAGCCGCCCTGGGTGATGCTTCCATCGCGGTCCACGGCGCCATAGGTGCCCACGTTGCCGCCCGTGCAGAACTGCTCCTCGCCCTTCCGGCAGTTTTCGCAGTCGCGGCAGGAGTTGACCAGGCAGCCGACCCCGACCTGATCGCCCACCTGGTGGTTGGTGACCTCGGAGCCGACCTCGGAGACATAGCCCACGATTTCGTGGCCCGGGGTCAGCGGGTAGTGCTGATCGCCCCAGTCGCCCTGGACGGTGTGGATATCGGAGTGGCAGATGCCGGCATATTTGATGTCGATGAGTACGTCGTTCACCCCGACGTCGCGGCGTTGAAGGGTGGTGGGAATCAGGGGTTCGTTCGCTGCGGGGGCGGCGTAGGCGTTAACGGTGAGCATGGTGTCCTTTGCTAGGTGCCGCAGGGGATGCGGCGAAGGGTAGGGGAATCAGGGGGTGGAAGTCAGGGCGGCGACGGCTTCCGTCACCGGGGTGTTGCCACCGGTCAGTTCGACGATGACGCGGTTCAACGCGGGTTTGGCCAGTGCGGCATCGATGAAGGCTGCGACGTCGGTGCGGGGGATGGTGCCATAGGGGATCGCCGGCCCGGCGGTGACCCTGCCGTTTCCAGCGGTATCGACCAGGGTGCCGGGGCGCACGATCAGCCACTCCAGCCCGGTGGCTGCCACATGCACGTCGGCATCCTTCTTGATGCGCATGTAATGCTCGAAGGCTTCGGGGGAATCCGGTCCACGGCCGGCTTCGGGGAAGACCGAGACGAGGACGAAACGGCTGACCCCTGCCTGTTCGGCGGCTTCGGCGGCCTTCTTCAGCCCGTTGCCGTCAATCAGGGTGGTCTGTTCGGTCCCGGCGCCGTGGGCTCCCGCGGAGAAGACGACGGCGTCGTGCCCAGACATCTTTGCGGCCAGGTCGGCCACGGTGTCCTGGACGAGATCACCGGGGACTGCTGTGGCGTTCGTGGCGGTGATGGCTTCTGCCTGTTCGGGTTTGCGGTGCATTCCGGTCACGTCCTCGCCGCGGGCGGTGAGCAGCTGGGCGAGTGGACGGCCGACGCCTCCTGCGGCGCCGATCTGGAAAATACGCATGACTTCCTCCTCAAGGGTCTGGAATGAAGTACGACGACTAGCGTAGTACGATGGTTCTCGTATTAGCGAATGAGCCCCTGCACTGGAGGATGGGTTGATGAGTTCCCCCCGCACCCTGGAGCACCCCGAAACCGTCGAGCTGAACTTGGACGCCGTCTTGGCTGCCCTGGCCGATCCGATCCGCCGGCGCATCGTGGTGCAGCTCGCCCGCGGGCATCAAGACCAGGCCTGCATCGGTTTCAACCTGCCGGTCAGCCGCTCCACCTCCACCCACCACTTCCGCGTACTGCGGCAAGCGGGAGTCATCGAGCAGCGCTACCAGGGCACCGCCATCCTGAACTCGTTGCGCGCAGCCTGCCTGGAAGAGCGCTTCCCCGGGCTCTTGCCGGCCATTGTTGCCGCCCAAGCGCCGGTGGATGGTCCGCTGCCCGAGGAGGGCTAACCGCCACCCGTCCGGCCCGAACGCAGGACCCCACCCCTTTCTCCCCAGGTCCAATTTTGGAATGATACTTTTGGGATACGGAAAAGAGAGGGGTTTCGGCGATGCTGATCCGCAATGTCAGGCCATGGGGCGGGGAAGCCGCCGACGTGGAACTCGAAGGCGACCGGATCGTAGCGATCCGGCCCCACGCAGGAGCCCACGGCAGGCCCGTCGGCTCCGCGCCCGAAGCACAGGCCACCGGAGCCGAAGAGCTCGACGGGCGGGGACGCCTGCTCCTGCCGTCCTTCTCCGACGTCCACGTCCACCTGGACTCCACCCGGATCGGGCTGCCCTTCCGCGAACACACCGGCGGTGCCGGGGTGTGGGCCATGATGATGAACGATCGGAAGAACTGGCGTCACGCCGAGGTCCCGCTGCCCGAACGGGTCGCCGGAACCCTGGAACGGATGATCGCCTACGGCACCACCCGGGTGCGTAGCTTCGCCCAAATCGATGTGGACGCCGGACTGGAGAAGTTCGAGGCGGTGCTCGCCGCCCGGGAAAAGTACGCCCACGCCGCCGAGGTGCAGATCATGGCCTTCCCGCAGGCCGGTCTGCTCATTGAGCCCGGGACCATTGACCTGCTGGAGGAGTCGTTAAAGCTCGGGGCCACCGTGATGGGTGGGATCGACCCCTGCCAACTGGACCGGGATCCGGTGAAGCATCTGGACGTGGTCTTCGACCTGGCACAAAAGTACGACGTCGATATCGACATCCACCTCCACGAACCCGGCCAGCTGGCCGTCTTCAGCGCCGAGCTGGTCTGTGAACGGGTCCGCGCCCTGGGCATGCAGGGGCGGGTCACGCTCTCCCATGCCTACGAGCTCGGTGCCGTCTCCGAAGCGGTGACCGCGGCGATGATGGAGCAGATGGCCGAACTGGATATCTCCTGGACCACGATCGCCCCGGCGCGGACCGCCCCGCAGTTCAACCTCGCAGCCATGAGCGCGGCAGGGATTCGGGTCGGGCTCGGCCAGGACGGCCAACGTGACTACTGGAGCCCCTACGGGAACGCCGACCTGCTGGATCGGACCTGGCAACTGGCCTTCACCCACCAACTGCGCCGCGACGAGGACATCGCCCACTGCGCCGCCATCGCCACCATCGGCGGTGCCTCGATCATGGACCGCAACGTCCCGCGTCTCACCGGCGTCGCCGACCGGCCAGGACTTGAGGTGGGCGATCGCGCGGATCTGCTGCTCTGCCCGGGGGAGACGGTGACCAGCGCCATCATGGACCGTGAGGCCGACCGCACCGTGGTGCACGACGGGCGGGTCGTCGCCGATGGACTCCATGTCAGCTGACACGCCGCCGCCTTCGCCGCCTTCCATGCGGGCCGCCCGCCTGCTGGGCCTGTTCGCCGCGGCAGCTGTGGGGCTGAATCTGCGTCCGGCCATCACCTCGGTCGCCTCGGTCCTGGACCAGCTGCCGGCCCAGCTGGGGGTCTCCGATACCGGGATCGTCGTCCTGTCCTCCCTGCCGGTCGCCGCCTTCGGGCTCAGCGCCCCGCTGGTGCCCCGGCTGGCCCGCAGGTTCGGGGTCAACGGTGCCTTGCTACTTTCCATGGGGGTGCTCGCCCTGGCCCTGCTGCTCCGTGTGCTCGTCCCGGTGCTGCTGCTCCCCGGCACCCTGGTGGCCGGTGCGGCGATCATGGGTGGCTCGGTACTGATGCCGCAATACCTCAAACAGCTCCAGGCGACGCCCCGGGCCATCGGGGTGGCCACCACCATGTTCGCCGTGGGGGCGGCCCTCGGCGCGGCCCTGACCCGGCAACTTTCCGACGCGGTTTCCGCCGCCGTCGCCCTGGGTGTCTGGGCCCTGCTGGCTGCCCTGGCCTGCATCGTGCTCTACCTGGCCCGCCGCGCCGCAGCGCACGGGGCCGTCGAGGACTCCGAGGCGTGGACGGGCAGGTCATCCACGGGTTACGGCGTGGTGCCCCGGGCCCCCGGACAGCGCTGGACCACCGCCCTGATCGTGGTGGTCTTCGGACTCCAGGCCGTCCTGTACTTCTTCGTGGCCGGCTGGTTGCCCACGGTGCTGGGTGAAGCAGGAACCGACGCGGGAACCGCGGCGAACCTGCTGGCCTGGTTCAGCGTCGTGGGCTTCATTTCCACCCTGGTCACCCCGATGCTGGTGGTCCGTCCGATCATGCTGCGGGTCACCGCCGTCGTCATCGGTGTCGGTATCGCCGGCGGCGTGCTGTGGCTGACCGTCGTCGTCCCCGGGCAGGCCTTCGCGCTGGTCTCCGTCCTGGGACTGCTGCAAAGCGGTGCCTTCGGGGTGGCCATGTCCCTGCTGGTCGCCAAGGCAGCCAGCCCCGCCGCCGCAGGAACCCTGTCGGCGCTGGCCCAGGGCATCGGCTTCGTGTTGGCCGCCGTGGGTTCCGCCGTCGTGGGCTCGCTGCGCCTGTCCACCGGTTCCTGGGATGCCGGGCTGTGGATCATGGCGGGACTGGCGCTGGTGTTCGGAGCGGCGGTCATTGCCGTGGCCGGACGACCGGCGATCGGGCAGCGGCCTGCGACGCGCAACGAGCCGGTGGGTTCCGGGCCCCGTTGAGCCGTGGCCCCGCTTTCCCTCGCCCTGCTCCGGTTCCCGGCGTACCGTAGGGGCAGGGGTTAGTGCCGATCGGGAAAGTGACATGAAACCAGCCATCAAGAAATGGATGCCGGCCGTAGCCATCCCGGCAGTGATTGCCGCCGTGGCCGTCGGCGCCAACGTGTCAGCTTCTGCTGCCCCCGAGCTGGACACCAAAACGCCCGAACAAGTCATCGAACTGATGGCCTCATCCCACCTCGAAGCGTATTCCGGCCAGTTCGGCACCTCCACCCGGCTGGGTCTTCCGGCACTGCCCGACGCCGGCGCCCCCGCCTCCTTCGGTCCTCCGGCCCCCTCCACATCGGGTGACGAAGGGAAGTCTGACAGCGGAGGAAAGCCGGGCGCCTCGACCTCCGCCCCGGCTTCGGGCCCGGCAGGTGCACGCGACTCGGGTGGCTCCAGCGATGCGCAACTGGCGCAGTTGCTGAACCTGGTCTCCGGCACCCACCAGGCACGGATCTACGTCGATGGCGCCGATCAGGCCCGGCTGCAGGTCCTGGGGGATATGGAAGAACAAGACGTCATCCTCAACGGCACCAGCCTGTGGACCTATGATTCGGCGGAGAAGAAGGCCGTGCACATGACCCTGCCGCAGCAGCCTTCCGCCGCCCATGAAGTCCATGGCGCAGGGAAGTCAGGTGCCGCGGAGTCGGGCGATGTCGCGACCCGCACGCCGGCGGAGCTGGCCGAGACCTTCCTGTCGGCGGCCGAAGCCTCGACCCAGGTTTCCGTGAAGGAGGGCTCGACCGTCGCCGGGCGGGCCGTTTACAACCTGGTGCTGGACCCGAAATCCGAGAAAACGCTCGTGGACGAGGTGACCATCGGCATTGACGCCGAAACGGGCGTCCCACTGGCGGTCACCGTGGCCGCCGTCGACCAGGACGCCCCGGCCATCAACGTGGCCTTCACCTCCTTCACTCCGAAGGCCCCCGACGCAGCACGCTTCGACTTCACCCCGCCGGCCAACGCCACCGTGACCGAGAAGAAGCTTCCCCAACCCGGCGACAAGTCAACGAACTGGCCTCGGCACACCTTCGGCACGCAGCATGAACGGCCGGCGCCCTCGGATGCCCCACGCGGTGACCGACACTGGCCCAGCGACGGCGCGCAGGACGTGACCGACGGCGAAGGCTGGGATACGGTCGCCATCATTCCCGCCGACGAGGTCCCCGCAGAGCTGAAGGACTCCGCCATGCTCAACGCCCTGGCCACCGAAGTCGACGGCGGGAAGCTGCTCCACACCTCGCTGGTCAACGCCCTCATCACCGATGACGGCCGCGTCGTCCTCGGCGCCGTGCAGCTCTCCCGGCTGCAGGCGGTGGCCCAGGCCGAGGCCCGGTGACCGACGCAGCCGCCACGGCAAGCCGCGCCAACGCAGTCGCCGCCACGGCAAGCCGCGCCAACGCAGTCGCCGCCACGGCCAACACCGGCGAACTGGCCATCGAGACCAGTCGGCTGAGCAAATCCTTCGGTCGCCGGCACGCGGTGGACAACCTGGATCTGGCCGTCCCACACGGCTCGGTCTTCGGCTTTCTGGGGCCCAACGGGTCGGGGAAGACCACCACCATCCGGATGCTGCTCGGGCTCGCGAATCCCAGCAGCGGAACCATCAACGTGCTCGGCCGACCCATGCCCACCGCGTCGAAGGACGTGCTGCCGCGGGTCGGTGCCCTCGTGGAAGGCCCGGCCTTCTACCCTTTCCTATCCGGCCGGGCGAACCTGCTGCGCCTGGACGCCGCCAACCCCCGGGCCGATGCCAGGGACCGGCGACGACGGGTGGATCGCGCCCTGGAAACCGTCGGGCTGTCCCAGGCCTCCGGGCTCGCCGTGCACGCCTACTCGTTGGGGATGAAGCAGCGACTCGGGATCGCCAATGCCCTGGCCACCGACCACGAGCTACTCGTCCTGGACGAACCCACCAACGGCTTGGACCCGCAGGGGACCCGCGAAGTCCGTCACCTCATCGCGTCGATGGCCGGAGCCGGGACCACGGTCTTCATTTCCAGCCACCTGCTCAGCGAGATCGAGCAAATGTGCACGCATGCAGCGGTGATGAGCGCCGGCCACCGGGTGGCTCACGGCACCTTGGAGGAGTTGCGCTCGGACGGTAACGCCTATGCGGTCCTTGGAACCCCCGATGAGTACGCAGCTCGCGCAGTATTGGCCCGGCTGGGGCTCGGTGATCTGGAAACCAGGGAAGCAACCGCTTCGGCGACGGAGATCGGTACCGAGGCAGGCACCGCCGTCGTGCGGGTGGCCGTCCCCGAGGGGGCTGCCACCGCCGAGGAGATTGTTGCAGCACTGGTGGCCGCCGGGGTGCGGGTGCGCGGTTTCGCCATTGAGCGGCCCAGCCTGGAGGAACGGTTCGTGGCCTTGACGGGGGAGGGGTTCGATCTTGCCCAATAATGCGTTGCTGCTTTCAGAGCTGGGGATGGTGTTTCGACGCAGGCGTACGTGGGCGATGCTTGCGGCGTTGGGAGCCGTTCCGGTCCTGATCGCCGTCGCCGTCCGGCTCACCTCCTCGGAGGTTCCAGCGGGCCATGGCCCGCAGTTCCTGGACCAGGTGGCCGGCAACGGATTATTCGTGGCGATCGTGGGGATGTTCATGTGCATCCCGTTGTTCCTGCCGCTGACCGTTGCCGTGGTCTCGGGAGACACCATTGCCGGAGAAGCAGGGCACGGAACGCTGCGCTATTTGCTCATTGCCCCCGCTTCACGGGCCCACCTGCTGTTGGTGAAGTACATCGGGGCACTGGTTTTCTGCCTGGCCGCGGCATTGACGGTGGCCGGCTGTGGACTGCTCATCGGCGCGGCACTGTTCCCGGTGGGGCCGGTGACTTTGCTGTCCGGGGACACCCTTGCCCTGGGCGCCGCGGTCCTGCGGATTGTGCTGATCGCCGGTTATGTTGCCTTGTCCCTTTGTGGGCTGGCAGCGGTGGGTCTGTTCATCTCCACGCTGACGGATGTTCCGGTGGGGGCGATGGCGGCCACCGCGGTGCTCTCGGTTGCTGCCCAGATCCTGGGCCAGCTGCCCCAATTGGACTGGCTGCACCCCTGGTTGTTCACCCATGAGTGGTTCGGGTTTGCCGATCTGCTGCGTGAGCCCATTTTATGGGGGTCCTTCGGCCAGAACGCCGTATTGCAGGGCGGCTACGTGCTGGTCTTCGGTGCCCTGGCCTATGGGCGGCTGAGCACCAAGGACATCCTCTCCTGAAGGGCGTCAAACGGAAGCCGGTTGGCTTCGGATCGCGGCAGTATTCCACTCACGAACCCCTCACAGGTCGGCCAGCTGGCACCTTATCCCCAGCACGTAGGGGCACCCTCGATCGGAATCCCGACCCCTGACAGAGTGGAGGCATGGAACACAACACGAGCGCGGTGGTGGTCGACGGGTGGGATATCGCCCGGTCCACCGGCCTCGCCGTGGACGGTTCCACCCGGTTGAGAGCCGCCGAAGCCTTGGCCCGTTTTGCAGAGGCCGAGAAGTTCAAGGCCGCCGCCATGCTTCATACCGAAGCACACCGAGCGGTGCCGTCCCTGCTGGATGACTTAGCTGGGGAACCGGGGATGGGGATTTCATTGCGCACCGGTCGGATGGCCGAACAGGCCGCCACGGAAAGCGCCGCGCTGGAAGTCGCACTGGTCTGCGGAATCTCGCCCGGACAAGGGCAGCGCATTCTTGACCAAGCGGAAACCTTGGTCCGGCAAACCCCTGAAGTCATCGACTCCCTGGCCTCGGGACGTCTGGGGAGCGGACATGTCCAGAAGATCCTCGAACAGCTGAAGTACATCGTTCCTGAAACGCTCCCGGCATTGCCCCCGGAAGCAGATCAGGCCACCCGTGAGGAATGGGAACGGGAGAAGGCCCGGCTCGAAGAGCTGGCTCGGGCCGCGCGGCGGGATTTCGGTGCCGACATGTTGGCCACCGCTCCGGGGAAGTCGCCGGCACAATTGCGCACCCGGGGCCGGCAGTTGCTGGAGAAGTACTACGGGCTCTCCTATACCAAGCGCTCGCGCACTGCCATGCGGGACCGGCGGATCATGTTCGATGAAGACGCTGACGGGATGTCCTGGTTCTCCGCCTTCCTTCCCACGGCCGGCTGCCACGCCATCTTCTCGAGGATCGATGCCATGGCCAGGGTGCTGAAAGCCGATCCGGCCTCTGCTGCCGATCTGCTGCATCCCGAAGAAATCCACGGCACAACTCCGGAGGCCAGCAATGACCCGGTCGAGCAGCGGACCGTGGAGCAGTTGCGTGCCGATGTGTTCATGGACCTGCTGCTCGAGGGCCCGACCGGGAAGGGTCTGGCCTCGATCCAGCCCGAAGTCTTCGTCACGATCCCGGCCACGATGCTTCCCGGTCTGCCGGGTGGCCCCACCGCCGAAACCGAAAGCAACCCCATCCAGGTCGGTACAGCCGAACTACCGCCCGGGGCCGAAGTGCCCGCAGTGCTCGGTGGCGGAGCAGTGGATCAGGAGACTGCGGCACGTTTCATGGCTGCGGCGAAAACCTGGTGGCGGGTCGTTACCGATCCGATGACCGGGGCCATCGTGAAGTTCGGACAAAGCAAATACCGGCCCAGCGCCGCCCAACGGGCGGCCCTGCGCTTCCGGGACGGAGGCTGTTGCACCCCGGGGTGCCCGGGCCGGGTGGAGGACTGCGATGTGGACCATGATCGGGAGTGGCAGAAGGGCGGCGGCACGGATCTGGGCAATCTGTATCTTAGGTGCCGACGTTGCCACCGACTCAAGTCCTGGGGGTTGCTCGAGTTTGAGGAGGGGACCCACGGCACGGTCGTGGCCACCAGCCTGTTCGGTACACGACAGGAAACGGCTCCGGCCGCCCCGTGGGCCTCCGGCACAAGAGAGCACCGCGTGCGTAACGAGCCGGAGGCAGCAGACATCCCGGAGTCGTCCACGAAGTACGTGACCTGGGGCAAGGTCAATGAGGTTCCGGACTCCTCCTGCGAAAACCCTGAATTCGGTCGCTATGCCAAAACCAGTAACGCCCGGGGCGCTCGCCGTCGGCGGCTGGACCGCGAAGCTGGTGCCTGCGAACCGCGCAACCTCATCCGCGAAGAAGCGGCAGACCCGTGGCAGAGCACCTCAACCGGACCGCGGCAAGGCACGGAGGACATTCCCTTCTGATCTCGGGCATTCCAGGGACAGAAGCGGGTAGGGGAAACGTTCGAGTGCATGCGGTCTCAGAGAAAGCCGTCAGGTTATTTCCTCAGCACGAGGGGAAGGAAGATCTCGTCAACGCTGGATTCAGCGACTTCATCGGGATCGACTTCATCGCGAGCCACGGCATGACCCAAGATCTGTTGCATAGTGATGCAGCGTCCCGAGAGGAAAGCATCATGCAATTCGTCGATCCTTGTTCCGGTCTCGGCCTAGCACCCGCCCAGCGTTCCTGTATGGTGCACCGAGACCTTGCGGCGTGCGCCAGCATGGGCTAGCGCAGCATGGATGGATTCGGCGTTCCCGGGGCGCCGCCGATAGACAACGGTCCGGCTCGTCGGGGCGCGCTCGGCCCCAGAATCTATCGTCAAGCGGTCGTATCCCGTGTCGCGGAGCTCTGCCCACGTGCCGTCGAGGAGTGCTGCCACCAGAGCCGCGCCGCGACGGCGTGTGGGGGACTGCTGCGGGGAGCCCCCAACAAGACGGGGCGCTTCTTCTGCTAGCGCTCGCGGCAGGATTTCAACAGACGTTCGGGTGGGCAATGACCTGTGGCGGAGTGGGCGTGCTCGTATCGTTCGCCCTGCGCGGAAGGCTAGCCACGACCCCTCAAGAGGTGCTGGAGGAACAGCCTTCGCCAAGGTCGGGAGAACGGTGCCCAAGGTGGGGTGAGCCTAGTCGGAAACTGCCTCTCGGCGGGAGGCCCACCGGCGCAAAAGGAGGGCGACCAGGACGGCCGCGGCGATTCCCACGACCGTGAAAACTACCCGCTCGATGGTCAGCTCGAATCCACGGTCGACGTCACCGAGGGAAGCGAAGATCAAAAGCATAGGTGTCAACGACAGGGCTTGCATCAGGTAAGCACCGCCCATCGTGTACCAAACCAGGGTAAAGAGGCATAGCACCGCGACGACCACTGCAGCCCACAGCGGGAGGAACAGGACGGCCAACAAGGCAATGATCGCCCCCAGGAAAGTGCCGATCAGCCGGCCGTTGAGTGTTTCCCGCCGCTGGTCGGCCAGAGGACGCAGCGCCATCAGCACGGTCACGGCGATCCAATAGCCGTGCGGCACGTGATAGGTCAGGCTCCAGAACATGACCCCGGCACAGAGGATGCCGACAGCCAACCCATGTTCCCAGGCGCTGCGCCGATCTACGGGGAGGGTAGGCGCCTGGAACTTCAGGAGGCGGGTGATGAAGAAGCCGACCAGCCCGCCACCAAGAATCCACAGAGCCGCGGACCACCAGCTCAAGTCGATGGGGCCAGGGCCAAAGAGGATCACCATGATCGGAGCGAGGGACAGCAGCCCCGCGGAGCGCTGGTTGGCGATGGCGAAGAGCACTGCAGAGAAGAACATGAGAGCCGCTATCGCCCATGGTGTTGCCCCGGCCCAGGACGCCAAGGCACCCAAAACGGCACCCACGACGATCAAGGCAGCGATCTGGCGTGGCCGGCTCACAGGTGTGACAGCCATGCCCAAACCTACGGCCATGCCGAAACCCATGCTGGCTGACGTACCCGCCAGCACGCTCACGAGGGCGGAAGGGATCAGGATGGCAGCGAGGAGCTTGAGCGTGATGGGCAGGGTCCCTGGCTGGGGACGGCTGAAAATGGTCATGTTCTCGTTACCTTTGGAGCGGCCGGTGGAAGACAGGGCTGCCACCTTCCAAGGAAGTGACGGTTTCAGGACCCTGCAGCTGCCACGAGAATACCGGTGCGATGAGGTTTGAAACGGTTGGCGAACGTCATTCATCGCAGCGGAGATTCTTCACCGAGTCTCCCTGCGACCTGCTACGCGACCTGCTACACCGGCCCTCGGGGTATCCCGTGACCGCCGGTGTCCGAGGAAGGGCTACGGACTCTTAAGCATCAGGACTTCCCCTTCTAGCCCGTCGGGATCCCGGAAGAACATGCTGTATTGCGTACCGAAGTCATTGACGGTTCCGTCGCTGGCCCCCGCCTGCACGAGTCGCAGGCGGATAGTTTCGAAGGCCTCGGCCGAAACTGCTGCCAGACCAACATGGTCAAGGCGCCCACGCCCCCACATGGGGGTTTGTCGTTCGGCCTCGGCATTGCCCTCGATGACGAATACGTTCAATTCAGTGGCCGGTCCGATGCGAATATTGGTCATCGTTTCGCCCGGTCCATGGTCCCGGGTTTCGCCTACCTTGGCGTCGAAAACGGTTTCGTAGAAGCGTCCCAGGCGTTCGACGTCCTTGGAGATGAGCGCTACGTGGTTGATGCCATCGAGCAACATGTCAGGGTCAGCCTTTCCTCATCGGTCTGATCCCTACAGTGTCCTCGCCGTCGGGTTTATTTCAAGACGCCGCCGGGCTGTCGGCCGCTCCTCAGACGTCAGAAACGGCATATGCGACGTCAGTTTTCTCGAATCCGAAGGAGTCCGAGCAGGTCACGGCTGGTGGGCGTGGGCCGATCGTGGCAGGGTGGAGCAACCACGTCGATGGTCGGTGATGACCGTCGGCCAAAACCACTCCGGGAGCCGAGCATGACCGCTATCCAGATCCAGAAGTACGGGCCCACCGACCAGGTGATTGTCGCCGATTCCGGCGGCCCGAGCCAGGTCGGCGAGGGGCAACTCCTCATCCGGGTGGCCGCCGCGAGCATTAACCCGGTCGATACCGGCATTGCGCTGGGGTACATGGCCGAGGCGATGCCGCTGGACTTCCCCATCACCTTGGGTACGGACTATTCGGGGATCGTGGAAAAGGTCGGTCCCGGTGTGGAGAGTTTCTCAGTCGGCGACCTGGTCATCGGGCAGGCCGGGGTGGCGCTGGGCGGTTCCGGTACCTTCGCCGAATACGCCGTGGGTCCTGCAGTATTCGCAGCCCACGCCCCGAAGACCTTGCCGCTAGTTGAAGCTGCAACGCTGCCACTGGTCGGAGCCAGTGCCCTGCAAGCCATCGAATCACTGCGAATCATTCCAGGAATGACGGTGCTGGTACTCGGGGGAGGGGGTGCCATCGGTAGCCTGGGCGTCCAGCTGGCGCAGGCCATCGGTGCCAAGGTGATCGCTACGGCCGGTGCCGCAGATCATGAAGATGTGCTCGCGCTGGGGGCTTCGGAAGTCTACGACTATGCCGACTCATCATGGCGGGAGGGTCTCTCCGCCGTCGATGTCATCCTGGATGCCTCCCCAGGCCTGGACCCGGCACCGTACTACGGTCTTCTACGTCCGGGCGGGACGATGGTCTCACTATCGACTCAGCATGATGAAGCTGTCGCGGCAGCCGCAGGGATTTCCGCTGAGACCCAGATCAGCGTTCCGGTGACCGAGGTGCTCGAGCAGTTCGTCGCCGCCGTGGACGCGGGCCACGTGATCCTGCGGATCGGAACGACCCTCCCGTTGGTGCGGGCCGCCGAGGCATTTGCCGCGGACAAAACGACTCCCGGAAAAACGCTACTCATCGTCGCGGATCTCACTGAGCGTTAGACGGGTAGGTCGCGGATCATCACCGTAGATAGACCCGAGGGGGCTGGTTCCTGTTGTTGGAAGGGGTCAGCTGGACTGTTGGCTGGCGCGCGGGGCAAATCCCGCGGGACGGACCATGCGGATTTCTGGCAGCTCGTTGAATGCGGCGGGCAGCCGCTTCCGGGTCCCGTCCGGACGAAAGCCGTGCTTGGCGTAGAACGCCTGGGCGCGCGGGTTCTGTTCCAAGACCCATAAGTACGCAGCAGCATCTGAAATACAGGCCTCAATCAAGTCGGAGCCGAGCCCGCTTCCATGGGTCCGTGCCAGCGTGTAGATGCGATATAGCTCCACCGTGCAGGGTTTTTGCTCGTCGCGTCCGGGGCCCGATTCGGCGAACCCGACGACGGAACCGGCTCCATCGTGGGCAAGGAAGTGGGGATCTGTACCGTTGAGGAAGGAGCGGCGCCGTTGAATGCGCTCGTTCCGCTCGACGCCGACGGTGTGGAAAACGATCTGGGGCATGAGGCTCCGGTAGCTCTCTTCGAGAGCAGCGGCGTGCATGTCCACCAAGGCATCGGCATCTTCGGGGATGGCTTGGCGGATGCGGTAGCTCATGGGCCCAATCTATCGTCCTCGCCCAGCGTGCTGCCCGACTCTCCACCGAGAAAGGCGACGAGCTCCGAAGAGCAATGACTATCGTGCGCCCTACTCCGCGCGCTTCCATGCGAGGGCCGGAAGGATTGATAGTGCGTGCAGCGAGAACGGAGAGGTATTTTCCGCGGAACGATGTCAACGAATTGTCATCACAGATTAAGTGTAAAGATTTCTGACTTGTCTTGCCCCCTTGTTGATGTTGTCCATAGCCTGACTGCATGGAAAATAAATACAAGGCACCGCCGATTGCTCCGAACCGTCAACTGCCAACGGGATGTGCCCAGTGACCGCCCGTCGCTGGGCCGGCCCTTGCGCTTTCCTGGCTGCCGCAACTCTGCTCGTCGCCCCGGCGTCCGCTGGCGCCGCGACGGCGGTGACCCCGCTCCCGACCTCAACGGCGGCTCTCCCGCAGGCCCCATCACAGAAGACGGAGGCCCAGAAAGTCGACCGTGTGGCCACACCTCAGGCCGACTGGTTCGACTGCACCGACATCGCCAAAGGTGCCGATTGTGCGAATATTCCGATGCCATTGGATTACGACAAGCCCAAGGGGCAGACGACCGACGTCGCCGCATTGAGGCTGAAAGCCACCGGTAGCAAGGCCGAAAAGTTGGGAACCTTGTTCCTCAATCCCGGAGGACCGGGCGGCTCCGGCGTGCAGATGGCTGCTTCGGCGGATTTCTTCCTCAGTCCCGAACTCCGCCAACGTTTCGACGTCGTGGGGTTCGACCCCCGCGGAACCAATTTCAGTGACAACGTGGCCTGTTGGGAAAATATGGGTCAGCAGTCCGATGCCTTGCAGGGCTTCAATGTCGCCTTCCCGTTCACCAAGTCCGAAAAGAAGGCCTACATCAGTTCCTCTGAGGCGTTCGGCCAAGCCTGCGCGAGCACGGGAACCCCGCTTTCTGAATCCATGTCCACTGCCGAGGTGGCCCGGGATATGGATCTGCTTCGGCGCATGGTCGGGGATGAACAGCTCAGCTTCCTGGGCTTCTCCTATGGCAGCTACCTGGGCAATGTCTACGCCAACATGTTCCCCGACCGGGTTCGTGCGGTGGTCATCGACGGTGTGCTGGACCCGGAAGGCTGGGCCGGTACGAAGTGGAACAAGGCGCTCCCGCAGACCCAACGCATCAAATCCGGCCAGGGTGCAGCCAAGGCATTGAAGGAAATCCTCGAACGGTGCAAAGCTGCCGGCGAAGACTATTGCCAGTTGTCCGCCGATGGAGAACCGGCCAAGGCCTATCAGGCCATCGTGGCGTCGTTGAAGAAGGAGCCACTGGTCGTCAGTGCCGAAGGTGAAACCTTCGAGCTCAGCTATGCGATGTTGACGTCATTGATGCTGAATTCCTTATATGCACCCGATGCCGGGGCAACCGTGGATGGATTACTTGCCCAGGTATCCGCGCTGATGGCCGAACCTGCTGCGCAAGGCAGTGCACTGGCCAGGCGCCAGAGCCAAGCCCGCAAGGATCTGGCTGCGCGAATCACCGAGGAGGATCAGGCAGCGGGCGCGGAAGCAAAGGCGAAACAACGCATCGGCAAGTCAGCCGGTTGGGCCTTCCCCTATAGCAATGCTCCGGAGGCGTTCCAATCCGTGCTGTGCACCGATGGGACGAACCCGTACCGGGCCGGGAACTGGACCAATTACGCGGACTATGCCCAGATTCTGGCTCCGGACTTCGGGCCGTTGTGGACGTGGTCATCAGCGCCGTGTGCGGGCTCGACGTGGACCGCTCGGGACGAAGACTCCTATCGCGGGACCTTCGATCATGACACGGCCAACCCGGTGCTCGTCGTGGGCAACTACTGGGATCCCGCAACCAACTACGACGGGGCAGTCAACGCCGCTTCATTGCTGCCCAAGAGTCGCCTGCTCTCCAGCACCAACTGGGGCCACACGGCCTACGGGACGTCGGACTGCGCGACGGGCGCCGTGGACGCCTACCTCTTGAAGGGGAAACTGCCGGCACAGGGCACCGTCTGTGAGGGTGATATCCAGCCGTTCACCGTCCCGCTCGATGAGCAGGATGCGCAGGAGAATCGCCGGATGACACCGGACCGAGGGCTGCCCCCAGTGGTCCCGCCGATCCCAGGAGCCGTCCCGCGTTCCTGAGTCGACGCCGTGGAGAACCCCTTGGTTCCTTGTCCTCTTCCTGGGCGGGTCCGGGGGGTTCTTTCGTGGGCAGAAGGAAGCTACCCGTGGGCGGTCCACCTGTTTTCGACTAGGACTTTTCGGTAACTTGCAAAGTCAGAGTGGGGCTGTGCTCGAATATTTACAATGGTGACACATAAGTCATTCGTGGGACTCAATCAGTTATGGGGTATTCAGTTACTTTGTAAGGTTCACGTGACTCCGTTATGAAATTGTTGCTTCAGAGAGCGTGACACGGATCACCCATCCTTGGCAGGGTGGTTGAGGTCAAGGGCTTCGTTCCGGACGTCAGAGTCGACGCCGGGGTCCACGGCCCACTAGCTCCAGAGGAACCACGTTTGCTGAAATTCATCGCCCGAAGATTTGCTTCGTACACAGTCATGTTGTTCCTGGCAACCAGCGGGGTCTACTTCCTAGCGTCCTGGTTCCTGGACCCGCGTTCCAACTACTTGGCTCTTCGACCACAGCCCCCGGCAGAATCGATCAACTCCTCGTTGGACTATGCAGGTATCAACGATCAGACGCCGATCTTCGAGCGCTATTGGAATTGGCTCACCGATATCGTCCTCCACTGGAATTGGGGCTACAGCCCTGTGGGGGAGCCAGTCAGCGGGATTATTTGGGACCGGGCCTGGGTTAGCGTTCAACTGGTCACCATCTCTACGGTGTTGGCGATCATCATCGGCATTGCCATTGGCGTCAGAGCGGCTATCCGCAAATACAAGGCTTTTGACCATGTCACCAACTCGGTTAGTGCCGTCTTCTTGGTCATGCCGTCCTTCGTCCTGGCACTGCTGGTCGTTTTGACGTATCTGACCCTGCAACAAAAATTCGATCTCCACTGGTTCGCTGTGACGGGCTTGGGGGACGGCACATTCTTCAGCTACGTGCAACACCTCTTCCTACCCACCCTGGTGCTGACCTTGGTGGGCTACGTGGGGTTCCACCTCACCCAACGCACCTACCTGCTGGACACCATGAATGCCGATTTTGTGCGGACCGCCCGGGCCAAAGGGGTCCCGCAGAATGTCGCCATCCGTCGTCACGCACTGAGGACGTCCATGATTCCCACCGCCTATGGCATTGCGTTTTCGATCACCGGGACGGTGACGGGCGCACTGTTCGTGGAGCAGATCTTCGCGATCCACGGAGCCGGCCTTTATTTCATCGAAAGCCTCTCCAAGAACGACATTAACGGTTCCGTTGCCGTGGCATTCCTCGGTGGCGTGGCCACCTGCGCGGGACTCCTTCTCGCTGACATATTCGTTGCCTTCCTGGATCCCCGGATCCGGATCTCCTAAGGGGCCCCATGACTACTAATGCGAGCGTTGAATTTTCCAACCAAGACAGCGAAACCCGGATCACCGTTAAGCGCACGTCGAAGCACCGGCTGATCCTGCGTCGCTTCTGCCGCAATAAGCAAGCTGTCATCGGCGTCGTCATCGTCCTGCTGATGGTCTTCTACGCCATCTTCGCGAAGTACATGACGGAGTGGGCTTATGACGAACCAGATTTCTTGAACCTCAAGCAACCACCGAGCGCCGAGCATTGGTTGGGTACCGACATCGTCGGTGGCGACCTGTTCGTTCTGTCGGCCCGCGGGTTGGGGCGATCCCTCATGATCGGTTTCATCGCCTCCATCGGTATCACCGTCATCGCTGCCTTCGTCGGGGCAGCCATCGCCTACGTCGAAGGCTGGTCCGAGACGATCGGGACCTGGATCCTGGACATGCTCTTGGTCGTGCCCACGTTCTTTTTGCTCGCCATCATGGTGTCCAAATCAACGGGAACGAGCGGTTGGATCTGGTTGACCTTCGCGCTGATGCTCTTCGGATGGATCGGCTATGCACGAGTGCTTCGTTCCATTGCCCAATCTCTCCGCGACCGTGAATACGTGGCAGCCGCCAGATACATGGGGGTGAAACCGCTGACTATTCTCTGGCGTCATATGATCCCCAACCTGGGCTCGATCCTGATCATCCACACCGTGCTCGGTGTCGTCTATGCCGTTGAAGCGGAGACGGGCCTGTCCTTCATTGGTTTCGGGATCACCCCTCCGGATACTTCCCTGGGCGTATTGATCAAATCAGGGTCGGCGACGCTGATGACCGCCCCATGGATGTTCCTGACGCCCGCGCTGCTACTGCTCGCCCTGTGTTACAGCATGACCAAGATCGGGGATGGCCTGCGGGACGCCCTGGACCCCTCGTCGGAATCCGGAGGCAAGGCATGACCATGACCCATCCCGCAGAACTCGGTGATACGCGGGCATCGTCAACAGAACCCGTCCTTTCCGTCAGGGACCTGACAGTCAGCTACGGCAGTGAAGCTGGCCCGGTGCGGGCCGTCAGAGGAGTCTCCTTCGACCTACTGCCCGGGCGCACCCTGGCCATCGCCGGTGAATCGGGTTCCGGGAAGTCGGCCGCCTCGCTGGCCATTATGGGACTTCTCCCCAGTTCAGCCGTCGTCGACGGATCCGTCCGACTCGATGAACGCGAACTGCTGCGGCTGAACGACCGGGAGATGTCATCGGTGCGAGGCCTTGAAATGAGCATGATCTTCCAGGACCCGCTGTCGGCATTGACCCCGGTTTTCACCATTGGCCAGCAAATCGCCGAAGCCTTGGACACTCACCAGGACCTCAACCGCGACCAGGTCATGAAGCGCTCCATGGAACTATTGGATCTGGTGGGAATCTCCGATCCTGCAGCACGTTTGAAGGCCTACCCTCACCAGTTTTCCGGAGGTATGCGCCAGCGGGTGATGATTGCCATCGCCATTGCCAATGACCCGAAGGTCCTCATCGCCGATGAGCCGACGACGGCGTTGGACGTCACTATCCAAGCCCAGGTCCTCGACGTGTTGAAGCTTGCACAGCGTGAGACCGGAGCAGGCGTCGTCATGATCACCCATGACCTCGGGGTCGTGGCGAATATGGCCGACGACGTCATGGTCATGTACGCCGGCAAGCCAGTGGAACACGGAACGGTCGACGCGGTGTTTGGTGCCCCGCAGATGCCCTACACCATGGGTCTGCTGGCCGCAGTTCCCCGTCCAGACCGCAGCACTTCTGGCCCGCTGGTACCGATCGAGGGGAACCCGCCTTCGCCGGTGATCCTTCCTCCGGGATGCCCCTTTGCCGAGCGCTGCCCCATCGCCGTAGACCAGTGCACGGAGGCCGAACCGGCCTTGGTCGCCCATGGTGGGCCCAACCCGCACGATGCTGCCTGCATCCGTGCTGACGAGATCGTCGAACAAGGGCTGAAATACACCGACGTTTATCCGATACCTGAGCTTCCACCACGTGACGTCAGCGTCCCCCGTGAAGAACGCGGGACCGTGCTGGAAGTCGAGGGCCTCAAACGCCATTTCGAACTATCCAGCGGTATGCTTCGCCGCAAGGCCGGTACTGTTCGCGCCGTGGACGGGGTCACCCTAGATATCCGTCAGGGCGAGACCCTCGCCTTGGTGGGGGAGTCCGGTTGCGGGAAGACCAGCACGTTGCTGGAGATCATGCAACTGAAGCAACCCATGAATGGACGCATTGTCCTGATGGGGCGCGACGTCTCCGAACTCAGTGCTCATGACCGGCGCAAGCTGCGGTCGGATCTGCAGATCGTCTTCCAGGATCCGATGGCCGCCCTTGATCCACGGATGCCTGTGTACGACGTCATCGCCGAGCCGCTGAAGGCCCAGGGCTGGAGCAAGAAAGCCATTAATGAGCGACTCGGGATCCTCATGGAACTGGTCGGACTGAACCCGGATCACGTGGACCGCTTCCCGGAGCAGTTCTCCGGTGGACAGCGACAGCGCATCGGCATCGCCCGGGCTTTGGCCATTGAACCGTCTCTGGTGGTCCTGGACGAGCCGGTGTCAGCCTTGGACGTTTCCATCCAAGCTGGGGTCATCAACTTGCTGGAATCGTTGCAGGCCAGGCTCGGGGTCTCCTTCCTGTTCGTGGCGCACGATCTTTCGGTGGTCCGCCATGTTGCCGACCGCGTCGCCGTGATGTACCTCGGGCGGATCGTGGAGATCGGCGACGTCGAGAGCGTCTACACCCAGCCGCGCCACCCCTACACGGCGGCGTTGTTGTCGGCGGCACCGATCCCTGACCCGCAGGTGGAGCGCCAGCGCCAGCGGATCATGCTCACCGGTGAGCTCCCCAGCTCCACCGAACGGATTTCCGGATGCCGCTTCCGGACCAGATGTCCCACTTACAAGATGCTTCCGGAAGCCGATCGCGCGGTATGCGAGGCAGACGAGCCGGATCTAGTGAAAGAAGGGGAAACAGACCAGCAACGTGCATGCCACTTTCCGATGGAAATCAAATGAGGACCGGGACCAACCGGTCCCCAGCTGAATGGGAGTTTCAAGTATGAAAATGAACAAGATCCTGGCGGTCGCCGCGACGGCTTCCGTCTTCGCGCTCTCCGCTTGCGGTGGCGCGAATAATGGCGACGGCAGCGATGGCGCTGATCAGTCGGCGGCGAAGCAACCGGCCGCCGGCGTCGCACCCAACACCGATCCGCTACCCCAGCCCGAGGTTGGGCAGCTCTATAACAACCCGCAGGAACGCGACGCTGTCAAGGATGGTGGGACGCTGACCCTGTCCATCGGTGAGATTCCGCCGAACTTCAACGGATTCAACATCGATGGCAACACGGTGTATACGACCAACATCGATAATTGGACCTCTCCGACTTTGTGGAACTTCACCGAAAGTGGAGAAGCCAGCCCGGACAAGGACTACCTGCTCTCGGCCGAGCTGGTCAGTGAAGATCCCGAGACCGTCAAGTACGTGTTGAACCCGGACGCGAAGTGGAACAACGGAGACCAGATCACGTGGAAGGCCTTTGAAACCACATGGAAGACCCAGAGCGGTAAGTCGGATAAGTACAACCCGGCAGCTACCGACGGCTACGAAAACATTGAGAGCGTGAAGAAAGGTGAGAACGAGAAGGAAGCCATCGTCACCTTCAAGAAGTCGTTCTACCCCTATGAGACGCTCTTCGGAAACCTGGAACACCCGAAGAACCTGGACGCAAAGTTCTACAAAACCGGCTGGGTCAACGACCCCCACAACGAATTGCGCGCCGGACCGTATAAGGTTGGCGACCACTCCAAAACCGAGCTGACGCTGGTACCCAACCCCGAATGGTGGGGTGAGAAGCCGAAGCTGGACAAGGTGGTCTATAAACAGATGGAATCCTCCGCTTCCATCAACGCCTTCCAAAATGGAGAGATCGATGCCACCGGCGTTGGCACCGCGGACCGTCTGGCGCAGATCAAGGACATGGAAGACGTTCAGCTACGGCGCGGCTTCGACAGCTCCGTCGCCGTGTACACGTTCGGGCAGGACAGCCCGCTGTTCGAGAACGACTATGCCCGTAAGGCCTTCTCGCTGTCGACCGATCGCAAGCAGCTCCAGGAAATCGCCTATAAGGGCCTCGATTGGGAAGAGCCGCTTCCGGGCTCGGAGGTGCTCTACCCCTGGATGCCGACTTACACGGACAACTTGGACGGCTTTGAGCACGACGTTGACGCTGCCAAGAAGCTCATGGAAGACAACGGCTGGACCATGAATGATGACGGCTACTACGCCAAGGACGGAAAGGTCGCTGAGTTCAAATACGTGAACTTCGGCGATGACCCGATCTCGGATGCCCGGGCCCGCGCCCAGCAGTCGATGTCCAAGAAGGCCGGACTGAAGATGGAGATCGACAATAAGAAGAGTGCTGACTTCTCCAAGACGGTCACCAGTGGTGCCTTCGACGTGATCATCATGCGCTGGAGCCAGGGCGACCCCTACGGTTACGCCTGGGCCTGCCAGCTCTACTGCTCGGATTCCGAAAGCAACTTCTCGGGTGTGGGCAGCGACGAGGTCGATAAAATGATGAAGAAGGTCACGACAGTTGCTGATCAGGACGAGGCGCTGAAACTCGCCAATGAAGCTGAAACCAAGGCCCTCGCACAGTTCGGTACCCTTCCGCTGAGCAATGGACCTGATATGTCAGCCGTCAAGAAGGGGCTGGCCAACTATGGCCCCTCGGGCTGGTTGGTTGAAGAACCGGAGAACATCGGCTGGGAGAAGTAGACTCAGCCAACAGATGCCTGTGGCCGATCCCGCTGAGGGGTCGGCCACAGTTCATTAAGCCGCTGGTTCTCTGTGGGGAACCGGCAGCCCGACCACGGCCAACTAACGCGGTGCGTTGGCCTCTAAACGGTCAATGACAGGTTTCAGTGCGAGCAGCAGTAGTGAAGCGATCGCGGCGGCCACGAATGCGGTCAGCGTGGATGTCACCACCAAGGTGAATAAGCCGGTCAGGACGGCCAGCCCTCCGAGGAGGGACAGGACCTCCCGGGCCACCCGAAGATCCCGGGGCAGGATCAGCTTCAGGGCGAACTCCAAGACTTCATCGGCCACCAGCCAGGCCAGCAGGAAACCGGTCAGAATCAAAGCGCCCCAGGGCAGCACCCCGGGTTTGAAATCACCCAGCCCGGGAAGGGCCGCGGCGGCACCAAGACCGATGCCCAACGGCACCGAAACCAACAGCACACTACCCGCGAGGAACAGGGCCAAAACGGCGACGCCGCCGACCCCCAACGGTTCGGACGTCTGATCCGGAGGTGTCCCTGCCATGGAGGATACGTTGCCATGTCAGAGGGGCCATTCCAAGGACCCGAGCCCCACGCGGCTGTCGAGCCCGGAGCTGTGGCACACGCTCCTGCTCGGCGGGTGTTCCCGACAGCAGGGCAACGGTGGACACTGGAGGTCAATGTAGCCACCACGAAACCGGGGAAATAGTGAACGAACTCCAGCAGATGTCAGCGACTTCCCTGGTGCGTGCCATCCGCCGTCGGGACCTCTCAGCCCGGGAAGCCGTGCAATCCCAGCTGGACCGCATTGCCGAGGTGAATCCGGTGATCAACGCCGTGGTCACCCTGGCACCAGAAGAAGCCTTGGATCGCGCAGATGCGGCCGACCGGCTGACGCTCTCCGGGGCCGACCTGCCGCCGTTGCATGGACTGCCGATGACACATAAGGACACCCACGACGTGGCCGGGATGCGCAGCACTCAGGGCTCCTCGCTGTTTGCCGACCACGTGCCCGACGATGATGCGCCCATTATTGCGCGGTTGCGTGCCGCCGGAGTGATCTCCATGGGTAAGAGCAACGTCCCCGAATTCGCCGCGGGCTCCCATACCTTCAACCCGGTCTTCGGGACGACGACGAACCCCTACGACCCCACACTCAGTGCCGGAGGATCTTCCGGCGGGCTGGCCGCAGCCCTCGCCGCCGGCATCCAACCCCTGGGTGATGGATCCGATATGGGAGGCTCGCTACGCATTCCTGCATCGTTCTGCCATGTCGTCGGGTTCCGTCCCTCCCACGGGGTGATCCCGATGCCCGCCGTCGACAACGATTGGGCCTGGCTCTCGCGCACCGGACCGATGGCCCGGACCGTGGAGGATATTGCGCTGTTCATGGCGGCCACCGCTGGTCCCTCCGAGCGGGTGCTGCCCTCGGCGCCGCTGACTGGGGCTTCCTTTGCCGGGATCTTCGAAGGCTCCGGGGGAGCGGGGGGCGGTAGGAATCCCGGCGATCTGCGAGGGGTGCGGATCGGGTGGAGCCCCGACTTCGGCCTCGGCGTCCCGGTACAGGCCGAGGTCCTGGAGGTGCTGCGGAGCCAAATGCGCCACTTCGAAGAGGCCGGTGCGATCGTCGAGGAAGCCTCCATCGACTTCACGGGGGCGGATCTGGTGTTCGCACGTACGCGGGCCACCGATTTCGCCGCAGGATTGGGCCCGCTGGTGGACAGCCACCGCGACCAGATCAAGCCGGAGGTCAGCTGGAACGTCGATGCCGGGTGGTCGCTGACCGCCACCGAACTCATCGAAGCCACAGCGGCCAGAACCCGACTGGCCGCAGGCACCCGAGACTTCTTTTCCCGCTACGACCTCTTCCTCAGCCCGGCGGCCCAAGTCCTGCCCTTCGACGCGACGCTGCGCTATCCGGCAGCAATCAACGGGACCGCATCGACGTCGTACCTGGACTGGATGCGCTCCGCCTCCCTGCTCTCAGCGACCGGGGTGCCCGTCCTGGCCCTCCCGGCAGGACTGAGTTCCTCAGGGCTCCCGGTGGGCTTCCAGTTGGCGACTAACCACTACCGCGATGTCGAACTGCTGCGTTACGCGCGGGCCTTCGAAGCCCGTGCCGGCTGCGGCGGACAGCGACCTGATCTGGTGCCCGGGACCGGCCAAGCCCAAGGCCCGATCATCACGGTTGGCCCCGAACAGGGGTGAACGGCAGTTGGTGGGGCCCTGGAGGAGAATAGGCTGAAAGACGCATCTCACGTTTCCTCTCCGTCAGGCGTCTACAGGGTGATGAAGAATAAACAGGCATTCGAAACCGTTGTTCAACGGCATGGGAGAACCGTGCTGCGCGTTTGCCGTGCCGTCCTAGGGGCCGGAGCCGATGCCGACGACGCCTGGTCCGAGACGTTCCTGGCAGCACTGCAGGCCTGGCCCGGGATCGATGAGGAGACGAATATGCAGGCCTGGCTGGTTACCGTCGCCCACCGCAAGGCCATCGACGTGACCCGAACCCGCGCCCGTCAGGGAGTTCCTGCCGAATACCTGCCCGAGCCGGCCTCTGCGTGGGGCAACCCGGGGACGGGCGAGCCCGAACTCTGGGCCGCGGTGGGGCAACTGCCCACCCGTCAACGACTCGCGGTGGCCTACTACTACTTCGGCGGCATGAAACACACCGAAACGGCAGAGCTCATCGGCGGTACGGCCGAGGCCGTGAGGCGTGCAGCAGCCGACGGATTGAACACCCTGCGCCGGACCTACGGGGCCGACGCCTTCCGGGAAGGAACTCTCAAATGAACACCGACACCCCCCATGAGGCGGCGCATCTAGCGTCCCTGCGACTGGACTTGGCCGAACGGGCCGATGCCGCAGACCTCCTCGACGTGGCCTACCGGATGGTGGACAGCCCCGTTGGCCCGTTGCTCCTGGCTGCCACCGAACGAGGGCTGGTGCGGGTAGCTTTTGAACGCGAGGACTTCGACACCGTGGTCGAAACCCTGGCGTCGCGCCTGGGCTCCCGCATCCTGCGCGGCACGGCCCGGCTCGACGAGGCGGCCCGTGAAGTCGAGGAATACTTCACCGGTCACCGCCGGCACTTCGATCTGGAACTGGACCGCTCGCTGTCGGCCGGCTTCCGGCTCGAGGTCCAGCGTTACCTCCCGCACATCAACTACGGCCAGACCCTCAGCTACGCGCAGGTCGCCGACTCGGTGGGGAATCCCCAAGCGGTTCGTGCCGTGGGGTCCGCCTGTGCCAGAAACCCGCTGCCCATCGTGGTGCCCTGCCACCGGGTGGTGCGCACGGACGGCTCACTGGGCGGATACATCGGCGGGCTGGAGGCCAAGAAGGCCTTGCTGGGTCTGGAAGCCGCGGCATGAGCGGCGAGGCACTGTTCGGCGATGACCTGTTGCACCGGCCGCGCCGCGAGCTGGCTCCCGGGGCGATGTGGGTGCCCGGCTGGTTAAGGCTGGACCAGCAGCGCTGGATCGTTGACCGCTTCCACGAATGGGTCAACGGCCCGGTACCGATCCGTTCGGCACGGGTCGGCGGACATGAGATGAGCGTGAAAACCGTCTGCCTGGGATGGCATTGGCGACCCTATGAGTACACACGTGAAGCGGTGGACGTGAATGGCAACCGGGTGCTGGACGTCCCAGACTGGCTGGTCCGGCTCGGGCGCAAGGCAGTTCTCGAGGCCACCGGCGACCCGCAGGCGGGGCAGGCCTACACCCCGGACACCGCCCTGGTGAACCACTACGACGACGCCGCCCGCATGGGCATGCACCAAGACCGGGACGAACGATCCCGGGCCCCGGTGGTCTCGCTGTCCATCGGGGACACCTGCCGCTTCCGGTTCGGGAACACGGAGAACCGAAATAAACCCTATGAGGACATTGACCTGGTCTCCGGGGACCTCTTCGTCTTCGGTGGCCCCTCCCGGCTCGCCTACCACGGGGTCACCAAGGTGCATCCGGAGACGGCCCCCGCGGGCTGCGGGCTGGAGACCGGACGCATCAACATCACCTTGCGCGAAACCGGGTTGAGCTAGCGCTGCGCCCGGGCCACTCCGAGGCTCAGAAGGTGAAGCGGCCCAGGGCTTCCAGGTAGGCCTCGTGGAAGGTCGGGAACTGGGGGACCTGATCACGCAGCGTCTCGATCGGGATCGAGGTGCGGATGGCCAACGCAGCATGGTGGATCCACTCGGCTGCATCGGGACCCACCGCCCAGGCGCCGACCAATACCTGCCGCTTGGTGTCGGCGAGCAGGCCCAGACGCGAAGCCGGTTCGGGTTCGTCGATCCACGGTTTGGCCAAGGCCGCGGTGACATCCAGTTCTACGGATTCCACCGAGAGGCCCTCCTGCGTGGCCTGCTGGTGGGTTAGCCCGACGCAGGCAATATCGGGGATGCCGAAGACCACCCGCGGAATCCCGTCATAGTGGGCGGTGCGCTCCTGGCCCAGGATCGCGTCGGCGACGATGCGTCCCTGATATTTGGCCACATGGGTGAAGGGCAGGATGGCGTTGACGTCACCGATGGCCCAGACGCCCGCGGCGGCCCGACAGGAACCGTCGACGGCGATCTCGCCTTTCTCCCCGAGGGTGATGCCCGCGGCTTCGACGTCCAGGTCACCGGTGTTCGGGCGCCGTCCCGTCGCGAACACGACGACGTCTGCCGATACCTCGGGCACGTCCCCGCCCTCGAGCTCAAGCACGCTGTCCTCGCCATCGCGTCGTGCGCGGGTGGGAGAGGAATCCAACAGGACGCGGACCCCGGCCCCTTCGAGCTGTTCCAGGGTCAATTCCCCGACGCGCGGTTCCTCGCGGGACAGCAACGCCGAACCACGGTGGACCAACGTGGTGTCCACCCCGAAACGGGCCAGGAACGTGGCGGTCTCCACCCCGACGGCGCTACCCCCGACGACGACGACACGGGCCGGCAACGTCGTCGCGGTGTAGATCTCGCGGTTGGCCCAGGCCGTGATGTCTTCCAACCCCGGTAGCTGAGGGAACACCGGCGTCGTCCCGGTGGCGACGATGACGTGGGTGGCTTCCAACGCCCTCTCGCCGACCGAAACGTGCCCGGGTGCTGTAAAGCGGCCGGCTCCTCGGATGACGGTGGCACCGCGTTTTTCGTAGGCCTTCACCTGGGCCGAATCGTCGAGGTGACGGATCATGTCATCCCGGTAATCGCTGGCCGCTGCCCAGTCGAGTTCGGCGCCGGTGACCCCGGGAGTTGAACGGGCTTCGGCGAGGACCTGTGCCGGTCTCAGGAGCGTTTTGGAGGGAATGCACGCCCAATAGCCGCATTCGCCACCGATCAGCTCGCGCTCGACGACGGCGACGTTGAGTCCTGCCTTGAGCAAACGACCAGCGGCCACCTCGCCGCCGGGTCCCATGCCCAGAATGATGACATCAAAAGTGTTCTCCATGTCCCCACCGTCCCATCTTCGACGGGTGGGGGACAGGGGTGGGCCCGCGATCGAGGTGCGGACGTCGCATGCTCAAGAGAGCTAGGCCAGGCTCAACGGTCCGGTGGGGTCCTCCAACATCGTTGCTGCCGGGTAATGCACCACCACGGAGAAGACGGCGGCCGAACGTCCGTCATTGGTGTAGCTATGCTCGATGTCCCCGCCATGGGTGGCGGAATCCCCGGCAGCCAAGACCACCGAGGTGTCGTTGACCCCCAGGGTCAGTTTGCCCGAATGCACGGCCACCAACTCCCGTGTGCCCGGCGGGTGCGGGGTGCTGTGGTGGGATTCACCCACCGCCATGCGCCACTCCCAGAGTTCAGAAACATTGGCACCGCCGAGGCTGCCGGCCAGATGCGCGGTCCCGCCGTCGTCCCCCTCCCAGAGCAGCGGTCCTTCCCCGGCCCTGCGGACCTGGAAGGCATCGGGTTCGCCGGCATCCACGAGGGAGGCGAAGGCCACCCCGAGCGCGTCGGAAATGCCGGACAGCACGGCAATGGAGGGGTTCGCCTGACCCTGTTCGATGGCCACCAGTGTTCGACGGCTCACCCCGGAACGGGTGGCGACCTCGTCGAGGGACCATTGGCGGGCCGTGCGGCGGGCGCGAATGCGTTGGCCGATCAGCGTGGCGATGTCCTGGTTGCCAGTCACGGAGGTTCCTTTCATGGAGCGGAGACCATGCTACGCCAAACCGACATCAACTCCCCATGGTGATGCACTGCATAGTGCAGTATTGTGCACTCTTCGTTATGCTGGTTCGATGACTTCCTACCGTGATCTTTTCCGTGCCCCTGGCGTCCTTCGCGTCGTGGTCTCGCAACTGGTCGCGCGTTTTCCCGCAGGGATGCTCGCGTTGGCCGCGCTGATCCACGTCGAGCACGTCCACGACTCCTACACCGCCGCCGGGCTCGTCCTGGCGGCACTGGCCATCGGGCAGGCAGTCGCCGGGCCGCTGAGCAGTCGGATCTTCGGCCGTTTCGGTATGCACCGGGTCCTGCTGGTCACCCTGGTGCTCTCCGGGGTATCGATCCTGGTGCTCGCGCTTCCCGGGCTGTCCGTGACGGCGTACGCGGTGATTGCCTTCATCAGCGGGATGAGTACCCCTCCGTTCCAGCAGGCGGCCCGTTCGATCTACCCCTCGCTGGTGGCTCCCGGTGCCCGCGGGGCACTGTTCTCCTTCGACGCCTCGCTGCAGGAGATCATCTGGATCCTCGGGCCGGTACTGACCACGTTCGTCTCCCTGACCATCAACACCTCGCTGGGTGTGGTCATGGCCGCGGTCTTCGTCACCGGCGGTGGCATCTGGTTCATCACCACCGAACAGATCTCCCGTGCCGTCGCTGCGCCGCCCACGGGGCGTTTCGGCTCGGTGTTGCGCTCGCCGGCCCTGCGACTGGCAGCGGTCATCGGATTCCTGATTTGCGGCTGCATCTCGATGGTCGAGGCCTCGGTCGTGGCGACCTTCGGTGAAGGCGGAGCGCAGTCGGGCATCATCCTCGGGGTCCTGTGCGTCGGCTCACTGTCCGCAGGGCTCTACCTGGGCCGCAAGCGCATCAACCGCTACAGCACGGCACGGCGCATGGTCGTCGTCGTCATCGGCCTGGCGCTGGCCAGCGTCAGCACGGACTTCTGGTGGCTCATGGGCACGGTCTTCCTGGCCGGCCTCGGGGTCGCCCCGGTGATTGCTGCGTTGACCCAGATGACCTCATCGGGGGTTCCCGCGGCCGACGTGGCCGAAGCCTTCGGATGGACGACGACGGCGCAGCTCATCGGTGTTGCCCTCGGCTCAGCAGTGGCAGGGGCCCTCATCGACGGCCCAGGAACCCAGGCGGCATTCGTGGGTGCCACCGTGGTGGCCGTGATCACGCTCGGGGTCGCCGTGGCCGTCAAACGCGGCCAGCCGGGCGTCCCCGAAACGGTGGACGAGCTGATCGACGCGGGCTACACCAAGGCCGCCTGAGGACCCTTCCCCCAGGCTGTGGTGCGGGGAGGTTATTGCAGCGAGGAAGTGAGGCGGGCCAGGTTGTCCAGGATCTTCTCGCCCGCCGGGCGGTCCGTCCAGTCCTCCAGAACGAGTTGACGGCTATTGGCCCGGTAGCCGTCCTCGATACGGCGCACGCCCTGAACGAAATCGTGACCCTGGATCATCACGGAAACCTCCATGTTCAGGCTGAAGGACCGGATGTCCATATTGCTGGAACCAATCACCGCAACATCGTCATCGATAGTGAAGTGCTTGGCGTGGAGCACCGTCGGCGAAGCGTAGAGGTGGATCTTCACCCCGGCGCGCAGCAAGGCCTCGTAATAAGAGCGTTGGGCATGGTGGACCAATTTCTGGTCCCCGATCTCGGAAACGAAGAGTTCGACGTCCAGACCGCGGGCCGCCGCGGTGATCATCGCCAACAAGGTCGATTCCTCGGGCACGAAGTATGGGCTGGTGATGCCGATCCGGTGTTCGGCCTTGTGGATCAGGGAGACGTAGAGCTTGAGGTTATTGTCGTTCTCGAAACTCGGGCCGCTGGGTAGCACCTGGGCATCGAGGAGCCCGGACTCTTCGGGGAGAACCACTGGCGTGGTGTCCAACGAGAGCAGCTCATCCGTTTCGCTGAACCAATCGGTGACGAAGACAGCTTCGAGCTCGCGTACCGCAGGGCCTTCCAGCCGAACCATCAGCTCATGCCAGTGCAGGCCGAGTTTCTCGTTTTTGGCCTTGTGGTATCCGGCGTCGATCATATTCTGCGACCCGGTGAAGCCGATATGTCCATCGACGATGACGAGTTTGCGGTGATTTCGCAGGTCGGGACGTTGCCACTGTCCCCGCCAGGGGCGCAACGGGAGCATGGTGTGGAATTCGGCTCCCAGATGCTCGAGCACCGTCCGGGTATGTCGACGGTGCGGAGCCATGAAGCCGGATACATGGTCCGAAAGCACCCTGACCTTCACCCCACGGGCCACCGCGCGGGCGAGTGCTGCAAAGAACGGTGCCGTGGAATCATCGTGGACCAAGATGTAGAACTCGACGTGCACGTAGTTCAGGGCGGTGTCGATATCCCGGGCCATCTCTTCGAAACAACCTTGGTAGTCGTCGAGGAGATCGATGCGGTTGCCGCCGACCATGGGCAAGGCGCCCAAATTCTCGTTGAGCGTCACCACCGAACGCAGCCAGTCTGGCCACTGGGAACTATTGCCGACCCGGTGCAGCCCTTCGGTACGTTCCAGAATCAGCTCATTGACCTGCCGCTGTTTCTCACGGCGTTTGCGGGGAAGCCGACTGAGCCCGATGAGGAAGAAGACCAGTGCACCGAGGAAGGGGAGGAAGATGATGACCAACAGCCAGGCGACCGCCGTGGACGGACGGCGGTTGGCCGAGATCAGCACGATGGCGACGGTACCCAAAACGGCGTGAAGGCCAATGAGCAGCAGGGCAGCTGTGTCGACGGCGTCGAGGGAGATCATGGATTCAGCCTGTCACGCCGGGGACGAACCCGGAAGGAGGCGCCCGTCATTGGGAACCGGCAGTTGCCGCCGGCTGGTTAGCGCTCCGGCTCCTTCTGTTCTTCGTCGGGCTCTACCGCAACACCATCGCGTTCGCTTTCAAGGTGCCGCCGAAGCTTCTCTTCGGTTTCTTGGCGCCGCCGGGTCATATTCCGGAAATCATCCTCTTCGCCGCTATGCGGGCCTGCTTGGCGGCGCTCCGCGCGCTGCAAAGGAGTCCTTCGTCGCTCGCTCATGCTCCCGTCCACCCTGCCGGGTCGCGGAGGACCTGCTCGCGCTGGGGATCGGTCTGGGGCTCCGGCGGGAACTCGATGGGGTCGATGGACGGTTCTGGCCATGGTTCGGCCGGCTCCGGTGAGGTGGGAGGGTCGGTGGCCGGGACGGTGCTCGGGCTGGGCTCGGGATGCATGGGCGGCTGCGTCGGATCGCCGGGGATCGACACCCTGCCTTCCGGAAGGGGCTGTTCCTGGTACATGGCTCTGCTCCAATGTTCGGACGGATCGCCCACACGCGATGGGCGGCGCCAGCGCGGTACAGGCTTGGTGAGTACCCCGAGCGTCCTGTGTGAAGTGAAGCATTGGCCCGCGCGGCGGGTCAATGGTTGCGGGGCCCAGGTCATCGAAGACCAGGACGTTCCCTGCGGTGTCTTCCAGGATTCTGGTCAGTAGCGCCAACAGGTAGTGTCGGTGTTGCTTCGAGCGGCGCGGATCGCGTCGAGCGCCAGTCGAAAGGGGAAAATGATGTCCACAGCTGCGACGGGAAAGCCCGGCGCGCGCACGGGTGCCGACTGGACCGGGGGCGATGCTGCGTCCGCCGGTGTCATGCACCGGGCAGGCCACTGGCTCGAGCAGTTGGTGAAACGCCCCGACTTCGTCACCGACCTGCTCCAGATCCTCAAATCAGTGGTCGCCGCCACGGGAGCGTGGTGGTTCTCGGCGAGTGTGCTGGAGTCACCGTTGCCGTTTCTCTCGCCGTGGGTTGCCCTGTTGACCGTGCACGCCACGGTGTATCGCTCCTTGTCCCATGGCGTGCAGACGACCGTGGCCTCCGTCATCGGCGTCGGACTCTCGTTCGTGATCGGCAACTACCTCGGCGTCGAACCATGGACGTTTGCCGTGGCTCTCTTTGTCGGACTGGTTGGGGCACGCGTTTCGTGGATCCGGGACGAGGGAATGGTCATCGCCACCACCGCCGTTTTCATCCTGGGCAGCGGGTTCTCCAGTCAGGAACCCCTCTTGCTCGACCGGATCATCGAGGTCGGCCTCGGGGTTGCCGTGGGCGTGGTGGTCAATCTGTTGATCATCCCCCCGCTGCGCGATCAGCAGGCGGCGCGCTATGTGGACAGCATCAACCGGCGCATGGGGGAGGTGTTGGGCAACATGGCGGACGAGCTCTCCGCTGAGTGGGACACGGAGCGGGCCGACGCCTGGTATTCGGAGACCCAGTCGATGTCCGATGAGCTGAACTCTGCGTGGCAGTCCGTCCGCTTCGCCAGGGAAAGCCGCCGTGCCAACCCGCGGGGTGGATTGCGGGCACTGCGCCGCTCACGAGCGGCCAAAAACGGGAAGCCCGCGTCCAGCCAAGAGGTCAGCTACGAGCACATCCTCTCCAGGGTCGATGAAGGCATCTCGCATTTGCGGCATCTGGCCCGCACCCTGCGCGACGCCACGTACGCCTCCGGTGAATGGGACGAGCGGTTCCGGGAACAGTGGGTGATCCTCGTGCGCGATTGCGGCCGATCGATCTCCGACCCCGATGCCGACGTCGAACCACTGGCGGACCGGTTGACCTCGTTGGCGTCGACGATGTCCGAGGACCATGAACTTCCCCAGCGCAGGTGGCCACTCTACGGCGCGCTGATCACCAGCCTGCGACATATCGTGGTCATCGTCGACGACGTCGCCTCCGCCCGGGAAGCGCGTGATGCGAGTCGGAGCAACCCCGAGAAGTAGTTGCCGGGGTGCTAGATGGGTTTTGCGTCTGATCCTGGGATGACGTGTGGTTTGGCTGACTGACGGTAGTGACAGGGTGCGGTTTATCCTGTAAACTGAACGTTATGGGACTAGTACTTACATTGATCATTGTCGGAGTAATTCTGCTTGTACTGGGCGTCGCAGTGGAGGCTGCGAAATTCCTCTTGTGGATTGGAATCGCCATCCTCGTGATTGGTGCCGTGATGTGGGTTTTGCGCGGCATCAAAAACCGCGTCTAGGCGTTTCCCGAGGTCCCGCGGAGCGGTCGTTGACCGATCCGCGGGACGAGGCGGCTGCCGCGACACCCAGGCTCCTGGATGTCGCGATGGCCGTTTTTTTGTTTCTTCCGATCAGGTTCGACCTCCCGGCTGATTGGCAGGGGCAATATCCCACGTCGTAGACTTGCACGCGACGATTCATATTAGGGGGGTTTCGTGGCACCGGAGATGCCTTCAAGCGCTGCTGAGCGGGGCAGGGCGCCGCTCAGCCGCGAATTGATCCTCGAGACCGGAGCAAAATTCATTGAAAAACATGGCCTGCGGCACCTAACCATGCGCCGGCTCGGGCAGGAACTGCAGGTCGAAGCCATGGCCCTCTACCGCTACGTCCCGTCCCGCGAAGATCTGCTGGACGGCATCGTCGAGCAGGTTCTGATGGAACTCCAAGAAGACCCCGACGTCTTCGTGGATCCACGCCAAGGGTGGCAGGACTATCTGGTTCGTCTGGCCCACGGACTGAGGAAACTGGCCATTGCCTATCCGCAAGTCTTTCCCATCCTCGCCACCCGCCCGACGGGTGCCCCGTGGATTAGACCCCCGTTGCGCAGCTTGGCATGGATCGAGTCCTTCCTGGCTGCGCTGACCACCTCCGGATTTTCCGATCGGCGCGCGGCCGAGGCATATCAGTCCTTCAGTAGTTTTCTGCTGGGAAACCTACTGCTCCATGTTTCCCTCGAGGGTGAAGGGGTACACGCTGGCGCAGTGCCGCAGGAGAACCGGGGAGCCGATCTCGGCGGATACCCGAACCTTCACCGCATGCAGTCGCTCTTGGCGGAGAGTTGGAACGAGCAGGAGTTCGACATGGCTCTGGAGGACGTCCTCAACCGCATCGAGCTGCTCAAGTCCTGAGGTGGCTTCGGAATGGCAAATAGGGGCCAGCCCTGTTGCTCGCTGGTCTGGGCACAAATTTTTGAAGCTACGAGGAGCCCGGGATTCAGTCGGCATTCTTGATGTTTGCACCATAAGCTTGCCAAGTAAACACGCTTGTTATGCTGTCAAGATTTCAACGGATATGCCCACTGGAGGTAGCCCCGGAGACGAGCAGTTCCAGTGCGGTCATCCGTGAGCCAATGATCTTCCGATACGCGGTCCGAACAGCTACATTGACTTCCTAAAGCTGCAGATCAGCCTCCTCATTGTGCCCCCTCAGCGTTCCGGGCTGACGCCTCGTCAGCCCGTCGCGGTGATTCAAGAACATTCCCTAAGGAGTAGTGGTCCCATGGACACCAGCGAGCAGGACGTGGTCCCGATGGCGGACTCAACCCAAGAGGAGAAGCGCCCGGACCTTGAGCCGAATACCGTGACCGTTGGGCTCATGGCCGACCCCGGTCTCCCGTTGGTCCAGGCACAGAAATTGGCCAAGATTCTGCCTGACCTCCTTTCACGGCAGGTCGACGAACCGCACGAGTGGGTCGTCGTCGTGGAGGAATCTTCCTTGCCGCTGGACACCGATGGCACGGTCGCGCTGGTCGCCACATCGCCCATGCTGCGCCAAGAGCGCCGTTGGGATTACCTCGTCTATGTCACCGACTTGCCGAAATACCAGCTCGACGAACCACTGATGTCCACGCTCAACATCGCGCATGGTTCGGCCATGATCGTCCTGCCGACTCTCGGCATGGCCGGGTTCAGGCGACTCCGAAGCATCGTGGTTCGAGCCATCATCGCCCTCTACAACGAGTCCGGGAGCAGCGGAGCCCAGGCCCAACCACTGTCACCGATCCGCGATATCGTCACCGTGGATGACGGAACGGAAGGACCCGAATCGCTGGACACCGTCGAAACGGTGAAGGGGCCTGTGGGCAGGCTCGCCATGTTGGCGGGGATGGTCCGGAGCAACCGCCCCCTGAGGCTGGTGCCCAAACTTTCCTCATCGATGGCTGCGGCCATCGCGACGGGGGCCTTTGGCATCTTCTACACCAATATCTGGTCCATGGCCGATTACCTCAGTCCCTGGAGGCTGGCAGGCATCAGCTGCTTGTCGGTGACCATCATGTCGCTTTGGTTGATCGGATCCCACCGCTTATGGGAACGCCCGCAAGGTGCCCGCAGCCGTGAACGACACGTTGTCTACAATGCCGCCACGACAGGGACGGTGTTCATCGCTGTTGCCGCCATGTATATCGGTCTTTTTATCGTGATCTACATCGGTGGTCTGGTGGTAATCAACATCGACTACCTCGGCGCCCAGCTGGGGCACCAGGCCGTGGCCGCCGACTACCTCAACCTTGCGTGGCTTTCGGCGTCGATGGGGACGATTGCCGGCGCCGTGGGCTCCAGCCTGACGGACCCTGAAATCGTTCGACAGGCGACCTTCAGCAACAGGGAGTACGAGCGGCGGCAGATTACCGTCGAGCGCGAGACCGGCAGCGCCGCTGCGGAATGAGCCGGATGCGGGCACGGGCCGTCCCCGGAGGCTGCGGCACCCACCCCTGCCTCCCGGGCTGCTCGCGGCCTCGAAGGCGGAACCCGCTGGATCGTGATTCACTGGCCTCGTGGGCAGGAGGCGGAAGGGGCCACGATGGGAACCGACGGGGAACACCACGGAAGTACGTCCGAACTACTGGAACTGCGCATCCATGGGGTGTTGAACACGCCGTCCTACGAGATGCTCGAAACGACGCCGCAACGCGTCGAAACCATCCGCGGGGATCAACTTGCCGGATTTTCCACCTATCGCCAGCCGGCCCCCGACAACGCTCCGACCGACCGGCGCGTCGAGGCCTACGCCTGGGGACGCCTGTCCCGGTTCACCGGGATCCCCTCCCTGGGCAGAATCGGCGATGCCCTCGTCAAGCTCCTCTGGTTTGCGCTGGCCCCCTACGGGCTGGCGAACACCGCCTACTGGTCCCGGAGTCGGATTGGCACCGGTGAAGCCCCCGAGAAGAAGGACTCGACCGACGAAGAACATCGTTGGATCGCCAGGACCATCAGCACCGGACTGGGGGCCGGAACGATGCGGCTCTACGGTCTGCTGTTGAGCTTGCTCTTCGTGACCACCGCGGCCACGGTGGCCTTAGACATGATCGGCAGACAATGCTTCGCCACGGGCACCACAGCGATCGGGGCCGGGGTGGAGCTGAGCTGCCCGGGGGCGCGGATCGTGCTGGCACCCCTAGGCGAGCTGGGACCAGGAACCCGGGATGCCCTGCTGCTGGGCTTGCCGTTGCTGGCACTGGCAGCCGTCGTCGTCCTGCCGATGCTCGGGCGAACCCGCTATCTCACCGGTCCCTCACGTCCGGGACGGGTGCCGCCTCGTTCGGCATCGGCGCTCCGGCCCGATGCGCCGCTTTTGGCCCAACGCGATCTGTGGTTGGTCGGTTCGGGGATGGAGCGGTTGCGCCGCCTGCATACCGGGGCTGCGTTGGCCTGGCTGGCAGCGATCCTCGCGTTCGACCATGCCGACGGGTGGCAGTCGGCCAGTGGTGCGGCAGCCTGGGCGGGGACCGTCTGGCCGGTGGCGACCGGACTAGCGGTGCTATTGACGCTGGGCGGCTGCGTCTGGATCGTGAAACCCCAGGCCCAGATCGCCGGGGATGTGCCACGACGCCATGCCGCCTACCTGGTGCTCTGCACGAGCCTCCTGGTCGCTGTCCTCGCCGCCGGGATCGCTGATCCCGGGGCCGGACGCGGAACCCGCGCCGGAGCTTCGGCGGCCATGGTCGTCGTCCTCGCCCTGGCCGTTACGCTGGTGGCCCTGCTGGTGGGTGCCGAATGGGCGGCCCGCACAGGGAAGGCGGACGGTTCGGGGAGCGACCCCGGGGAGGGGCGAAAATACTTGGGGTGGAAGGGCCGTGGCCCGTTCATCCTCGGGTCACTGGCCGCCGGCTTCGCCCTCCTGCTGTCCTTCGCCGTCGTCCTGGGTGCGGGATGGGTGTTACGCGGCCCGAAACCGCCGTTGGTCTATGTCCTGCAAGGAGCAGGCTTTCTCCTGTTCCTGCTGGCCGCACTGTCCTGGCTGGCCCTGCGCCAGGCAGCCATTCACCGGAGGGGAAGGAAACTGCGGGCTGCCGAAATCGCGGCGATTCGTGAACACCTGGTCCGACAGGCAGGGACCTGGACGACCAGCCCGATGATCACCCACTCCGCCGAGGAGGTCCACCACGCGCGCCGTCAGGCAGCCCTGCTGCGCCGCATGGAGGTGTTCATCGGATGGATTGGTTGGGCAGTATTCATCGGCATCTGCGTCGGCCTGCTGGCGCTGATCCCTTCCTGGGGCCCTGACCGGACGACGACCGGGGGCCTGTGGCCGTTGCTCCGGGGGCTCGGCGACGCAGGACTGTGGGCCGGCATGATCGCGGTGGCGGCGCTGTATCTGTTGTCGCGGCGCTCTGACTCCCGCCCGCTCGGACTGTTGTGGGACCTCATGTGTTTCCTGCCCACCCAGGCCCATCCCTTTGGGCCCTCCTGCTACGCCGAGCGGGTGGTGCCCGAATTGGCCGACCGCATCGTCGACTGGTTTGCCGAGGAACGCCAGGCCACGACCGGGGAACATCCGCAGGAAGAAGCCCGGGGGACGATGCCCGGTGCCGCCGTGCCGGAAGAACGCGGCCTGGTGGTATCGGCGCATTCGATGGGGATTGTGCTGGCCGTCTGTGCCCTGTTCCAACTACCGGCCCGCGGTCTGGCCGAGGAAGACCAGGACCGGATCGGAATGTTGAGTTACGGATGCCAATTGCGACGCTACTTCGCCCGATTCTTCCCCGGTGTCTGCGGCCCCGGTGAGCTCTCGTTGGTCCCTGCAGGCCCGCCGTCACCTACCGCGCATAATCCCTGGCCTCCCACGCTGGCCGGGGAGATCGCCGAGGAAACGGATCCGGGCCCTGCCGTGATGCTGCAGGGGTCCTTGGGAACTCTGTTGGGGGAGCGGTGGCTGAACCTCTACCGGCCGACGGACCCGCTGGGGTTCCCTGCCCGCTATCTCGGGGGTGGGGGAAGAGAAGACATCGAAGCTGCTTCCTATCAGGAACAGGCCTACCAATTCCTGCCGGCCACCCATGGGGACTATCTGGAGTCCACCGCCTATGTGCGGGGCTTCTCGGAGGTGCGTCGGCGACTGCGCTGAGCACGAACGGCTCCCTGCCTGAGGGCCCAGTTAAAAGGCCCGGCACCGGAGCAACTTTGGGGGGAAAACAGCTCCGGTGCCGGTGGAAACGACTTTAGGCTACCGGCGGGTAGTCCGCCATGGGGAGAACTCCCCATGGGTCCCCCTAGGCACGGCCCGGCAGAAATGGTATGGGCCGGCCATCGGGGGTGGCGGAAAAGAAATTCAAAAACTTTTCACCTCGTTCCAATCCATATCCTGCCGGGCTCCGAATGACTTCATGACAGCCCACCCCCGTCACTGGGGAACGGGAAGCAAGCACGGCCGCTGGCCGTGACAGCAAGGAGACACGTCATGAAGACCATGAATCGCAAGTACGCAGCACTCTTCGGCCTGATGGCAGTGGGCTCGCTCGCCATGAGCGCCTGCTCCGGCGGCGGCAGCGACGCCGGCTCGGCGGAGTCCTCGGCACCGATGTCCGAATCCTCCTCCTCGGCACCGATGTCCGAATCCTCTTCCTCCGCCTCGGAGATGGACCCGGCAGCCAACCTGATCGGCCCCGGCTGCGCCGGCTACGCCGAGAAGGTTCCGGACGGCGAAGGATCCGTCGCCGGTATGGCAAAGGACCCGGTAGCCGTGGCAGCATCCAACAACCCGCTGCTCACCACGCTCACCAAGGCCGTCTCCGGCGAACTGAACCCGGACGTCGACCTGGTCGACACCCTCAATGGTGACGAGTTCACCGTCTTCGCCCCCGTCGATGACGCCTTCGCCGCGATCCCCGAGAAGGATCTGAACGCCGTCGTCAAGGACTCGGACATGCTCAGCAAGGTCCTGACCTACCATGTGGTCCCCGGCCAGATGACCCCCGATGAGATTGACGGCACCCACAAGACCGTCGAAGGTGATTCGGTCAAGGTCACCGGCAGCGGAGATGACATGAAGGTCAACGGAGCCTCCGTCATCTGCGGTGGTGTCCAGACCGCCAACGCCACCGTGTACCTCATCGATGAGGTCATGATGCCGGACGCCGCCAAGAAGTAGGGCCGCAGCTGGATCGCCACGGGCTCCGGCGGCAGCAGCCGTCGGAGCCGGTGGTGTACCCCGAAGAGGTACCCATGGGGGAAGGGAATTGGTATTCAGGCAGGTGGGAGTCATGCGAGACTGTCAGGTATGAGATTGCCATGGGCCCGGACAGCGGACGAACCCGCACCCCTGGACCATGAAGAACTCATCGGCAGGATCGCCCAGGGCGACGAAGAAGCCTTCGGGGCACTCTATGACGATCTCTCGGCCAGGGTCTTTGGTCTGATCCGTCGCATTCTGCGAGACGAGTCACAAAGCGAAGAGGTCCTGCAGGAGGTCTTCGTCGAGATCTGGCAGCACGCAGCTCGTTATGACGCCGACCGGGGACGCTGCACTTCGTGGATCATGGTGATGGCCCACCGCCGCGCCGTGGACCGGGTCCGTGCCAGCCAAAGCAGCAAGGATCGCGACCTCCGCGAGGGGGTCAAGGGATTCGAGGAAAGCTACGACAACGTCCAAGAAACCGTCGAGGCCCGTATGGAAAGCGAGCGAGTGCAAGAGGCCTTGAAATGCCTCTCGGTAGCGCAGCGCCAAGCCATCGAATTGGCTTACTTCGGAGGATATACCCACCAGGAAGTCGCCGGGATGCTCGAAGCCCCGGTGGGAACCGTGAAAACTCGGATCCGTGATGGAATGATCAAACTCAGAGACCAGTTGGGAGTAGCGTGATGGATCGGCAACTGCACCTACTCACTGGTGCCTATGCACTCAATGCCTTGGAAGCCGGCGAACGCGAATCCTTCGAGGACGCCGCCTTGGACTCCGAGGAAACCCTGCGCGAGGTTCGCTCGCTCAGCGAAACAGCCGCCCGGCTGGCCGAACACACGGCACCGGTGACTCCTCCACCACGAGTCAAGGCGGACATCATGGCCGCCATCCGGCAGACCCCACAACTGCCTGCCGTGAGTGATGACTCGGCGGCCACGACCGGTGAAGGTTCCGTGACCACCGAAACGGAGGCGCCGAGCGAGGCCACCCCGGTCACCCCCGACGTCTTGGACCTGGGGTCCGCCCGGGCACGACGACGGGCGGCCGGCACCGGTAGCCGCAACGGGACCAAATACCTGGCCGTAGCCGCAGCTGCCCTTCTGGTGACCTCCGGCGGGCTGACCGGTGTTGTCATCAACCAGAACCATCAGCAGGACCAGCTGCAGAACCAGATGAGCGCACTGGATCAAAGCAACGAGAAAATGTTGCGGATCTTCTCGTCCGACGACGTGAAATCGGCCAGCCAGTCGCTGGACGATGGCGCACAGGTCACGGTGACCTATTCCGCGTCGGCCGGGTTGGCCGCGCTGACCGCCGAAGGGTTGCCGAAGCTGCCGCAAGATCAAGGCTACGAACTCTGGCTCATTGGTGATGATGGGGCGGCTCCCATGGGCATGCTCGATTTCGCCAACGGGTCAACGGATACCGCCCTGATGGAAGGGGGCCTGTCCTCGGCGACCCACGTGGGGATCACCGTGGAGCCGGCCGGCGGATCGCCGCAGCCCACGACCGAACCCATCGTCCTGCAGAAACTTTAAGTTCCAGCTGCCTCCTTCCAATCCAGATCGGCCAGGGCTCCGAATCTTCTGTGATCCATGGGTCCGAAAGGCAGTCCCTGGCATCTGAAGCAGGCTGGTCGCCCCCGCAAGGGGCTGCTGGCCGCAAGGCAGGATGGAAGGCGCATGATGGAAACGCAGGAAATGCCCGGTCGAAGTACCGCGGCTCGAGGCAGAATCCGCACCCTACTGCGGCGGTGGCCCCACGCTCTTGCCGGACTGGTGTCCGCCGGGCTGCTCTTTGGGGTGGCCGAGCTCATCTCCGCCTTCTTTTCCACTTCTTCCTCGCCCTTGGTGGCCCTCGGCGGGGCGTTCATCGACATCACCCCGCCGTGGCTGAAGGACTTCGCCATCGCCACCTTTGGCACCAACGACAAACTGGCGCTCTTCATCTCCATGGGCATTGTGGCCACCCTCGTCGCTGCCGCAATCGGTCTGCTGGCCCGCAGCAGGTTCGGTCTGGCCCAAGGGGCGATCCTGGTGCTGGCGGTCGGTATGGCCGCCGCCGTCCTCAGTCGTCCCGCCACCGGCATCCTGGATATCGTACCGACCGTCGTGGGCGCCGTGGCTGGCATTGCCGCCCTGCTGTACGTCAGCCGCCTTGCGGCCTCCTCCGCCCAGGTCGGCTCCCGGACATCGCCCGGAGAGGCCGAAGAACACGACGGCGATCAGGCACGGAAACCGGCCTCCTCCTCCCGACGTAGATTCCTGACCGTCTCCATCGTGACGGCAGTCGGAGCAGGGGTGATGCTTGCCGGTGGACGTGCCCTCTCGGGGGTCCGCAACGCGGCCGCGACCACCCGTGAAGCGCTACGTCTGCCCCGTCCGGCCAACCAAGCCACTCCACTACCCGAGGGTGTCGGCGCCGAGGTCAAGGGCATGCCTTCCTTCGTAACGCCGAACGATTCCTTCTACCGGATCGACACCGCGTTGGCGGTTCCCCGCATCGACCCGGCCAGCTGGACCCTGCGGGTTCACGGGATGGTCGAGGAAGAATTCAGCATCGGCTTCGACGAGCTGCTGGGCATGGAGCTCGACGAAACGTGGCTGACCCTGACCTGCGTTTCCAACCCCGTCGGTGGTGATCTGGTCGGCAACGCAAAGTGGTTGGGCTACCCGTTGCGCAAGCTCCTGGAGCGGGCCCGCCCGCAGCAGGGTGCCGATATGGTCCTGTCCACCAGTATCGACGGATTCAGTGCCTCCACTCCGCTGGAGGTACTCACCGATGATCGTCAGGCCTTGCTGGCCGTGGGAATGAATGATGAACCGCTGCCGCTCGAACACGGTTACCCGGTGCGCATGGTCGTCCCCGGGCTCTACGGATATGTTTCGGCCACCAAATGGGTGGTTGACCTGGAAGTCACCCGGTTCGCCGATAAGGCAGCCTATTGGACGACCCGCGGCTGGGACGATCACGGCCCCATCAAACTTGCCTCGCGAGTAGATGTGCCCCGGCCGTTCTCGACGGTCAGCGCCGGCACCGTCATGCTCGGTGGGACCGCCTGGGCCCAAACACGAGGCATCAAGGGTGTGGAAATCAAGATCGACGATGGTGAGTGGCAGAAGGTCGACATGGCCACCGAAGCCTCCGTCGATACCTGGCGCCAATGGTCCTATGAGTGGAAAGGCGCCAAGGAAGGCACCCACTCGGCCACCGTGCGGGCCATCGACGCCGACGGTACGGTCCAAACCGAAAAACGTGCCGACCCGGTCCCCAACGGAGCCAGCGGTTGGCAGCGGGTCCAGTTCACCGTGGGGTGATCGCGAGGATATCTTCGCCATTGACCGACACCGGTGAATCCGTAGTCTGGAGGAGACGGACCAGCTAAAGGAGGAGGAACCGCCATGGCAGAGAACACCTCACCCATCAAGGACGAGGAAATGTATGAGGCCTTGCGCGATGAGGGCAACTCGAAACAAAAATCAGCGCGTATCGCCAATGCGGCGGCACGAGACAGCCGATCCGAGGTGGGGGAGCGGGGCGGTGAAGCGGGTAGCTATGAGGACTGGACCGTCCAGCAGCTCACCCAACGCGCCCGCGAGATTGGCCTGACCGGCTACACGGAGCTGAAAAAGGGCGAACTCATTAAGGCGTTGCGCAATTCCTGAGCCCACGGAAGATCTCCCGAAGCATCCGCTCCCACGGTTGGTTGATGTGCCGCGCCGCCACGGCGAAACCATCAGAACCCTTGAGGCCCTCCCGCCGGACGAGGCGGGCCACGAGACCTCCGAAGGGCAGGACCTCCCTGAGTCGGAAGCCACAGCCGGCGACGACGACTGAACAGTGCCGCCGACCCATCCCCGAGACACGAACCCTCGGAGTGTGGCGCAAATCACGCCGAAGGCATAAGGTCGGGTGAACGACCCGGTCAGACCGGATTTGTTCGGGTCTTTCGGACGTTGACGGGGAGGCTCGTACTGATGCCAGAACATTCGAAACACGGCCGCCTCCGGCGCCGTGCCCGCTGGGTCGCGGTCTCCGCCGTTGCCTCGGCCATGCTGTTATCCGGTTGCGGCGCCCCGGATTCGACGCCGGTGCTGACCTGGTACATCAACCCCGATGACGGTGGCCAAGCGGCGATCGCCAAAACCTGTACCGCTGCCGCCGGCGGCAAATACCGGATTGAAACCTCACTGCTTCCCTCCGATGCCGCGACCCAGCGTGAACAACTCGCCCGGCGTTTGGCGGCGGGGGACACCTCGCTGGACATCATGAGCCTGGACCCGCCGTTCATCCCCGAACTCGCCGAACCGGGTTTCCTGGCGCCGGTCCCACAAAAAACTGCGGACAAGACAACGAAAAACACCCTCGACGGTGCCTTGGCCGGCGCGAAGTGGAAGGACGAACTGGTCACCGTTCCCTTCTGGGCCAACACCCAAATCCTCTGGTACCGCAAATCCGTGGCGAAGGCCGCCGGGCTGGATATGACGAAGCCGGTGACGTGGGACCAACTGATCAAAGCCACCCAAGAGGAGGAAAAGTACCTCGGTGTCCAGGGTGCCCTGGCGGAGTCGATGACCGTCTGGGTCAATGCCCTGGTTGAATCCAGTGGCGGGCATATTGTGCAAAACCCCGAGGCCGCAGCCGATGATGTGAAACTCGGATTGGAGACGGAGGCCGGGAAGAAGGCCGCCGAGATCGTCTCGACGATCGGCAAGAAAGGGCTGGGATCCCCTGGCCTTCCCACCCAGGCCGAGAACGAGTCGATGTTGCTCTTCCAGGGCAAAAAGGGCTCCTTCATGGTCAACTGGCCCTTCGTCTGGCCGGCCACCAACGCCAGCGTCAAGGCAGGCAGCCTGGAGAAGTCACTTGTGAAGGACATCGGGTGGGCGCAATACCCCAGGACCCAATCCGACCAGGAATCCCGTCCACCACTGGGCGGCATCAACCTCGGCGTCGGGGCGGCCAGCACCCATCCCGACCTCGCCTATGAGGCCATCGAGTGCATTGTGAAGCCCGAGAACCAGGTCGAATACTTCGTGACCAACGGCAACCCGCCCTCGGATTCGACGGCCTATGACGATCCGTCGATCAAGAAGGCATTCCCCATGGCGCCGACCATCAGGGAATCGTTGAAGCATTCGGCTCCGCGGCCGCAGACCCCGTATTACAACGAGGTCTCCACCGGCATCCAGCAGAACTGGGCGCCACCGTCAGGGGTCGATCCGGCCACGACGCCGAAGAAGACCACCGACTTCATCATCGCTGTCCTGCGAGGGGAGAGGCTGCTATGAGGCGCAAAAGCATCAACGGTCCCAACCAGTTCCGGGAGGAGGCGAGATGAGTACCCCCGTGCAGACCAAACCCGGCGGGCGACGGCGTGCCGACACCGGCGTCGTCCTCTCCGAACGACGCCGGGCCGAACGCCGTCTGGGCTGGATGTTGGCCGGTCCCGCCTTCGTGGTCATGCTCATGGTCACGCTGTATCCGATCCTCCAAGCCGTCTGGGATTCCCTCTTCAATTTCCGGCTCACCGCGCCGGGGGACAAGAGCTTCATCGGGCTGCAGAACTACGGGGTCATCCTCACCGACCCGGTGTTCTTGAGGGACCTGGGTGTCACCTCGCTGATCACGGTCATCACCGTCGTGGTGGAACTGATCCTGGGCTTTGCGCTCGCGCTGGTGATGCATAAGGCGCTGAAGTCGGTCCGCGGGTTCGTCCGCACCGCCATCCTCGTTCCCTACGGCATCATCACCGTCGTTTCGGCCTTCGCCTGGTTCTACGCCTTCGACATCAACTCAGGGTTCATCAACCACTGGTTCAACTGGCTTCCCGGAATCAGCGAAGACACCAACTGGTTTGCCGGGACGTGGTCGGCACTGTTCGTGATCATGGCCTCGGAAATCTGGAAGACCACCCCGTTCATCTCGCTGCTGCTCTTGGCGGGTCTGGCCCAGGTCCCCGATGAGCTCACCGAAGCCGCGGAAGTTGACGGGGCCACCTGGTGGCAGCGGATGCAGCGGGTGATTCTGCCGAATATGAAGGCGGCGATCATGGTCGCAGTGCTCTTCAGGGCGCTGGACGCCTTCAGAATTTTCGACAACGTCTACATCATGACCAACGGCGCCTATGGCACCGAAGTGCTCTCGCTGTTGGCTTATCGCACCTCGATTGGACGACTGGAGATCGGACTGGGTTCGGCGATCTCGGTCCTGCTGTTCCTGTGTGTGCTGATCATCTGCTTCGTGGCAATCAAGCTGTTCAAGGTTGACCTCGCCGGAAACCAGGGAGGCAAGTGATGAAGAAGACCACGACGAAAACCCGGCTCATCTGGGCCGGCATCACGTTGGTCGTCGCCGTCTACGCCCTGTTCCCGGTGTTTTCGATCCTTGCGACCTCCTTCAAGGAGCCCAGTGACCTCTCCAACGGCAAACTGTTGCCGACCAACTGGTCGGGGGTCAACTACGAACAGATTCTCGTCGGTGACGCCCAAGGGCTGTTCCTGACCTCGCTGCGCAACTCGATCGGCATCACGCTGATCTCCACGGCGATCGCCGTCGTGTTGGCCACCCTCTGTGCCTACGCGATTGCCCGGTTGGACTTCCCGGGCAAGAAAATGGTGCTCACCACCGCGCTGGCCGTCTCGATCTTCCCGGTCATTTCCATCGTCACCCCGCTGTTCAACGTCTGGCGCACCATCGGGCTGTATGACACCTGGCTCGGCTTGATCATCCCCTACCTGTCACTGACCTTGCCGATCTCCATCTGGACGCTGGCGGCCTTCTTCCGGCAGATCCCCTGGGAGCTGGAACAAGCAGCCCAGGTCGACGGGGCCACCGCTTGGCAGGCTTTCCGCAAGGCGATCGTCCCGCTGGCGGCCCCCGGGGTCTTCACCACGGCGATCATCGCCTTCTTCATCGCCTGGAACGACTTCGTCTACGGCATCTCGCTGACCTCCACCGAGGCGGCGAGACCGGTTCCGGCGGCCCTGGCGTTCTTCACCGGCGCCTCCCAATTCGAATCACCCACCGGCGCGATTTCCGCTGCCGCGATCATCGTCACCATCCCGGTGGTGCTCCTGGTGCTGGGCTTCCAGCGGCAGATCGTCTCAGGCCTGACCCAGGGCGCAGTCAAGGGCTGAGGCCCTGATCCGAGAAAGCAGAGGACAACCCATGGCATCGATTACGTTGAAGAACCTGGTCAAGAAGTACGACGACGGGTTCCCGGCAGTGAACGACATCTCCATCGACATCGCCGATGGGGAGTTCGTGATCCTGGTCGGTCCGTCAGGCTGCGGCAAGTCCACGTTGCTGCGCATGATCGTCGGCCTCGAGGACATCACCAGTGGTGACCTGTACATCGACGATCAGCGGGTCAACGACATGGCCCCCCGCGACCGACACCTGGCCATGGTCTTCCAGAACTACGCCCTCTACCCGCACCTGACCGTCTTCGAAAACATCGCCTTCCCGCTCCGGCTGGCCAAGGGCAAATTCACGGAGGACGACGTCCAGGAACGGGTACGGGCAGCGGCCCTGACCCTGGAACTGACCGACCATCTCGATCGCAAACCCGGCAACCTCTCGGGTGGGCAGCGCCAACGCGTAGCCATGGGCCGGGCCATCGTGCGCCAGGCCGATGCCTTCCTCTTCGATGAACCGTTGTCGAACCTGGACGCGAAGCTGCGCGGCCAGATGCGGGCGGAGATCTCCCAGATGCAGCGGCGCCTGGCCACCACGAGTGTCTATGTCACCCACGACCAGACCGAGGCCATGACCCTGGGCGACCGGGTGGCTGTGCTGAAGAAGGGCGAATTGCAACAAATCGCCTCACCGCGCGAACTCTACGAACAGCCCGCGAACATCTTCGTGGCCGGGTTCATCGGCAGCCCGTCGATGAACTTCCTGCCGGCCACCGTCGAAGGCAATGTGCTCAAGACCGCTATCGGGGATTTCGAGGTCCCGCAGGCGACGGCTGCCACGGCCGCCGGCAAGGACGTGGTGCTCGTGGGCATCCGTCCCGAGTATTTTGAGGATGCCTCCCTGGTGGAGGAAACCAAGTTGGTCCACGGCAACGCGTTCAGCGCCGAACTGACCCACACCGAATGGTTGGGCAACGAACAATACGGGTACATCGACTTCGATCCATCACCCGAGGTCAAGGACATGCTCGATTCCCTGGCCCGCGATCTGGATGCCGACGAATTGCGCCCGCAGGTGGTGGTCACCCTGGACGCGGCGAGCCGGATCCGTGGGGGACGGGTCTCCGAACTCTGGCTCGATACCCGCCGGTTGCACGTCTTCGATCCCGCGACAGGGGAGAACCTGACCCGTGATGCCGAGGCCGGTGCGGCGTTGACCGAGGAGGCCAACCAAGAACGGGCCGAAGAAATCGAACGGGCCACCCAGGACGCCGCCGACGCCGGCTGACCGCAAACGCTCCACCCCCGCCGGCCCCGCTCGAGGGGCCGGCGGGGCCTCCCTTGTGGACCGGGAGTTTCCGGCCTACCGTGGAAGTACCCATTCGGCTCGTCCGGGGCCGAATCGGCTTTCGAAGGAGAGGGTCATGGGGTTCACACATACGGTTCCAACTGGAGGCCGTCGGCAACGCGGCACCACCGCTGATTTCCGTGTCCGAGGTGGCGCGATGGCTACCGGCGGACTACTGGTCCTGATGATCTGCGCGCTGCTGAACGCGGCAGTCCTGGGCAATGCGGATACCGGAGGTTCGCTCGGTTTCGGCCTGCTGATCGGCATGTACATGCTGGCCTATGGCATTGTGAAACGGCTGAGCCTGAGCTTCCCGCCGCGTCCAGGGGCTAGCACCGGAAACTCACGCGAACATCATCCGGCCGACTAGCTGAGGCGCTGCCCGGAGGAATACTCCTGCCACGTCCATGGTTCTATCTGCGCAGGCAGAGAATCAACTTCAGTGGCAGGAGGCCCTCATGGGCGCATCGATCGTCGTCGTTTCTGGTGGACTAGGAGTTCCCTCTTCGTCGCGGATGCTCGGTGATCAGTTGGCCAGATCCACGGTCGCCGCCCTGGCTGGCGACGGAATCGACACAGAGGTTTCCGTCATCGAGCTACGCGAGTTGGGCGTGGATATCGCCAAGGCCATGGTCTCCGGATGGGTTTCCCCTGATGTGGCGAAGGCGATTGAGCAGGTGGGCTCGGCCGACGCCTTGATTGCCGTCAGTCCCGTGTTCACCGCCTCGGTCAGCGGCCTATTCAAATCCTTCCTCGACGTCCTTGATCCCACCATCCTGGACGATAAGCCCGTCCTGTTGGCCGCCACGGGAGGTTCCTCACGGCATTCGATGGTGATCGACTATGTCATGCGTCCCATCTTCGGCTACCTGAGGGCCAACACCATGCCCACCGCGGTCTTCGCTGCCCCCGGGGACTGGGGTCACGGCAGTGGGACCGGAGCATTGGCAGAGCGCTCCGACCGGGCAGGTGCCGAACTGGCCAGGGCGTTGGGAGGCCGACATGGCGTCTCGGCGGCACACCGGAACCCGCTGGAATCGCTGCCGTTCGAACAGCTGCTCGCCGATATCCGGCCCGAAACCTAAAAATCCGCAGACGCGCGTGAGGGGCGGACCAATCGGTCCGCCCCTCACGTCCATTCAACCGCTAACGCCAGGCACGCCCACGTTCCAAGACCCCCTCAAGGGAAGATGCCGTGAGCCAATCCAGCGCCGCCGTCGTGCTTTGATTTACTTGTCGGTGAAGCCGTCCTTGACGTCCTTCGCGGCATCCTTGACGTGCTCGCCTGCCTGTTTGGCGCCGGCGCTGGCCTGATCGCCCACGCCTTCTGCCTGCATGCCTTCGTCGTCAGTGGCCTTGCCAAATGTTTCCTTGGCCTTGCCCGAGAGCTCCTCGGCCTTATTGGACATCTTGTCTCCCAAACCCATTGCGCATTCCTCTCATCGGTTTTGCTTAGGTAGCGACTCCGTGGAGTCGTGGTGCCGGCCGACGACTTCAAGGCCGTGCACCTGCCTTCCACGTTAACGCCGTGCAACGGATACGTCTAGCTGCGGGGGCCTGCGAAAGTGCTCTGCGCTCGAGGTTTCGGGGGTGGGTCGCCGCCATGGTGCGGATGCAGGAATTTGGGGCACGATGGAAGTCGGGATATGACGTCCGTCACGCGGTGGATCGTATACGATGTCTGCAGGATGTGGGTGGACGGCATCACGTGCCCATCACCGTCCCGCAGCCCCTCCGCCCGACAGGATCAGGAAGGTTTTTCCGACATGCTCAACGATGAGACCATCACTTCCATCGCCGACGAATTGGTCGAGGCCGGCCGCAGCCGCACCCCGGTCAAGCGGCTGACCTCGCGGTATCCGGAGATGACCATCGAGGATTCCTACCGGGTCCAGAACTTATGGCGCGAACGTCATGAAGCCGCCGGGAGACGCCTGGCGGGCCGCAAGATCGGCCTCACCTCACGGGCCATGCAGGCCGCCACCGGGATCACCGAACCCGACTACGGGATCATCTTCGATGACATGGTGTTGGAGAACGCCTCGAGCATCGAATGGAAGCAGTACACCCATCCGCGCGTCGAAGTGGAGTTGGCCTTTGTCCTCAAGGAGGACATCACCGGCCCCAACGCCACGATCTTCGACGTGCTGCGTGCCACCGAATACGTCACCCCCGCCCTGGAGATCCTGGATTCACGGATCGAAATGGAGGGGCGGACGATTGTGGACACCATCAGCGATAACGCCGCTATGGGCGCCATGGTTCTGGGCGGACGCCCCGTCGCCCCCGACGCAGTGGATCTGCGCTGGGTTGCGGCGATCCTGTACAAGAACCACGTCGTCGAGGAGACTGGCGTCGCCGCCGGGGTGCTGAACCACCCGGCTTCCGGGGTGCATTGGCTGGCCAATAAGATTGCCCCGCACGGTGACGGCCTCAAGGCGGGTGAAATCATCCTGGCCGGTTCCTTCACCCGCCCGATGTGGGTCAATGAGGGAGACACCGTCTTCGCCGACTATGGAGAGCTGGGAACGATTACATGTCATTTCGCGTAGAGCCCGATCCGTCCTTCAAGGACGTGCTGGCCACGGCCGACCGTCCGCTGGCCGGCATATGGATCTGTTCGGCATCGCCCGTGGTGGCAGAGATCTGCGCCGGCGCCGGATTCGATTGGGTGTTCATCGACGCCGAACATTCACCGAATTCGCCCGAAACGGTGTTGGCCCAGCTCCAGGCGGTGCGCGGCTACCCCGTCATCCCGGTGGTCCGTCCGGCGGTGAACGACACGGTGCTGATCAAGCAGTACCTCGACATCGGAGCCCAGACACTGATCATCCCGATGGTGCATACCGTTGAAGAGGCCCAGGCAGCCGTGGCAGCCGTGAGGTATCCGCCCCGAGGGGTTCGTGGTGTCGGATCCGCGCTGGCCCGTTCGGCGCGGTGGAACCGGATCCCCGGCTATCTCGAGCGCGCCTCGGATACGATCACGCTGATCGTCCAAATCGAATCTGCCGAAGCGGTGGCCAATGCGGCGCAGATCGCTGAGGTCGAAGGCGTCGACGGGATCTTCATCGGACCCTCCGACCTGGCAGCGTCGATGGGCCTGATCGGCCAACAAGGTCACCGCCGGGTCGTGGAGGCCGTTGATGCCACGATGGCCCGGGTGAAGGCCGCCGGAAAATTCGTGGGGGTCAACGCCTTCGGGGAGAAAGCGGCGCTGCGCTATATGGATACCGGGGCCGACTTTGTGGGGGTCGGAGCCGATGTGGCGGTGCTTGCCCGCGGGACCGAGGCGCTGGCCGGGAAGTTCGTTCCGGAGTCGAAAGCCTCCGCCCCGGACAGCTACTGATTCGGGTTCCGGCACCCTGGCGTCGTCGCACTCTTCAGCCCGGGTCGCGTCGCTCGCCCGGATCGGGGGCGCCAAGTGGCACGATTGAGACGATGAAAAAAGACCAGCAGTCCGGGGACGGCCCGGAGAAGGCGCGGGTTCCACGGGAGGCGCGTGGTCGGGAAGCCATGGCCTCTTGGCGGGAGTCGTTCAGCGAAGGCCTGCCGATGCCGCTGTGGCTTCAAGGAGCCCTCGAGTTTATCCAGTGCGCCTTCCTCTCGGCAGTGCTGGTGGTGGTGCCGTTGGTGGGCGTCTGGTTTGCTGGCGGCTTCGCCGAACGGACCTTGGACTCCGTGTTCAGGATGTGCGGCCAAGTCTGGTTGCTGATCCACGGTGTTCCCTTGCAGCTGTCGCTGGCGGGGGACGCATCCCCGATCGTCTCCACGGGGATGCTCACCATCATCCCCTTGGGCTTGACCCTCATCCCGTTCTTCCTGGCCTGGCGTTCGGGCCGGCGCATCGCCAGGGCCTCCTATACCGACCAGCTCTGGCAAGGCATCGCCGGGGCGTTGGGTGCCTACCTGCTGGTGGGACTGATCACCGGTTTCGCGGTGCCCACCGAAGAGGTCGAGGTGAACCTGGGGGCCGCGGCACTGATCCCGTTGCTCCCCGCCGGGCTCGGCGTCGTGATCGGGGCGCGGCGCGAAGCCGGGTCGTGGGGGCGGCTCATCGGCGTGGACTTCGTCGAATGGATCGCCGCCACCAGCCAGCATTCACGGTGGGCCGGTTCCTACCTCTGGTCGGTTATTCGGGCCGGACTGCTCGGCTATGTGGCGGCCTTCGCCCTGGCGGCGCTGGCCTTGACCGTGACTTTGGGGATGCACTGGCTCGACATCTCCAATATCTACCAGCAACTCCAGCCGGGACCGGTCGGCGGTTCGGTGCTGACCATCGCCCAGCTGGGCATGATGCCCAACCTGGCCCTCTGGGCCCTGGCCTGGATCAGCGGCGGCGGCATCACCCTGGGCGTCGGAAGCACCCTGGGACCCCTGAGCACCGCCGTCGGACCGCTACCGGCGATACCGTTCCTCGGGGCCTTGCCGGCGGGGGACCTCGGACCGGCGTGGGCGTTTATGCTGCTACCCGTTGTGGCCGGCATCCTGGCCGGCTGGTGGTTCCTCCGCGAAGGGGAGAACCACTTCGAAGACTGGCTCTCGATGCGGCTGAACGCCCGCTGGCTGTCCTTGGCCCTGTCCACCGTGCTGTTGGGGCTGTTCATCGGCGTCACGACCGGTGTGGTCTCCCTGGCCGGAAGCTGGCTGGCCGGCGGTTCGCTGGGCATCGGCCGCCTGACCGAGTTGGGCCCCAACCTGTGGATGACCGCCGTGCTGCTGGCCGGAGAGGTAGGCCTCGGAGTCATCATCGGCTATCTGGTGGCCCCGCTGCTAGAACGTGATCCGGTGTTGGAGGACTAACCCTTCAGCGGTCCTCAGCCGTTCACATCATGCAGATGATGGGCAATATCATGCCAGGTGTACCGGGCCAGGGTCTCGACCGTGAACGCGGCACCGTTGCCGCGCAGGCCGGTGCGGTTCAGATCCCGTTTCAGGACCGAATCAAAGGCATCGGCGAGGCCACGGCCCGCAGCAGCGAGCTGGGTGGAGATGACCTGGGCTGACTGATGGGCATAGCCGTCCTCCAGGGCGGTAGCATCCTGATCCCAGTCGGGGAACGTCGGACCATCCTGGGCATGCATCAGATCCAGCCGGTAATGCATCACCTTGAACACGTCGCGCACATGCGCAGCATATTCCAGCGGGCTCCAGACGGCCGGCTCGGGGCGCACGGCAACGTCTTCACGGTGCAGAACCGTCGCCCACCGGGGCAGACAGGTCCGCAAGGCGATGGCGATGTCCTGGGGGCTTAGCGCCGAAACGTCTGTCCCGCATTCGGGGCAGGCCCGCTCGATCGTCCAGGTCCAGTCCTTGGTGTCGGGGGCTGGTTGGCTGTGGTGATCCGGTGTGGGTGAGGACTGGCTGGTCATGATCCGATCACTCCTTGGAGGGTGGACAGTTTCTGGTCGTAATCGTGTTTGCACTGGGCCTGGGAACGCTCGGTGACCGTATCGGCCATGCACTGCTCATAGTCGGCTGTTGGCTGGTAAAAGATGACCTGGGTTGAGGTCGAAACCGTGAACAGCAGGCAAGCCACGGTGGCCAACGGCAGCGTGATCCGGAGTACGCCGGGCAGCTTGCGTCGGAAGACCTTCACCGAAGCGACGATGCCGGCCACGATGCCGGCCACCCCGAAGGCCACCGAAGCAATCTTCCAGGGCAGGACCACAGAGGAGAGAAGGTAGGAGAACAAAACAAAGAGCACGACGGCTCGGATCCATCCGCTCACGGCGGCAAGACGCTGTGCAACGTCCTCTTCTGGTGCGGGCATGCCAATAGCCTAGTCCGGTCCGCCGAAGCACCTAAACTGGTGGCATGCGCATTGTGATCCTCGTATCCGGTACCGGCTCCAACCTCCAAGCAGTGATCGACGCGGTCCAGAGCGGGCAGCTGGACGTGGAGATCGCCGCTGTCGGTGCGGACCGTAGCGGAACCGGGGGAGTTCAGCGTTCCGCCGCCGCAGGGATCGACACCTTCGAAGTGCCGTTCAAGGACTACACCGACCGTGCCGCCTGGAACCACGACCTCACGGTGAAATGCCGGTCCTACGCCCCGGACTATGTGGTGTCCTCGGGGTTCATGCGCATCGTCGGGGAAGAGTTCATCAACGCCTTTGAGGGGACCTACCTCAACACCCATCCTGCCCTGCTGCCAGCCTTCCCCGGCGCCCACGGGGTCCGTGACGCCCTGGCCTACGGGGTGAAGGTCACCGGGTGTACGGTGCATATCGCCGATACCGGAGTCGATACCGGTCCCATTCTGGCCCAACGCGCCGTGGAGGTCCGCGCAGAGGACACCGAGGACACCCTGCACGAGCGGATCAAGGTCGCCGAACGCACCCTCCTCATCGAAACGCTGGCGTCCTTGGCAGCCCGCCCAGGAAGCTGAGACCTTCCCCGGGGCGGCAGTGGGGTGAAGGAGCGGCCCCGCCACCTTCCCCGGTGGCGGGACCACGTGTTGACCGGCTACTGGAGGCCGGAGTCCGGGTCAGGTAGGTGGTAGATCTGTTCGGCGGTGACGGAGGCGACGCCACCGATGGCTTCCAGCCCGGCCAAACGCTCCGGCGCTATGGTGCCGGTGACCATCGCCAAGGTCGGGAGCACCCGTTCGACGGTCATCCCCGCGGTGGCCAATTGCTCGGCGACTTCGGCCGACCTCTCGGCATAGGGTTCGGTCAGTGTCACGGTCACGCGTTGGCTCATCGGGGGAGGGTTTCCGATGAGGCCGGGGTCCCTGCCTCGTCCTCGTCTACGGGGGCTTCCGGCTGCGGGGCCCGGACCAGCCCGGCCCCGACATCCGCGGACGCCGCGTCCAAACGTTCGCAACCCTGCACCAGTTCGGCCCAGAGCTCCCGGCCCCGCAGACCGGTGGAGGCTGCCAGAACTGCGGCGACGCCGGCAGCATGAGGGGTAGCCATGCTGGTTCCGCTGATCGTGTTGTACCGCTGGGGCATGGGCCACGAGGAATACACCTCGACACCGGGACCGGCGACGTCGACCTGCCCACCCTCATTGGCCCCGGAGCGGGCCGAGAAATCGGCGATGGCCAGCTGCTGATCGACGGCGCCCACGGCCATGATGTAGGGGCTGTTGGCGGGGGTCCCCACGAATCCGGGGTTTCCGGCGGAGCGTTCGGCATTATTGCCGGCAGCAGCGATGATCAGTGTGCCCCGGGCCAGCGCCCGCTTTCCTGCGGCCACATAGGGCGGATGGACCTCGGCGACATCGGCGCCCAGCGACAGGGAGATCACGGCGCAGCCCTGGGAGATGGCCCAATCGATCCCCGCCAGGATTCCCGCATCGCCACCAGAGCCCGAAGCGCCCAAGACCTTTCCGGCATAGATCTCCGCGGCGTAGGCCACCCCGTATCCGGGGCCGGTATCGGGGGTGCGCGGCCCGCAGGAGGTCCCGATGCAGTGGGTGCCATGTCCGTGCCCGTCCTGGGCATCCTCGCCGTCGACAAAGGATTCAACGACGACGGCCCGCCCCGCGAAATCTGGATGGCCGGCATCGAAGCCGGTGTCCAAGACGGCGACCTTGATGCCCTCCCCTGAGGCTTCGGAGGTCGCGGCGCCGGTGGCCTGCAAACCCCACGTGAATTCGGCGGTATCAGCGAAGCCGTCGGCCGGTGCCTGGCGGGCGGAACCGGGGGCTGTGGGGGAAAGGTCCCCAGCTGCCGTCTCGGAGCGGTGCCGTCCGCTCGGGCCCGGTTCGAGGATGTGGTGGATCAGCTCCGGGTAGTAGTGCATGCCCCGCTGGGTTGCGGCCGAACTGACCCGCAAGCTCTCCAGCTGGGCGTCCTCCGCGGCGACGACGGCCATGCCCAGTTCGGCGAAGTACGTTCCTTGCCCTTGCCGGGCAGCTTCCGCCCGCTCCGCGGAGGTGGACAGTGCCGCCAGGTCACGGGTGTCCGCCACCCGGGTCATGCCTCCGGTGGCCAGCAGGTCCATGGGGTCCGGATCATCCTCGTCGAACACCACGATGAATCGGCCGGTGTGCTGCCCGGACTGGCCGGAAAAATCCGGATCCAACATCTGTTGCCTCCACTGATCGCGACCGGGGACCCGCCCCGTTCATCGGGGCATGGCCCCATTACGGTCAGTGTAGCTGCGCCCTGCTGGGGTGGGAATGGTCTGTGGGGCAGGGCTTCAGCGCAGGACGGCGCCCCGGGTTTCCGGGGCGCGCAGCGCCATCCAGATGACAGCCAGGAGGACCAGCCCGCCGGCCACGAGGAAGGAATTGGCCAGCCCGACGACCGGCCACAACCAGGCAAAGAGCAGTGGTCCGAAACCGGCACCGAGTCGGCTGAAGGAAGAGGCCCAGCCGAATCCGGATCCGCGCAGTTCGGTCGGGTAGAGCTCGGAGACATAGGTGTACAGCACCGGGATGGCGATCTGGATGATGAACCCGAAGACCAGCAGCCAGGCCACGGCCAGATGCGGTTGGGACAGGGAGAGGGCAACGAGGACCAAGACGAGGGCGGCCAAGGGCCCGGTGATTCCGAGCAGCCATTTGCGGCCGACCCGTTCGACGAGCACAGCAGCCAGCACCACGCCGGCCAGGCCGACGGCTGCCATGCCAGCGGTGCTGAACAGGGCAGCCGATTCACCCATACCTGCCTCGAGGAGAATCGAGGGCATCCAGGTCAGCGCCAGATAGTAGACGAGCAAGACGGAGAGGAAGAGCGACCACGCGATGGCCGTGATGTGCCAGTTGAAGGCCCAGACCCGGCGTAGCTGGTCGAACCATGCTCCGGCGGATAACCGTGGCACCGAACTCGCCGAGGGCAGCGTATAGGGCTCGACGATCGCCCCGGTGCGGCGGACCAGGCCGTCAATCACCCGGGAGGCCTCACGCTGGCGGCCCGCCCGGACCAGGAAGAGCGGGGATTCAGGGACCGAACGACGGATCCAGAAGACCAACAAGGCCGGCAGGACCATGACCAAGAGGATCAACCGCCAGTTCCCTGTACCGGCCTGGATGACCGCCGAAACGAAGAAGGCCGCGGCGGCACCGACCGGCCACCACCCGTCCATGGCGGTCAAGACCCTCCCGCGGTGCCGGGCAGGGGTGAATTCGCCGACGAGGGCATAGTCCACGGGGATGCAGCCACCCAGGCCCAGACCTGCGAGGAACCTGCAGGCGGCAAAGAAGACGAAGTTCGGGGACAGCGCCCCGGCCACCGTGAAGATGGAAAAGATCAGCAGGGTCCAGGTGAAGGCTTTGCGCCGACCGACCCGGTCCGCAATGGTGCCCCAGAGGAAGGCGCCCAGGGCCATGCCGATCAAATTGGCGGTACCCAGCCAGGCCGCCGTCGTGCGTTCCAGCCCCCATTCCTGCATGACCAAAGGGATGAGGGCGCCATTGAGGGTGACATCCCAGGCATCGAACATGAAGCCGAGCCCGCCGATGATGAAGATCTTGCCTTGGACACCCCACCGCCAGGGGAGTCGTTGGACGATTTCGTCGCCGGAGGCCAGGGTGCGGTACTCGTTCATGGGTGGGCGGGTCCTCGGGGGATGGGGCCGGTCAGATGGGGGGTGGATGTACTCCAGCCTCCGGCCGGACCACCCGGATCCTAGATTAGCCGGTGCGCCGCGGACGGGCTGGACGACATGGCTATCACCTTTGCAGTGCTGGCCCTACAGTAGGTGTGAACTGCAGCACGACAGGCGCTCCGGACGGGGCGCCCGAAGGGACGGCGCCGCCATGGCAGAAGATACGACGGGCCATGAAAACGAGCTCGCATCACCCAAGAAGTGGAAGGTCATCGGACCGGGGCTGATCGTGGCCGCCACCGGCGTGGGGGCCGCCGATATGGTCGCCACCCTGGTGGCCGGTTCCAAATTCGGTTATGGGCTGTTGTGGGCGCTGGTCGTCGGCGTCATCCTGAAGATCGTCCTGGTGGAGGGGGCCGGACGTTATTCCTTGGCCTCGGGCAAGACGATCTTCGAGGGCTGGCGTTCACTGGGGCGGTGGCCCGTCTGGTATTTCGGTCCCTACATCATCATTTGGGGATTCATCTATGGCGCCTCGGCCATGGCCTCAACGGCGCTGCCGTTGGCCGCGCTGTTCCCCGGAGTGCCACAAATCGTCTTCGCCATCGGCACCGGCCTGGCAGGTTTGCTCTTGGTGTGGTTCAACAGGTATTCGGTCTTCGAGAAGATCACTGCCGTCCTGGTCGGACTGATGTTCGTCACGATCGTCGGGCTGGCCATCATCGCGGTTCCAGACGTTCCGGCCATGCTCGCCGGGCTGGTTCCGCGTCTGCCCCCGGGGTCGGTGCTCTACACGCTCGCGCTCGCCGGTGGAGTCGGTGGCACGATCACCTTGGCGGCCTACGGTTACTGGTTGCGTGAGAAGGGCTGGGTCAAGCCCGGATGGATGCGGGTGATGCGGCTGGATAACACCATGGCCTATGTCATCACCGGGACTTTCGTGATCGCCATGATGATCGTCGGCGCCGAGGTCGTTGCTGCTGCAGGAGTGACCCTCGATGCCAATGACAAGGGCCTGCTGGACCTGAGCGATGTGCTCAAGGACAAGTACGGGGATTTCATCGGCGCCGCCTTCTTGGTGGGCTTTTTCGCAGCGGCCTTCTCCTCGGTCATGGGTGTCTGGAACGGCGTCTCACTGATGTTCGCCGATTTCTGGGGCAATATCCGCGGGAAGGGATCCGACCACCCCGATTCCCAAGCCCACGGAAAGTACTTCCGTTTCTACCTGTTGTGGCTGACCTTCCCGCCGATGCTCCTGCTGCTGATCGGCAAACCGATCGCCCTGGTCTTGGCGTACGGCGTCCTGGGCGCGATGTTCATGCCTTTCCTGGCCATCACCTTGTTGCCGCTGCTGAACACCCACCGGGTGCCCAAGGAATGGCGGAACCGCTGGCACACCAACACCGCCTTGGTGATTTGTGCCGTGCTGTTCATCTGGCTCGGAGTCTACAAATTGGTCACCACGATCATGGATTTCTTCTAGGGCCCAACCGGCGGGTCTTCCCCAGGCCATCCCAGCCAAAAAAGCAAGGCCTTATCAGCCGCGCCTCACGGGGGTAGGCTCTGGTCATGGGAGTGGATTGGACGGCTTTGGAAGAGGCAATCCGGCGATCGGCATTGCGACAGGCACGGGACGTGATCGAGCATCACCCGGACCACGTGTTCTATGCCCTAGCGCTTTCGGGGGTCTCCACCGATCCTGCCGAGCCCATCGAGCTGCCGGTGCTGGCCCTGAACTCCGAACAGGCGTTGGACCGCGACGGCGACTCCGTCGAGGAGGACTTCGGTGGCGGCGACGAGCCCGAGGAAGTGGAAGAGGACGGGGACGGTCCTGACCCCCTCAACATCGGCGATGACCCTTCCGACGACGCGCAGGATTCCACCGACGACTCGGAAGAGGATACCGAGAACGACGACGATGCCGACGGGTTCGACGTCGACGGGGAACTAGCCCAGCTTGAGGCGGAGGGCGAAGCCGCCGAATCCGGGGCCAGCTACTACTCGGCACGGTGGAATCCGCCCGAATGGCACTGGTGCTCGATGGAACTCTTTGACGAGTCAGCTGCCGAGCTATGGCGCGAGGCGCTGACCCGGGTCGCCGAATCAAACGGCTGGGAAGAGACGATCCGACGGTATTACGAGCTGCTGCTCGCGGTCATCGACGACCTGCGGGTGGAACTGGCCCACGGACCCAACGCCGATATCGTCGCCTACGTCGCCGATGACGATCATGCTGACGCGCTGCTGCGCAGAAGCCTGACGCCCGAGCAGCTTTCGCGTCATTTCCCCGACCTCGTCTCCTAAAGCCAGGCCGCGGGCCGGTAGGGTTGGAAGCGCCCCAACCCATGATTCCCGGGAGTTCCTTGTGAGCCAGACCGTCCTTGACCGTGTTCCTCTTCGCCGTGCACTGATTTCCGTCTACGACAAGACGGGACTCGAAGACCTCGCCCGTGGCCTCCATGCCGCGGGCGTTTCCCTCGTGTCCACCGGCTCGACCGCGAAGAAGATCGCTGCCGCCGGTGTCCCGGTGACGGAGGTATCTGAGGTCACCGGATTCCAGGAATGCTTGGACGGGCGGGTGAAGACCCTGCACCCACGGGTGCACGCAGGCATCCTGGCCGACCGCCGTCTGCCCGAGCATATGGATCAGCTGACCGATATGGGCATCGAACCCTTCGACCTGGTCGTGGTGAACCTCTACCCGTTCGTGGACACCGTCGCCTCCGGTGCCGGTCAGGACGACGTCGTGGAACAGATCGACATCGGTGGCCCCTCCATGGTCCGTGCCGCAGCGAAGAACCACCCCTCCGTCGCCGTCGTCGTGGATCCTTCGAGCTACGGAGACGTCGTCTCGGCAGCCCAAGGAGGAGGCTTCGACCTGAAAACCCGCCGGCGCCTGGCCGCACTGGCCTTCGCCCATACTGCCGCCTACGATAACGCCGTCGCCAGCTGGACGGCAGCCCAATTTGGCGATGACGAAGCCCCGGCCAAATTCCCTCCCTACGCCGGAGTCGCCCTGGAACGGGCGGAGAGCCTGCGTTACGGGGAGAACCCCCACCAGGCTGCTGCCCTCTATGTCGACCCGGCAGCGCCGGCCGGCATCGCCCAGGCAGAACAGCTGCACGGCAAGGCCATGAGCTACAACAACTTCACTGACGCCGACGCTGCCCTGCGGGCGGCCTTCGACTTCGCCGAGCCGGCGGTGGCAGTGGTCAAGCACGCCAACCCCTGCGGCGTCGCCGTGGCCTCCGCCAACGCCGCCGACCCGATCGCCGATGCGCACCGCAAGGCCCACTCCTGCGACCCGGTCTCCGCGTACGGGGGAGTCATCGCCGCGAACCGAACCGTCACGGCGGGGATGGCCCACACCATCAAGTCCATTTTCACCGAGGTCGTGATTGCCCCCGGCTTCGAGCCCGAAGCGTTGGAGATCCTCAGCGCCAAGAAGAACATCCGGCTGCTGCAATTGCCGGCCGGGTACGAACGGGACGACGTCGAGTACCAGCAGATTTCGGGCGGCATGCTCCTGCAGGCCTCGGACCGGATCGACGCCGCCGGCGACGACCCGGCGAACTGGACACTGGCTGCCGGCCCCGCAGCCGACGCGGCCACGCTGGCCGATCTGAACTTCGCCTGGAGAGCCATCCGCGCCGCGAAGTCCAACGCCATCCTGCTCGCCAGTGGCGGGGCCACCGTCGGCGTCGGCATGGGCCAGGTCAACCGGGTGGACTCCTGCAAGTTGGCCGTGGAACGCGCGAACACCCTGGGGGTAGCCGTCGAATCGGATGTCGATGCCGCCGGAGGTGCCTCGGGAACCGCCGCCGGCGCCCTGTCACCCGAACGGGCTCGCGGGGCCGTGGCCGCCTCCGACGCCTTCTTCCCCTTCGCCGATGGGTTGCAGATCCTGCTCGACGCCGGGGTCAAGGCAGTCGTTCATCCCGGCGGTTCAATCCGTGACGAGGAAGTCGTCGCTGCGGCCAATGCCGCGGGGATCACCATGTACTTCACCGGGGCCAGGCACTTCTTCCACTAGGAACCGCAGCAACACCGTCAGCAGATCGCCAGCGGCCGGCCCCTCGAGCCAGGGGACCGGCCGCTGCCGTATCCGGGGAGGTATCCCGCCCGAAATCATCCTCGATGGGGATGCCCCGTTCGCTCCTGAGACGTACGCTGAAATGAACGCAGACCCGAGGGGGGTGCCCCTATCTGCTTCGTCAAGGGTCGAGCCGGAAAGACCTGAATAATCGTTGCGAGAATTTTCGGGCATGGCGATGCCGGCCGGGTGATTGGGACGGATGCTCCTGGTGCGCGGCGGTGGATTGCGGGTTTCAGGCTGCCAAGGCCACGTGTTTCTGGTAGATGGTTCCGTCGCGGAGCATTGCGAACAGGACGTTGCAGCGTCGTCTGGCCAGGGCGATGAGGGCCTGGTTGTGTTTCTTTCCCTCGGCGCGTTTGCGGTCGTAGTAGGTCCTCGATATCGGGTCGTGCAGCGAGGCGAACGCGGATAGAAACAGGGCCCGTTTGAGGACCTTGTTGCCCTTGCGCGAGGGGTGGTCCCCGCGGATCGAGGTGCCCGAGCGCCACGTGACCGGGGCCAGCCCGGCGTAGGAGGCGAGGTGTCCGGCGGTCTGGAAGTCTTTGCCAACGACCTCGGTGAGGATCCTGGCCTCGGTCCTGACGCCGACCGCCGGTAGGGACGTCAGGAGGATGTGAAGAGGGTGGGCCTCCACGAGTAGCTCGACCTGGGCCAGGACCTCGGTGCGGGCAGTCCGGGTCTGGACCAGCGAACGGGCCAGCTGGGGCAGCACGATGCCGGCCGCGTTGGTACCCGAGACCACGACGGTCTGCTCGTCCAAGGCGGCGAACACCTCGGCGGCCCAGCGCTTCCCGGCCCGTGGGGCGTGCTTGCGCAACAGGGCCTCGACCCTGGTCTTACCGGCCTTGCGCAAGGCTGCAGGATTCGGGTATTTCGCCAACAGCTCGGGCATCGCCTGGTGGTCCAGATGTACGCCGATAACCCGTTCCAAGGCGGGGTGGATCTGGGTCAACAGGCCGCGGATTCGGTTGCTGGTCGCGGTGGCCTGCTTGGCCAGGTCGTCATCAAAACCGCAGAGCATCGCCAGCTCGGCGACCTCTTCGTCTGCGACCTGGATCGAGCGCAGCGTGTGCGGCATGGTGCGGGCGGCTTCGGCGATGATGTACGCGTCGCGCGCATCGGTTTTGGCTTCCCCGGGATGTAAGTCCGCGATGCGGCGCATCGCCAGTCCGGGCAGGTAACCCACCATGATCCCGGCGGCCTGGGCCACCGCGACGGGCAGGGCACCGATGGTCGCGGGCTGGTCCACGACTAACAGTGCCCGGCCATGGCGGGACAGTGAGGTGATGATGGCCTTGAGCTTGGCCTCGTCCTGGGGGAGGGCCTTGTCCAGGAGTTTCTTGCCTGACCGATCCAGAGCGACGGCGTGGTGGTTGGATTTTCCGACGTCGACGCCGATGAAAACATCGACTGTTTCGTGTTCGGGGATCATCGTCTTGCCTTCCTTGGAGCATGGTTTCCAACGGGTGGGACGGTGCTGGCTTGTCCTTCGGCTCCAAGGCTCGGCATCCACGTTACGGCCGATATTGGCGGTGGTTCCCCGTCTGCATCCGGCCCCTATTAGCGATTTCCCAGGTGCCTATCGGACCCCGGTGACAACACCCCCCGGACCATTGAAGACTGGGGGCAGGAATCAATGCCGGGGCCGACAGGCCAGCAACCCCAATACTTGCTCATTTAGGGGCTACTAAAAAGGTAACGGGGCATCATGTTCAGCATCACTGCAGCAGGATTAGCAGCAGCAGAAGCGAACGGAAACGACACGGGCAATCTCGTCGTCGGACTAGTGGTCGGGGCCATCATCGTCCTGTGCGCCGCCGGATGGTTTCTGCGACGCTACCTGGTGGCACGCCGCCCGGCAGCCAGCCGTGAAGAACACGAGAGGCTCCGTGAAATGAACGGGGTCCGCCCCGAACAGAAGGTCGTCAACGACCAGACGACCGTGCGGCCGGTCCGCCGCGGGGGCATCTAGCCAGGTCCGGAAGGGCCAGCGCAACAACAGCTGGGGGAAGATGTTCATCACTATTGCCAGTGGCCTGCTGGCTGCTGCAGAAACCACCGGAGAAGAGTCAGCGAACTTGGCCCTGGGCCTGCTCATTGGTGCTGTGGGTCTGGTCGGCGGCATCTGGTGGGTCGTGCACCGTTTCCGGGCAGCACGGCGTCCTGCGGCCAGTCGTGCCGAGCACGAGATGCTGCGTGAAATCAACGCGGTGCGGCCGGAGCAAAGAGCCGTCCAGCGGGAGCGCCCCCGGGTACGCCTGCGCCGGAGCGGATTCTAGCTCCGGGCCGTCAACACCTGGTGCGCCAGCGCCGAATCCGGGGTGAGGAACGGCAACAGTGCGGCCCCCTGGAGTGAGGTAGCCGCCGGCTCGCGCACCTGCAGATGCGGCCACAGCCCGGCCAGCCGGGAAATGAGTTGGCTGCGGACCCGTTCCCCCCGAAGGACCCCACCCAAAAAGCAGACGGCAGGGGACTCGGCCTGGTCCTCGCCCACCCGGCGCAACCCGGTGGCCACCGCCAAGGCCAATTCCTGGGCCGCATCATCACAAATACGGCGGGCCATCGCGTCGGTCTCGGCCAGCCGGGCCACCGCGGCGGCGTAGGAGGCGGTGCGGCTGACGCGGTCAGGGTCGCGTTGGAGTTCAACGTAGGCCTGGGGCAGATCAGGGAAGTCGGCACGCATCACCTCGGTGAGTGCCGTGGCGGGGCCACGGCCGTCGAAATCACGCATCACCGCGTCGAAGGCCGCTCGGCCCATCCAATACCCGCTTCCGGCGTCACCCATGATGTAGCCCCAACCATCGATGCGCACCACCTGGGTGGCCCCCACGGCTAGGGTCACCGCGCCGGTGCCTGCGGCGATGACGGCGCCGGGGGAGTCCCCCAACGCGCCGAGGTAGGAACTGACCGAGTCGTGGGCGATGTGTACCGAGGTCACTCCGTAGCCGGTGGTGGCCGCGAGCAGGGCCGGAGCCAAGCCTTCGCCATCGGTGAGCCCCGATAAACCTGCGGAGACCGTCAGGAAATCGTGGCCCGAGGCTTCATGGGCCCGGGCGACCACATCGGCGATTTGGGGGGCCAACGACCGGTCGGTGAGGATGCCCCTGAATTCCAGAACCTGGTGGTCGGGACGGGCCATGCCATCTGCCTGGACTATTTGGGCACGGATGCCCGTTTGTCCGCCATCAATCGCCAATGCCGCCTCGGGCATGTATGCCGTCCTTCGTTCGTTGGTGCCTCGAAGAAGACCCGAGGACTGGAACATCATACCGACTGCTGTGAGCTCGGACACGGAGGAGCCGCGGAAACCGCGGAATGTGGCACATCCCACAACTGGTGGCCTGAGGCAACGGGATATGGTGGCGGTGACGGACGCCACGGCGGCCGTCGGCAACGACCATCACCACTTCTGGAGTCATCGCATATGAAGTTCCCCCACGTCCTGGGCGCCGGTATCGCCGTCGCTGCAGCTTCCCTGGCCTTGGCCGGCTGCGCCGCCGGTGAACCGGCAGCCGATTCGTCCTCCGCCGCCTCCTCGACCGAGGCGGCGATCCCGGCGCCGGAGACCAACGAGCAGATGAAGGCCGAAGGCGCCGACGGACTCTCGGCGACGACGTACTACTACTACGAGGCCATGTCCTACGCCCTGCAGACCGGCAAAACCGATGACATGCTCGCGGTCACGCAGGACTGCGCCGAATGCGAGAAGGCCGCCGGGGCCATCGCCCACGTCTACGACGACGAAGGCACGATCGAGGGCGGGCAGCCCAAGCCGCAGGACGTGGTCGCCGTGGGCAAGGCCGACCAGGACGGCCAGCTCAGCGCCGTGGTGCCCTATATGGAAGACGCCAAAAAGGTCCTGGACAAGGACGGCGAGGTCGTCGAAGAAACCGAATGGGATGCCGAAGGCACCACCTACACGGTGACCGGCACATACGACGACGGTGCCTGGAAGATCACCTCGCTGAAGCACACCCCTGACGCGAGTGCACCAGAGGAAGAGTAGTACCCGGGCGGTCCGGTCCTTCCCGGACCGGGAACGGCGTCGCTACCCCGGTTGGAGCGGGATGCCGGCGCCGTCGTTCGCCTCCGAGGAATATGGGCTCACGGGCCCTCTCGGGTAAGTTGGATACGTTGAGATCATCACGTTGATCTCCCCAAACCGTTGACCTTCAGGGAGATGCCTCACCCATGGCAAAGATTATCTACACCCACACCGACGAAGCGCCGATGCTGGCCACCTATTCCTTCCTGCCCGTCGTCGAAGCCTTCGCCTCGACCGCCGGCGTCGAAATCGAGACCCGCGATATTTCGCTGGCCGGCCGCATCATCGCCCTCTTCGGTGACTTCCTGACCGAGGACCAGCGCCAAAGTGATGCGTTGGCCGAACTCGGTGCCTTGGCCCAGACGCCCGAGGCGAACATCATCAAGCTGCCCAATATCAGCGCCTCCATGCCGCAGCTCAAGGCGGCCATCGCCGAACTGCAGTCGCAGGGCTACGCCCTGCCCGACTACCCGAACAACCCGTCCTCCGATGAGGAAACCGATATCCGTTCACGCTACGACCGCATCAAGGGTTCCGCGGTGAACCCGGTACTGCGTGAGGGAAACTCGGACCGCAGGGCCCCGCTGTCGGTGAAGAACTACGCCCGTAAATACCCGCACTCCATGGGCGCCTGGTCCGCGGATTCGAAGACCAACGTCGCCACCATGGACGGCGGGGACTTCCGGGCCAACGAGAAATCGGTGGTCATGGAGGCCGACGACCAGATCGAGATCCGCTTCACCGCCGAAGACGGAACCGTGAAGGTCCTGAAGAAGGCCTTCGGAGTCCTCAAGGGCGAGGTCATCGACGGAACCTTCATGTCGGCAGCGCAACTCGATACCTTCCTGGCCGAGCAGGTAGCCCGCGCCAAGGAAGAAGGCGTGCTCTTCTCAGCCCACCTGAAGGCCACCATGATGAAGGTCTCCGACCCCATCATCTTCGGCCACGTCGTCAAGGCGTTCTTCCCCGACCTCTTCGCCACCTACGGTGAGGACCTCGAAGCGGCAGGCCTGAGCCCCAACAACGGCCTGGCAGCGATCCTCGGCGGACTCGACGACCTCTCCGAGACGGTGCGCGACGGCGTCAAGGCCGCCATCGAGGACGGGCTGGCCAACGGTCCGGGAATCGCCATGGTCGATTCGACCCAGGGCATCACCAACCTGCACGTCCCCTCGGACGTCATCGTCGACGCCTCCATGCCGGCCATGATCCGCACCTCGGGCCATATGTGGGGAGCGGACGACGGCGAACACGACACCCTGGCAGTGCTCCCGGACAGCTCCTACGCCGGCGTCTACCAGGCGGTTGTCGAGGATTGCCGTGCCAACGGCGCCTACGATCCGACCACCATGGGCACGGTCCCCAACGTCGGGCTCATGGCCCAGGCGGCCGAAGAATACGGCAGCCACGACAAGACCTTCGAAATCACCGGGGCCGGCACCGTGCAGGTCGTGAACTCCGCAGGCCGGGTCATCATCGAGCACCAGGTCGAACAGGGCGATATCTGGCGCGCCTGCCAGACCAAGGACATCCCGATCCGCGACTGGGTCAAGCTGGCCGTCACGCGCGCCCGCGCCTCCGAGACTCCGGCGATCTTCTGGCTCGACGAGACCCGTGCCCACGACCTCAACCTCATCGCCAAGGTCAACGACTACCTGGCCGATCATGACACCGAGGGTCTGACGCTGAAGATCATGGCCCCGATCGAGGCCACCGCCTACACCCTGGAACGTTTGCGTCGGGGCGAGGACACCATTTCGGTGTCGGGCAACGTGTTGCGTGACTACCTGACCGACCTGTTCCCGATCCTCGAGCTGGGCACCAGCGCGAAGATGCTGTCGGTGGTCCCGCTCATCAACGGTGGCGGCCTGTTCGAAACCGGCGCCGGCGGTTCGGCACCCAAGCACGTGGTGCAGCTGCTGCAGGAAAACCACCTGCGCTGGGATTCGCTCGGAGAATTCCTGGCCCTGGCCGAATCCTTCGCCCACCTCTCCACCTCCACGTCCAACGCCCGCGCCCAGGTGCTGGCCGACACCCTGGACGCGGCCACCGGGACGTTCCTGCTCCAGGACAAGTCGCCCAAGCGCAAGGTCGGGGAACTCGACAACCGGGGCAGCCACTTCTACCTGGCCATGTACTGGGCCCAGGAGCTGGCCCGTCAGGAAGAGGACGCCGAGCTGGCGGCCGCCTTCGCCGAGATCGCGAAGGACTTCGTGACCCACGAGGATGACATCAACGCCGAACTGCTCGGCGTCCAGGGCTCGCCCGTGGAACTGGGCGGCTACTACCGTCCTTCCGATGAGAAGGCCCGGACGGCCATGCGCCCCTCGGCCACGCTGAACCGGGTCCTGGAGTCACTGGTCTCCAAGCTCGGCTGACGCGGTCGCCACCGGCCCTGCCGATGGCCCCCGGCAAGACCACGACGGCGCGTGGCCCGATGCACATCATCGGGCCACGCGCCGTTTGTGGTGCCGGGGGCTCCGCGACTGCTGCCGAGGCCGGCCGGGCAGCGGTGGCCTAGCTGGTGCGCAACGTGGGCGAGGCCGCCAAAAGGGCCCGCGTATAGGGGTCCTGCGGGTTGGCGAAGATCTCCTCGGTGCCCCCGGCTTCGACGACGCTGCCGTGATGCATCACCGCCAACCGGTCGCTGACATGCCTGACGACGGCCAAATCGTGGGAGATGAACAGATACGCCAGCCCGAACCTGGCCTGCAGGTCATCGAGCAGGTCAAGGATCCTGGCCTGCACCGAGACGTCCAAGGAAGACACCGGCTCATCGCAGATCAGTACCCGCGGCCCCGGAGCCAAGGCCCTGGCGATCGCGACGCGTTGGCGTTGCCCGCCGGAAAGCGTTCCCGGATGCCTTCGGGCCAGTGCCGGCTCAAGCCCGACCAGCTCCAGCAAGGAGGCCGGATCCTCGGCGCCCCAACCGACATCGGCGGACCTGGCGGAGAGGGCATCGGCCAAGATGGCACCGACCTTGCGGCGTGGATCAAAGGAACTCAACGGGTCCTGGTACACGGCCCCGAGCAGCGGTCGACGGGGCCTGCGGCCGGCTTCCTTCCCCGGCACCCAGGGCTCACCGAAAAGCTCGACACTCCCGTCCTCGGGCTCCTCCAACCCCAAGAGGATCCTCGCCGTCGTACTCTTGCCCGAACCGGAGGCGCCCACCAGCCCCAGCGTCCGCCCGGGCTCCACCCGCAGACTGATATCGTCGACGGCCCTGAACTTTTCGCCGCCCTTCAGGGTGAAGGATTTTGAAAGGTTCCGTGCCTCCAACACCGGTGGCAACACTGCCGGCACCTTCGGCGTCGACAGCTTCGTTGACGCGGTGGTGGCGGCCGGTTCCTGTACCGCCGCCGAAAGCCGGGTGCCGCGGGGACGACCTGCGGGGACGGCGCGCAGGAGCATTTTGGTGTACTCGTGCTCCGGCTGGGAGAGGACCTTGGAGGTGGGCCCCTGCTCGACAATCCTGCCCTGACGCATGACGGCCACCCGGTCAGCCACCGAGGAGACCACCGCCAGATCGTGGCTGATCAGCAGCAGCGACGAACCCCCGGCCCGTAATCCGCCCAACACCTCAAGGACCTGGGTCTGGGATTCGGCGTCGAGGGCGGTGGTGGGTTCGTCGGCGATGAGCAGATCCGGATCCAACGCCATGGCTGAGGCCATGAGCGCGCGCTGGCGCATGCCGCCGGAGAGTTCCCCGGCCCGCCGCCCGGCATCGTCGGTGTGCAGCCCCATCGATTCCAATAATTCGGCGACCCGACGGCCCCGGGCCGCGACCGACAAGGAAGTGTGGAGGCGCAGGGAGTCGTCGATTTCCCGGCCGATCGTCCGCAAGGGGTCCAGCGAGACCAGCGCATCCTGCAGGACCAGCCCGATCCGGGGTCCGCGTAGGCGGCGCCACTGCCGGCTGGTGGCGGCGGGCAGTGCCGTGCCGTCGAACTCCATCCGGTGGGCTCTCACCCGGGAGGAGCCGCCCGTCAGGCCCAGCAGGGCCCGGGCGGTCACGGATTTCCCCGAACCGGATTCTCCCACCAGGGCCAGGCATTCGCCCCGCAGCACCTCCAGATCGACGTCGTGCACCACCTGTGTGCCGCCGAAACCGACCTGGAGTCCCTGGACCCGCAGGACTGGTGGCGCGCTCATGCGCCCACCGTCCGGCGTTGAAGGGATCTGCCCAGGACGGTGCTGGCCGCCGCCGTGGCGACAATGGCCAGGCCCGGGAAGAAGGTCATCCACCAGGCAGAGCCCAGGTAGGTGCGTCCGGCGGCGAGCATGGCCCCCCATTCGGGGGCAGGCGGTGCCTCACCGAGGCCGAGGAAGCTCAAGGCCGAAGCCCAGATCACCGCTTGGCCGACGCCCAAGGTGGCCAGCACCAGAACAGGCCCGAGCGCGTTGGGCAGCAGATGCCGCACCAGGATCCGGGCCGGATGGTGGCCCAGCACCCGGGCCGCCTCGATCATGGCCGAACCGCGCAGGGATCTGGCTTGGGAGCGGATGATGCGGGCATAGCCGGGAGCCGTGGTCAGTCCGACGGCGATGATCGTGGTGGACACTCCCGGCCCGGCGAGGGCGATGAACACCAGGGCCAGGAGCAGTCCGGGCAGGGCGAGCATCACCTCGACGATGCGCCCGATTCCTGCGTCGAGCCAGCGTCCGCCCAGACCCGAGGCCAGACCCAGCACCAGCGCCAACCCCAAGCCCAAACCGGTGGCTGCGGCCCCGATGAGGAGCGAGGGCCTGGCCCCGTGCACGATGCGCGAATAAATGTCCCGACCCGATTCGTCGGTACCCAACCAGTGGGAGAGGGAGGGGCTGGAGAAGGCGGCACCAGGGTCGATGGCCAACGGGTCGGTGGGAGCCAACCACCAGGGCACGAGCGCGGCGAGGACCAGGAAGAACGCGGTGGCCGCGGCGATGACCGGCAGCAGGAGAGCCGGGCGCAGCCCGCGGCGCAGGGCAGCACCCCGCGGGGTCGTGGTGGAGGACGGCATGGCGCTCACCTCGTCCGGATCCGCGGGTCGATGGCCCGTTCGGCCAGATCCGATAGGGCCATGACCACCACGTAGGCCAGTGCCGAAACCAAGGCGACCCCGGTGACCAGCGGGACATCGCGCAAGGTGACCGCCTCGAGCAGGGTGCGCCCCAACCCGGGGCGGGCGAAGATCGATTCCACCACGACGGCTCCGGAGACCAGGGACCCCAACGCCCAGCCGGAGAGCGCCACCCCGGGCAGCGCGGCATGGCGCAGGGCATGACGGAGGACGACGCCGGCCTCGGACTCTCCGCGGGCGCGGGCCGAGAGCGCGAAGGGGGAGTTCAGCGCGGTCGCCATCGACTCACGCATGACTTGGCCCAAAAAACCCGCCAGGGGCAGCGCCAGGGTGACGATCGGCATGATGAGCCCGGCGGCCGTACCGTTGCTGACCGGTGGCAGCCACCGCCACGCGCTGGAGAGGAGCAGCACCAGGACCGATCCGAGCCAGAAGTGAGGTACCGAGGCCGCAGCGATTTCCAGGGCCGAGCCGACGGCGGCCGCGCCCCGGCCGCCCAACCCCGAATAGAGGGCGAGCCCCAACGCGATGAGCCACGCCACGATCCAGGCGCCGGCGGCCAAGCCCAGCGTTCCGGGCAGTTGGGCGGTCAAAACGTCGATGACCGGGACCTTCAGCGAATACGAGGTCCCCAGGTTCCCGGTGGCCAGATGCCCCAAGAGGGTCAGGTATTGAACCCCCACGGGCCGGTCGAGTCCGTATTCGGTGCGGGCTGCTTCGAGGGCTTCGGCGGAGGCCTGCGAACCCGGCCCACCCATGATCGCCTCCGCCGAGTCGCCGGGGATGAGGCGGATGGCGACGAAGATCAGTGTGGCCACCGCCCAGAGCACGAAGACCGCTGAACCGGCACGGCGAGCCAGCCAGAGACCAGCGGGGCGCCACCAGGTCGCGGCGCCCCGGCTGGGGCGTCCGGCGAATGTGGAGTCCGCTATCATCTGCCCGGCCATCCTCCGGCGTCGTTCCTAGTTCGCTAACCAGGCGTCGTGGAACGTCGGGGAAGCCACCGCGGTCATCGCCCCGACGTCGTGCAGATCCGTGCTGTACAGGAAGTGGTTCTGCTGGTCATACAGGGGCAGGATGTAGTGGCCTTCCAGGACGATCTTTTGCGCTTCGGTGTACTTGGCCTGGCGCTGGTCGGCGTCGGTGGTGGCGCTGGCCTCCTCCAACAGGGCATCGAGCTGCTGGTCCTTGATCTGGGCATGGTTGGCGAAATAGCCCGACGGGGCAGGGACCGTATTGGAGGAATGGAAGAGGATGGACAGCACGTCGGGGCCGACCTTCGTATACGGGGCGCTGACCAGGTCGTAGTGATTTTCGCCCAGGACGTCGTACCAGCTGGAGAGGTCCAGCAGGTCGAGTTTGACCTCGAAGCCGACCTCCTTCGCCGTGGCCTGCAATTGCTGGAAAAGTGACTGTTCGGCCGGAACCGACTGGTTGGTGCTCACCGGGAAAGTCAGTGACAGGCGTTGGCCATCCTTGCTGCGGTACCCCTGCCCGTCGCGGTCGGTCCAGCCGGCCTCATCGAGCAGCCGGTTGGCGTGTTCGGGATCCTGCGTGAAGGCGGATTCATCCGAGTAGCCCATCGGTTCGACGCTGGACAGCGCCGAAAAGGAGCGCTCTGCCGTGTCAAAGAACAACGAGGAGAGCCCGTCCTCGACGTCCACCGCGCGGATGAAGGCCTCGCGAACCTTCTCGTCGTTGAACGGGGCCCGGGAAGAGTTCAGCTCGATGCGGTTCGAGGCGCCCGGGCGCGGGGCATCGAGGTGACCGATGGTATCGGCGTCCTCGGCGGCCTTGATGGTATCGGGCTGGGCATTGTCGATCATGTCCACCGTGCCCGATTGGAGGGCGGCATAACGGGTGGCGGCCTCGGGGATGAACTTCCAGGTGATGGCCTCCAGATGGGCTGGCCCCGCATGCTCGGCGGTATCCACCGGGACCTGGTAGTCCTCGTTGCGGGTCAGCTCGACGGAGTCCTGCTTGGTCCACTTCTTCACGGTGAAGGGACCGGTGCCCACGGGGGAGGCACAATTATCGGCCTGGCTGCGCTTCAGCGCCTTCCCGGATTCGATGGCGACCCAGGGCATGGAGAACGATTCCAACAGGGCCGAATCCGGGGCTGAAAGGTGCAACTTCAGGGTTGAGTCATCCACGACGTCCATGGTCTTGATTTTCGCCACCGCCAAATAACCGGTGGAGGAAGCGGTGTCGGGGTCCTGCAGATGTTCGATATTGGCCTTCACCGTGGCAGCGTCCAGTGCGGTCCCGTCGGTGAATTTGATGCCCTCGCGCAGTGAAAGAGTCCACGTCAGTCCGTCCTGGGAAGGTTCGGCCCCGGAGGCCAGCCACGGGACGATCTTTCCGTCGTCGTCCTTGGTGTAGAGGGTTTCGAGGTACTGGCCGGCCAATAAGGCCTGCGGATAGTTCCCACCCACATGCGGGTCCAGGCAGGTTGGTTCGGCGTCGCCCGAGGCATACACCAAGGTCCCACCCTCGACCGGGGTGTCATCGGCGGCCGAACCTCCGGGATCACCCGAACCGGCGCAACCGGTCAGGACGAGAAGGGTGGCGAGCAGGGACGCGGCGATCGATGCCGGCCGTGCGGGACGGGGGACTACGGGCATGGGTGGGACTTCCTCGACAGGTGCTGGGGCACCGGCACCCGGTGATGGCGGGAGCGCGGCGGACCACGCTGATGCGCGGGATGCCCCACCAGCCTAAAGCAGGGGAGCCCTGCCCTGCGGTGGCGTGGGACACACTGGCCACCCCAAGTCATAATTATCGGGCTCGGGAGGAGGTTTGGAACGATGGTTTCCATGTCAAGCACACCTGAAGGACCCCACGGGCCGCATGCACGGTCAACGACGACGATCGAGCCTGCGGGGACGGCGAACCCCGCCGAAGAACGCAGTGCCCGGATCGCGGTCACCCTGTTCCCCCTGTTGATTCTCGCGGGTGGGGCGGTGGCCCTGTTCTTCCCGGCCCCCTTCACCGGGCTGGCTCCGCTGATCAACCCGGGGCTGATGCTCATCATGTTCGGAATGGGCCTGACCCTGACCCTGCCCGACTTCTCCCTGGTGGTGCGCCAACCGTTGCCGGTGCTGTTGGGGGTGATCGCCCAATACGTGATCATGCCGCTACTCGGGCTGGGGGTCGCCACGCTGCTGGGGCTGCCGCCGGCGCTCGCGGCGGGGGTCATCCTGGTGGGTTGCGCCCCGGGAGGGACCTCGTCGAACGTGGTCACCTATCTCGCCAAGGGCGATGTTGCCCTATCGGTGACGATGACCAGCGTGTCGACGCTGATCGCCCCGATCTTCACCCCGCTGCTGACCCTCTGGCTGGCCGGACAGTACCTTCCCGTCGCCGCCGGGTCGATGGCCGTCTCGATCGTGCAGATCGTTTTGATCCCGGTGGTGCTGGGCCTGATCGTGCGCACCTTCGCCCCGCGGTGGGTGGCCGCCATCCTGCCGGCACTGCCCTGGGTCTCGGTCTTGGCGATCACCTTTGTGGTCATCGCCGTCGTCGCCGGTAGCGCGGAGGCCATCTTCAGCGCCGGGCTGCTCATCCTGGCGGCTGTCATCCTGCACAACGGGCTGGGCTACCTGGTCGGCTACGGCGCCGCACGGCTCTTCGGGTTGCCGATCCCTTCCCGCCGAACCATGGCCATCGAGGTGGGGATGCAGAACTCGGGGCTGGCCGCCGGCCTGGCCAAGACCTATTTCGCGCCCGAAGCAGCCCTGCCCGGCGCCGTGTTCTCCGTCTGGCATAACGTCTCGGGAGCGATCTTGGCGGCGATCTGGCGGCGCAGCAGCTCCCGTTCGCACTAGAGATCGCCCCAGCACCCCTTCAACAGGGGAAGGGAGGACGACGACGGGTGCCGTCGTCGTCCTCCCTGTGTTTCAGCGGGGGTCCGCTACTTCGTGAGCGGGCCCAGCACCGGATCGTTCACGTAGGCTTCCTTGACGTTCTTCTGGGTGACGATCTGCGGCTTGAGCAGGTACGCCGGGACGACCTTGGTCCCGTTGTCGTAGGAGTCGGGGTCGTTGACCTCGACCTCCTTGCCCTGCTGCAGGTCCTGGACCATGGTGACCGAATGCTCCACCAGGGCACGGGTGTCCTTGTTGATGGTGGAGTACTGCACGCCCTTCATGATGGACTTCACCGATTCGACCTCGGAGTCCTGCCCGGTCACCACGGGAACGTCCTTGCCGGCCGCCTTGACCGAGGTCAGGGCGGCGCGGGCCAGGGTGTCATTGGGGGAGAGGACCCCGTCGAGGGTCTTGGAGCCGGTGTAGGTGCCGGTGAGCAGGGTGTCCATGCGCTTCTGTGCGTTTTCCGCTTTCCAGCCCTGGGTCACTGCCTGCTCGAACTTCTGCTGCCCCGAGGCCACGGTGACCGTCTTGTCCTTGATGGCCGGCTTCAGCACGTCCATGGCACCGTCGAAGAAGACCTGGGCGTTGGCATCGTCGGGGGAGCCGGCGAGCAGCTCGATGTTGTAGGGGGCCTTGCCCTTCTTCTCCTTCAACCCGTCCAACAGGGCCTGGCCCTGCAGCTGGCCGACCTTGAAGTTGTCGTAGGCGACGTAGTAGTCGACGTCCTGGGTGTTCAGCAGCAACCGGTCGTAGGCGATGATGGTGGCCCCGGCTTCCTTGGCGGCCTTGAGCTGGTTGCCCAGCTGGGCTCCGTCGATGGCACCGACGATGATGACCTTCGCGCCCTTGGAGATCATGGCGTTGATCTGGTTCTGCTGTTCGGCGACGCCGCTGTTGGCGAACTGTACGTCGGGCTTGAAGCCCTTGTCCTTGAGGTCCTTATTGAACAGGTTCTCGGCCAGGACCCAGTTCTCACTGGTCTTCTGCGGCAGGGCGACACCGATGGTGGCTCCCTCGTCGAAGCCGGAGGCGGATTCCCCGGCGGCGTCGGCCCCGGCATCCTGCCGGCCGCAACCGGTCAATGCCAGCGCGGCGATCGCCGTCACCGCGGCGAACTTGGTTGCTTTGCCCATGATCTTCATTGGTTTCTCTTTCTGATGGTGCGGGTGGAGCCGGATGGAAGGTGTCAGGCAGAGGTCGAGACCTTCTCCGGAGTGGAGGGGAGCTCATCGTCCGCGGGACGGTTGCGGGAGGACAGCCCCCGGGTCAGCAGACCCGTGATGGAGGGCTTGCCCTGGGATTTGTTGTAGACATCGAAGGCGACGGCCGCCAGCAGCACCAGACCCTTGATGATCTGGGTGGCATCGGCGCCGACACCGAGCAGCTGCAGGCCGTTGTTCAGCACGGCCATGACCAGGCCGCCGATGATCGAACCGACCACGGTCCCGACACCGCCGGTCACTGCCGCACCGCCGATGAAGACCGCGGCGATCGCGTCCAGCTCCCACATGTTGCCATCCGAGGGACCCGAAGCGGTGGAGCGGGCGACGAAGATCATGCCGGCCAGACCGGCGAGGACCGCCATGTTCATCATGACCAGGAAGTTGACCTTCTTGGAGCGGACGCCGGAGAGCTCGGCTGCATGGCGGTTGCCGCCGACGGCGTAGATATGGCGGCCGAAGACCGTGCGTGAGGAGATGAAGCCGTAGATGATCACCAGGCCGATCAGGATGATGCCCGGAATCGGCAACGAGGTCCCCGGCCTGCCGGTGGCAAAGAGATACGTGGCGTAGAGGATGGCGGCGCTGATCAGGGTCAGCTTGGTGACCTGCACCCACAAGGGCGGCACCAGGGCGCCGAGTCGGAGGGCCTTGGCACGACCACGTAGCGACATGATGACGACCAGGGCGACGGTGGACAGGCCGAGGAGGAGGGTGAGGTTGTTATAGCCGGTGTTGGGCCCGATCTCCTTGAGGTAGCCGGCACCGATGTACTGGAAGTCTTCGGGGACAGGGATCGTGTTGGATTTGCCCACGAACTGGTTCAGCCCGCGGAAGAGCATCATGCCCGCCAGGGTCACGATGAAAGCGGGGATCCCGACATAGGCGACCCAGAAGCCCTGCCACGCCCCGATCACCACGCCCAGGGCCAGGCCCAACAGGATCCCTGCCCAGGCGGGAAGCCCCCAGTCGCGGATCGCTATGGCGACGGTGACGCCCACGAAGGCGGCGATCGAACCCACCGAGAGGTCGATGTGCCCGGCGATGATGACCAGCACCATGCCAATGGCCAGGATGAGGATATAGGCGTTGCCGTTGAGTAGGTTCATCAGGTTGCCGGAGGTCAGGGTCACGCCTTCGGTCATGATCTGGAAGAAGACCACCAGGGCCACCAGGGCAAAGATCATGCCGAATTGGCGGGTGTTTCCGCCAAAGAGCTGCTTGATCGCGTTCATGTTGTGTTCCTTGGTTCGCGGGTGCGGGTAAGTGAGGAGAAGGGGCGGAGGGATCAGGCCGGTTGACGGGCCGAGGTCATCAGGCGCATCAGGTTCTCGGGGGTGGCTTCCTCGCGGTCCACCACCCCGGTGATGGCTCCTTCGAAGATCGTGTAGATCCTGTCGGAGAGACCGAGTAGTTCGGGCAGTTCGGAGGAGATCACGATGACTCCCTTGCCGGCCTTCGCCAGTTGTTGGATGATCCCGTAGATCTCGAATTTGGCTCCCACATCGATGCCACGGGTGGGTTCGTCGAGGATGAGCAGGTCGGGCTCGGTGAACATCCATTTGGCCAGGACGACCTTTTGTTGGTTGCCGCCGGAGAGCTTGCTGACGCCTTCCTGCACCGAGGGGGTCTTGATGCGCAGGGCCTTGCGGTAGTACTCGGCGACCTCGAATTCCCGGTCCCGGTCCACCACCTGGTGCTTGCTGATCTTGGCCAGGTTCGCCGAGACGGTGGTTTCCTGGATGTCGTCCAGCAGGTTCAACCCGAGGCTCTTGCGGTCCTCGGTCACATAGCCGAGGCCCGCACGGATGGCCTGGGCGACAGTGCGCAATTCAAGGTGTTGGCCGTTCATCGTCAGGGTCCCGGATTGGTAGCGTCCGTAGGAACGACCGAAGATCGAGCGGGCCAGTTCGGTGCGCCCGGCACCCATGAGCCCGGCGAAACCGACGATCTCACCCCGCTTGACGAAGAAGCTGGAGTCCTTGCAGACCATCCGGTCCTGGATCTGGGGGTGGCCGACGTTCCAGTGGGAGACCTCAAAGAAGGTCTCCCCGACTTCTGCACTGTGCTCGGGGAACCGTGATTCCAGGGTCCGACCGACCATCCCCTTGATGATGCGGTCCTCGTTGACCCCGTCGGCCTGGACGTCCAGGGTTTCGATGGTGCGTCCATCACGAATGATCGTGATGGAATCAGCCACCTGTTCGATCTCGTTGAGCTTATGCGAAATGATGATCGAGGTGATGCCCCTGCCCTTGAGCCCGCGGATCAGATCCAGCAGGTGCTGGGAGTCGGATTCGTTCAACGCGGCCGTCGGCTCATCAAGGATGAGCAGTTTCACCGATTTATTCAGTGCCTTCGCGATCTCCACCAGTTGTTGTTTGCCGACGCCGATCTCCTTGATGGGGGTGTCGGGATCATCGCTCAATCCCACCCTGGCCAGCAGATCCATCGACCGCAGACGCGCCGCGGACCAGTCGATCATCCCGAAACGGGTGGGCTCGTTACCCAGGAAAATGTTCTCCATGATGCTCAGCTCGGGGATCAGGGCGAGTTCCTGGTGGATGATCACGATGCCGGCCTCTTCGCTGGCATTGATGGTGCGGAAGGCCTGGACTTTTCCCTGATAGTGGATGTCCCCGGTGTAGGTTCCGTGTGGGTAGACCCCGGAGAGGACCTTCATCAGCGTCGATTTCCCGGCGCCGTTCTCCCCACAGACCGCGTGGATCTCTCCGACGCGCACGTTCAGACTGACGGCGTCCAGGGCCTTGACGCCCGGGAACTCCTTGGTGATCGAACGCATTTCCAGCAGATTCGGGGCGTGCTGCCCGGCAGGTGGTGTGTGCATGGTGCCCAGGGGCCTTCCAGTGGATAGTCGAGAGGATTCTTTGAGGCTCGCCGGTCGCTGACCGCCGAGGAGTCTAGGGGGCGCGGATCCCCACATGCTGGAAGGCCAATGCCGCGGCTCCCAGGGATTCTGCCCGTTCACTCAGTGATGACATGACGACGGTGGTGCTGTCTCCGACGATCGGGACGGCGTGGCGGTGCAGACCGCGTCTGATCGGTTCCAGCAAGAGATCGCCCAGACCGGTCAAGGGGCCGCCCACGACGATGACTTCGGGGTTGAGCAGGTTGGCGATATTGGCCAGTTCCTGCCCGACCGCCATGCCGGCGTCGTCCAGGACGCGGAGAACCGCCGAACCGCCGCCGCGTCCCTGCGCGACGATGTCTTCGGCCGTCTGGGGGGGATGTTCGGCCCCGGCCAGCAGGGTCGACATGATGGTGGTGGAGGCGACGGTTTCCAAGCAGCCGCGGTTACCGCAACGGCAGATCGAGCCGTGTTGCTGCACGGTCGCATGGCCGATTTCCCCGGTGATGCCGATATTTCCGTAGTAGGGGGAGCCGTTGATGATCAAACCGGCGCCGATGCCTGAACCGATTTTGATGAAGACGAGGTTATCCACCCCGTTATGCGGACCCCAGGTCACTTCGGCCAAGGCCCCGAGGTTGGCGTCGTTATCGACGATGACGGGGACGTCGAGGACTTCTTCGATACGTTCCTGCAGGTTCAGTCCCACCCATTCGGGCAGGATGGCTCCCTGGGCGACCGTTCCGCTGCGGCGGTCGATGGGGCCGGGGATGCCCACGCCGGCACCGATCAGGGTGCTGCGGTGGAGGTTGTTCTCGGCCAGCAGTTCGGTGACGAGCCGAGCTGCTGCGGCGATGCCTTCTTCGCCCTGGTGCCCGAGGGGGAGAATGATCGTTCTCTCGGCGATGATGTGGTAATTCAGCGAGGCGAAGACCACGCGCAGGTGGCGACGGCCGAAGTCGATGCCGACCCCGATGGCCCCGTCGTTGAGGAGTCGCACGTTCAGGGCTCGGCGTCCCGAACTGGTGGTGGGCTCGGTGTCGACGAGGCCGGAGGCCTGCATGAACTTCACGATATTGGAGACGGTGGCCGTGGACAGCCCGGTCTGCCGGGAGAGTTCGGCCTGGGTGGCGGGGCCGGCGAGCAGGCAATCGATCAGACGTTGCTGGTTCAGATGGCGCAGCGCGGACTGCGACCCGGGACTCCTTCGACCCGCTTGTGATCCAGCTCTCGTTTCTTGCATGGAGAAAAGTCTGCAATACGGAATCGTTGCCGTCAAGAAGTAAACGCAAAAAATGGAAAACAGATCATCTGTGTACGGAGGGTTACGTCAAGAAGGGTGGGGCTACCCTTCCTTAAGGCAACGGCCATTCATGGACCGGACCCGAATGATGCATATGGTCCCAATACAGGCGGGTCATCTCCACCAGGGCATGGCGACGATCCAGTCCGCGCTCTTCGAGTCGTTCGAGGCTCTGTATCTGCCACAGTGCGCCGTTCTGCTCGGTACGGGCGCGTTCACGCAGCACGTCGAGATAGCGGGCCGCCACGGCATCCTCGACACCCAGATCTGCCAAGCCCTCGGCGGCCAGCGGGATGAGGTGGCGCACGATGAGTTCGGATACCGGGATCTCCCCGACCCCGGGCCAGTAGACGGTGGCATGGAGCCCATCGCGGGCGCAGGCCAGGAAGTTTTCCGTTGCCGTGCCAAAGGCCATCCGGGACCATAACGGGCGTTGGGAGGTGCGCAGTCGGCGCACCAACCCGAAGAAGAACGCGGCATTGGCCACCGTGTCCAGGACGGAAGGGCCTGCCGGGAGCAACCGATTTTCCAACCTGAGGTTAGGGATCTCGACACCCGGGTCGTAGATGGGGCGGTTCCAGCGGTAAACGGTCCCATTATGCAGTCTGAGCTCGTGCAGATAGGGGGCCCCGGCCTTCGTCTTTTGGGGACGGCGTCCAGCAAGTTCGGGCAGCAGCGCCGGAAAATAGCGCACATTTTCCTCGAAGAGGTCGAAGATCGAGGTGATCCACCGATCGCCGAACCAGACGCGGGGCCGGACGCCCTGGGCCCGCATTTCCGGGGCCCGGGTGTCGATCGACTGCTTGAATAATTCGATACGGGTCTCATGCCACAACACCCGTTCCAGGAACACCGGGGAGTTGGCGGCCAGGGCGATCTGCGGTCCGGCAATAATCTGGGCGGCATTCCACGCCGGAGCGAATTCGGCTGGGCTCAATTGGACATGCAATTGGACCGAGGTGCAGGCGGCCTCCGGGGCGATCGTGGGGGCATAGAACCTGAGGCGTTCTTGGCCGGAGATGTCAATCAGGACATCCTCACCACGGGCCTGCAGCACCGAGGTGTTCAGGGCGGCGTACCGTTTGCCGGTACTCATCCAGTCGGGGTCCTGCAACTGCTCCGGACGCAGGGTGGGCAGGATGCCGGTCATCAACAAATCTGCCCCGACCTCGTCGGCCCTCGCGTCGGCATGGTTGAGCTGGGCTCGGAGGCCTTCCTCCAGTTCGCGGAGTCCACGTCCGGACACATCCAAGGCCGGATGGTTCAGTTCGATGTTGAAGGCACCGATCTCGGTTTGGAAGGCCTCGTCGGCAATCGATTCCAACACCTGCGTGTTGCGCATGGCCGGGGTGAAATCCTCGTTGGCGAGGTTCAGTTCCAGTTCGACGCCGATGGTCCCCGAGGCGGCAAAATGCCCGTTCGAGAGGAAGTCCTCGAAGGTCTCGAGGTTTTCGTTCAGGCGTTCACGGTACCGGGTTCGTTGCGCCCGGGTGAAGGTCTTCTTCCTGACTTCTGCTCCCATGGCCTGAGCGTACTGGGGCATTGGTCATCTGTATACGGATGCATGCCTGCCCGCACGGACCCACTGCTGGTTGGCCTAGCGTCCACGGTCGTTGAGGTAGCTGACCCCCAGCTGGTTGCGCACCCCGTCGAAGAGGCGCAGGGTGTCCACCGAATCCGCCCAGCACATCGTCGGGCTCTCGGTCAGCCCCTGCTGGATGCAACGCGTGGCCTCACGGAGTTCATAGACGTAGTTGCGGCCCACCGTTTCGAAAGTCTCGGTCCGTGGCTCCGCGTCGAGGGGGTGGACCTCGAAAGAGGCTGGGTTGTTCAGCGGGCCGGCAATGCGCAGGAAACCCGTGCTGCCCGAGATGACCGCCTCGCGGGGACCGGCGCCGTTCAACGAACAGAGCAGTTGGGCCTGGGCGCCCGAACCATAGGTGAGGGTCAGCGACTCCTGGGTGTCCACCCCGTCGTCGTTCAGCGTCCCCACCGCCTGGACCGACTGGGGGAAGCCCAGGGCTCCGAGCGCCCAGGTCAGCGGATAGACCGCCAGATCCAGCAGCGCACCGCCACCTGCTTCCGGGTCGAACAGGCGCCATGTCTTGTCGTAGTTCGCCGGGAAGCCGAGGTCGGCGCGGATCCAGGCGATGTCTCCGATCTCGCCGGCGTCGATGAGGTCCAGGGCCCGGTGGACGGACGGCAGGAAGCGGGTCCACACAGCTTCCATCAGGAACAGGCCGCGGGTCCTGGCCAACGCCACCAACTCGGCGGCCTCCGAGGCGTTGATGGTCAGCGCCTTCTCGCACAGCACATGCTTGCCGGCCCGCAAGGCGTCCCGGGCGATGGCGAAGTGCTGGGCATGCGGGGTGGCGATATAGACGGCCTCAACGGCAGGGTCGGCGAACAGTCGTTCGTGGCCCGAGAGCCCGTCGTGGGGCCCATAGCCGTCCACGAAACCGTGCCGGGTGGCGAAAGCGGCAGCCTGGTCGCCATCACGGGAACTGACCGCCTGCAAGGTCGCGTCCTCCAGCAGGGCCAAATCGGCGACCACCGTCTCGGCGATCCGCCCCGTCGAGACCACCCCCCAGGAAATGGGGCGGCCCGTTGCCAGCAGCGGTGATCCGGCGTCGGGCTCTGCGCAGGGAGGGGTGGGGAAACGGTGGCTCATGCCACCAGCTTGGCATGATGCTCATGGCCCGGCAATCGGCTCATGCCACCAGCATCAGCCGGCGTTGGCAATACGGTGCTTCTCGGCCAGCACCAGGTAGTGCTCGGCGTTGGTGCGCAGCGAGTCGACCTCTTCGTCACTGAGTTCGCGGCGGACCTTGGCCGGAACTCCGGCCACCAAAGAACGCGGCGGAACGACGGTGCCCTCGAGCACCAGGGCGCCGGCAGCCACGAGGGACTGTTCACCGATGTGGGCGCCGTTCATGACGGTGGCACTCATGCCGACCAGACATCCGTTGTCGATCGTGCAGCCGTGGATGACGGCGGAGTGGCCGACGGAGACCCCGGTGCCCACCGTGGTGGGGAAACCCGTGTCGGCATGGACGACGACGTTGTCCTGCAGATTGGTGTCGTCTCCGATACGGATCGGCGCTGAATCCCCGCGCACCGAAACGCCGTAGAAGGCACTGGCGCGCTCGCCGAGGACCACGTCCCCGCTCAGTGTGGCCGTGGGGGCGGTGAAGGCCGTCGCGGAGACCTGGGGGGTGTTGGAATCAATCGTGATGATGTGTGTCATGGCCCGAGTCTACAAAGCCCGGGGCCGGCGCGCGCTAGTTGAAGACCACGGTTCGGCGCCCGTCGAGCAGGATCCGCCGTTGGGCGGCCCACTGCACGGCCTGCGTCAGCGTGCTTCCCTCGACGTTGCGTCCCATGGCAACGAATTGGCCGGGGGTCTGGGAATGGTTGACCCGGATGACCTGCTGTTCGATGATCGGCCCCTCGTCGAGGTCGGCGGTAACGAAGTGCGCCGTGGCCCCGATCATCTTCACGCCCCGGGCATGGGCCTGATGGTAGGGCCTGGCCCCCTTGAAGGAGGGCAGGAACGAATGGTGGATGTTGATCGCCCGTCCGGCCAACCCGCGGCACAGGTCATCGGAGAGGATCTGCATGTAACGGGCCAAAACCACCAATTCGATGTCGTGTTCGGCCACCAGCTCCAGCAACCGGGCTTCGGCCTCGGCCTTGGTGCCGGGGGTGACCGGCAGGTGGAGGAACCCCACCCCGTAGAACTCCGCCATCGGGGCCAGTTCCCGGTGGTTGGAGACGATGAGGGGGACCTCGATGGGCAGGGAGCCGGCGCGCTGCTGATACAGCAAGTCGTTCAAGGCGTGGCCCGCTGTAGAACACATGATCAGGGTGCGCAGCGGCTGGGCTTCGGGGTGGACGGAGAGTTCCATGGCGAAACGAGAGGCCACGGCGGCCAGGGGCGCCTTGACCTCGTCCAGCCCGGCACCGGTGGACACGGCAACGCGCATGAAGAAGGACCCCGATTCGGGGCTTTCGAATTGCTGGGATTCGGTGATGTTGCAGCCGGCCTCCAAGAGGGCGCCGGAAACGGCATGCACGATGCCCGGCTGGTCGGCGCAGGAGAGAGTCACGATGTATTGCTGGCTGGTCATCACCGAAGTTTATCGGTGCCCGATGACGCCAAGAAAACGTTGTCCCATCGACGTCATGGAACTCCCGAGGACAACAGGCTATGACTAGGGCATGGTGATTCTTCGTTTGTTGAGGCGGTACCCGCTAGCTGGGGCCACCATCGGGTTCGGATTGCTGACCGTCGGGCTGAACATCACAGGCCTCGATGGGCCGGCGCGCCTCGTCGCGTCCGTGTTCGCCCTGGTCGTGGCCGCAACGGTTTTCGTGGACATGGTCAAGGACCTGATGCGTGGACACTGGGGGATCGATGTGCTCGCCCTGACGGCGATCGTGGCCACCGTGAGCGTCGGTGAATACCACGCAGCACTGGTGATCTGCCTGATGTTGACCGGGGGAGAGGGGCTGGAGGACGCCGCCCAGCACCGCTCGCAACGCGAACTGACCGGTCTGCTGGACCGGGTACCGCGCACCGCCCAGCTACTGTCCCCCGACGGGACCGTCTCCGCTGTCCCCCTCGAGGACATCGCCGCCGGAGACGTGGTGCTGCTGCGCCCGTCCACCGTCGTTCCGGTGGACGGGACCCTGGTGGAGGGGGCCGCCGATTTCGACGAATCCGCGGTGACCGGCGAATCCCTGCCGGTGACCCGGGCAGCGGGTGAACCGGTGCCCTCGGGTGCCGTCAATGGCACGGTGGCGGTTGCACTGCGGGCCACCGCCACCGCCGCGGACTCGCAATACGCCCGGATCGTTGCCCTCGTCCAGGGGGCTGCGGAATCCCGGGCGCCCCTGGTACGTCTGGCCGACAGGTATGCGGTCCCCTTCACACTCTTTGCCTACCTGGTGGGCGGGCTGGCCTGGTGGCTTTCCGGAGATCCGGTGCGCTTCGCCGAGGTCCTGGTCGTGGCCACCCCCTGTCCGCTGTTGATCGCCGCCCCGGTGGCCCTGATGGGCGGGATGAGCCAGGCGGCGCGCCAGGGGGCGATCGTGAAGGACGGCGGCACCCTGGAACGCCTCGCCCGGGTGAAGACCGCTGCATTCGACAAGACCGGGACCCTGACCACCGGCACTCCGCGCCTGGTGCGCGTCGCCGTCGTACCGGATCTCGCATCGGGGCTCGACGCCGACCGGTTGCTGGAACTGGCGGCCTCGCTGGAGGCCTATTCCACCCACGCCTTCGCCCCGGCCATCACGCAGGCCGCCCGCCACCGGGGGATGGCCCTGCACCCGGTGCAGGACGCCACCGAAATGGCGACCGAAGGCATCAGCGGCACCGTCGCCGGACACCGGGTGCTGGTGGGAAAACCGCGGTGGATCGCCGAAAAGAGCACCGGATTCGCCCCCGGGGCCATCCACGCGGGAGAAGCTGGTGTCTATCTGGCCGTCGACGGCGTCCACGCCGGGATGCTCGTGATGAGCGACCCGTTGCGCCAGGAGGCAGCGCAGATGATGGTGCGGCTGGAACGGGCAGGAGTCACGGAGCGGGTCATGCTCACCGGCGACGTTGCCGCGACAGCGCAGGACGTGGCACGACGCGTGGGATTGACCGACGTTCGGGCCGAACTGCACCCGGGACAGAAAGTCGACCTTGTCGGGCAGCTACCGCACCGACCGGTGATGATGGTCGGCGACGGAATCAACGACGCCCCCGTCCTGGCTGCGGCCGACGTCGGGATCGCGATGGGTGTGAACGGGGCCACCGCTGCCTCCGAAAGCGCCGACGTCGTCATCATGATTGATGACGTCTCGGTCGCCGCCACGGCGGTGGAGATCGGCCAACGCACCGTGAAGGTGGCACTGCAATCCATTTGGATCGGGATCCTGCTCTCCGTGGGACTGATGCTTTATGCCGCCACCGGTGCCCTTCCTGCCTTATTCGGGGCCCTGGCGCAGGAGGTCGTGGACGTGTTGGCCATCGCCAACGCCCTGCGGGCGCTGGGTGGTCCGGCCACGTCACGGCGGGACCGGAAAACTGCGGAGGCAGACTCCATCCAGTAGCATGAAAGACGTCGTGACTGGCGCTGGTGGATGACCACAAGGGAGCGGCAACAGCAGGAACCAAACGGATCGCGCGCCTGGGCCCGGGGGTCTCCGCAGTGGCGTCTGTCGCCGGGGTGGCCCTTTCGCAGACCATTCCCGCAGCAGGAGAAGATTTCGTGAGCACACCACATCCCGTCACCAACCAACCGCTGTCCGAAGTGGACCCGGAGATCGCCGCGGTGCTGACCGCCGAGCTCGGCCGTCAACGCAACACCCTGGAAATGATCGCCTCGGAGAACTTCGCGCCCCGCGCGGTCCTTCAGGCGCAGGGCTCGGTGCTGACCAATAAATACGCCGAAGGCTACCCGGGCCGCCGCTACTACGGCGGCTGCGAACACGTCGACGTGGCCGAGAACCTGGCGCGGGACCGCGTCAAGACGCTGTTCGGCGCGAAATACGCCAATGTCCAGCCGCATTCGGGGGCGACGGCCAACGCCGCGGCACTGGCGGCCATGATCAACCCAGGGGACAAGATCCTGGGGCTCTCGCTGGCCCACGGAGGACACCTGACCCATGGGATGAAGCTGAATTTCTCCGGCAAGCTATACGCGGTCGCCGCCTATGAGGTCGAGCCCGAGACCTTCACCATCGATATGGACAAGCTGCGTGCTCAAGCCATTGCCGAGAAGCCCCAGGTGATCATCGCCGGCTGGTCCGCCTACCCGCGCCAGCTGGACTTCGCAGCCTTCCGCTCCATCGCCGATGAGGTCGGCGCGCTCCTTTGGGTCGATATGGCCCACTTCGCTGGACTCGTCGCCGCCGGCCTGCACCCGAACCCCGTGGAATACGCAGACGTCGTGACCTCCACGGTGCATAAGACCCTGGCCGGGCCGCGCTCGGGATTGATCCTGACCAACGATCTGGAACTGTATAAGAAGATCAACTCCAACGTCTTCCCCGGCCAACAGGGTGGACCCCTGATGCATGCCATCGCCGGCAAGGCAGTGGCCTTCAAGATCGCTGCGGGGGAGGAATTCCGCGAACGTCAGGAGCGCACCCTCGAAGGGGCCCGCCTGCTCGCCGAACGGCTCACGGCAGAGGACGTCACATCCGCAGGAATCTCGGTGCTGACCGGGGGAACCGACGTCCACCTGGTCCTCGTGGATCTGCGGGACTCCGCCTTGGACGGTAAACAGGCAGAGGACCTGCTGCACTCCATCGGGATCACCGTGAACCGCAACGCGGTTCCCTTCGACCCCCGGCCACCCATGACCACCTCGGGGCTGCGCATCGGTACCCCCGCGTTGGCCACCCGCGGCTTCGGGAAAGTCGAATTCACCGAGGTCGCAGACATCATTGCCACCGCACTCCGCGAGGGGGAAGCGGCCGAGACCGCCAGCCTGATCGCCCGGGTGGAAAAACTGGCAGCCGACTTCCCCCTCTACGCCGAACTGGAGCAGTGGTGACCATGACACAGCGTGCACAAATCCTGGATGGCAAAGCCACAGCAAAAACGATCAAGGCAGAACTCACCGAACGGGTTGCTGCCCTGAAGGAGCGGGGCATCACCCCGGGACTCGGAACCATTCTGGTGGGGGATGACCCGGGATCGACGTGGTATGTCGGCGGCAAGCATAAGGACTGTGCCGAGGTGGGGATTACTTCGATCCGCGTCGACCTTCCCGCAGACACGAGCCAGGAGGACCTGCTGGCCGCCGTCCACGACCTGAACGACAACCCCGAATGCACCGGATACATCGTCCAGCTGCCCCTTCCTGACCATATTGATCAGGATGTCGTTCTGGAAGCCATGGATCCGGCCAAGGACGCCGATGGCCTGCACCCGATGAACTTGGGACGGCTCGTGGCCAACGTGAACCGACCGATGATTTCGCCGTTGCCCTGCACTCCCAAGGGCTGCGTCGAGCTGCTGGCCCGGCACGGTATTGATCTGAACGGCAAAAATGTCCTCGTCGTGGGCCGTGGTGTGACCATCGGGCGACCGATTGGCCTCCTGTTGACCCGGCGCCAGGTCAACGCCACGGTCACTCTGGCCCACACGGGCACCACCGATCTTGCCGCGCACCTCTCCCGCGCCGACGTCGTCATCGCCGCAGCCGGGAAGGCACATATGATCAAGGCCGCCGATCTCAAACCCGGGGCCATCGTTCTTGATGTCGGTGTCAGCCGGGTCGATGACGGTCACGGCAAGGCAGTCGTCACCGGAGACGTGGAACCGGCAGCCTACGAGGTCGCTTCCTGGATCTCTCCGAATCCCGGGGGAGTGGGGCCGATGACCCGCGCCATGCTCCTCGATAATGTCGTGGATAGCGCCGAACGCCAGACCGACTGATTCCGAAACGAACGGGTACCCGGGAACCTGAGGGGGCCCGGGTACCTGTGCGTGGCTCAACGGGGCGCGTCCTGATAGTTCCGGCGCTGAAATTTCGGGGCAAACATGCTTTGATCACGCCGAGTGGGATGGTAGACATGCGGTGTAAGGTCCCGAAGTTTTCCACCCAGCCAAGGGGTTTGATCGTATGGATACCTCACAGATCGTTTGGATTGTTGTCGCCGTTGTCGTGGTGCTGATCATCATCGGCGTCATCGCTCGTGTGGCCGGCCGGAAGAAGGCCGAGCGTAACCGGGAAGAAGCCGGTCGGATTCGTGCCGAAGAGCAGGAAAGCCAACTGCAGGCACGTGAACGGGCGAACGCCGCACAGCGGACGAAGGCCGACGCGGATGCCGCAGAACTGAAGTCGAAGGAACGGGAAATCGAAGCCCAGCGGCTGCAGGCCGAGGCGAAGGACGCCGAGATTGCCGCCGAACGCAAGCGCATGGATGCCGATCAGCAGGCCGCAGCGGCGAACGAGCAGCAGCAGGCCTCCGAAGCGCGGTTGCGCCATGCCGACCGGCTGGATCCGGACGCCGCCAAGGACGTCCCACGGGATGCCGGCAATGGTGGCACGGGGCGCCGTGCCGATGCTGCCGTAGCCGGAGGACCGGCGGAGACCGGGCATCGTCGGGATCCTGTGGACCCGGTGGACTCCGAGCGTCGCGAAGATGCTGCTCCGGTGGCGGGTGCAGCGCGTGCCGAGGATGGAGGCGACGCCCATCACGGTCGGAACCGCCAGGAGCGTGTCGGGGATCCGGCGGAATCCGAGCGTCGGCAGGATGGGACTCCGGTGGTCGGCGACCCGCTGGCCACGGACCGTCCCGATGCCTATGGTGACGCCGCCGCGCAGCGAAAAGACCGCGGCGCAGGAGAGGACGACGATTTCCTGGACGATGTCGACGCTGCTGACCTCGACGCGAAGGACCGTGATCAGACGGGGCGTCACGGGGACGTCCCCAAGCATCGCGACTAGGGCTGAATAGCTCGGCCCTCCTCGCCCACCGCCCCGCCCCGCCGTTCAGGCGCGGCGGGGCGGCGTCGTTTGAGCCTGTTTCGTTGCGCCCGCTCAGCCGTTACACAGCCCACATGGGTATAGTGATGATTCAGGGATCATGAGGTTTTCAGTTCCTGCGGCCGAGAGGCCAGGAACTACACTCCGAAGGAGTGACCATGAGCGCTCAGACGCCCTCCATCCTGACCAAAGATTCGCCGGCGGTTGCCCCGAAACGGCGCAACGCCGGGGCCCGGAACTTCAGCCTGCTCAAGAATCGGGTTCTTGACGCGGGGCTGATGCGCCGGCGTCGAGGTTATTATCTCGGCGTCGTGATGCTGCTGTCGCTCCTGCTTGCCGCCGCAGTCACCGGGTTCACGTTGCTGGGGGACAGCTGGTTCCAGCTCTTCGTCGCCGCTGCCTTGGGAATCATCCTCACGCAGTTCGCTTTTCTGGCTCATGAGGCCTCCCACGGGCAGGTCCTGAAATCAGGTCCGGCCAATGACCGGGCCGGTCGGATCCTGGCCAATGCCGTCGTGGGCATGAGCTACGGCTGGTGGATGAATAAGCACACCCGTCACCACGCCAAGCCGAACACCATTGGCAAGGATCCTGACATCGAGCAGGACACCGTCTCGTTCCTTCCCGAGGACGCCGCGGCCCGCACCGGCTTCTTGGCCTGGCTGACCCGGCGGCAGGGATACCTGTTCTTCCCGCTTCTGACGATGGAGGGGTTCAACCTGCACTTCCACTCGTTCAGGTACCTCTTCTCGCGGCGGCCCGTGAAACAGCGCACCCGGGAGATTTCCATGGTCGCCCTGCGCCTGTCGATCTACCTGGCGGTCCTGTACATTTTCCTGCCCTGGGGAATTGCCAGCGCTTTCCTGGGCGTCCAGATGGCCGTCTTCGGCGTCTACATGGGTGCCTCATTCGCCCCGAACCACAAGGGCATGCCGCTCATCCCCAAGACCTCCACCATTGACTTCTTCAGCCGCCAGGTCCTGACCTCGCGCAATATCGTGGGACGGACGTCCTTCGGGACCCGCGTTCTCACCGCTGTTTACGGTGGCCTGAATTACCAGGTTGAACACCACCTGTTCCCCAGCATGCCGCGCCCGCACCTGCGCCAGGTCAGCGTCATGGTCCGCGAATACTGCCAGGAACTGAAGGTGCCCTACACGGTCGCTTCGGTCGGTGAATCCTACGGCCAGGTCGTGAAGTACCTGAACACGGTGGGGCTCAACGCCCGCGACCCGTTCGACTGCCCGATGGTGCAGGAATACCGCCCACACTAAGTAAAGATCATCTCGATGATTGGCTGGTGCCAATCACTCGTTCACAGTAGAGTGCGGTTGTGCCCCAGAACTCATCACGCCCTCCGGTGATCGTCGCCGACCAGCTGACCAAACGCTACGGTGACTTCACCGCTGTCGACGCGATTTCCTTCGAGGTCCCTGCCGGGGAGTCCTTCGGATTGCTGGGGCCCAATGGTGCCGGGAAATCCACCACCATGCGCATGATCGGCGGGGTGTCCCAGCGCAGCGGGGGGACCCTGAGCATCATGGGACTGGACCCGGAGCAGCAGGGGCCCGAGGTCAGGGCCCATTTGGGAGTCGTCCCGCAGGAGGACAACCTCGACCAGGAACTGAAGGTCAGAGACAACCTGATCATCTATGGGCGCTACTTCGGTCTGCCGCTGAGCTACCTGCGCCCCAAGGCCGACGAACTCCTGGACTTCGCCCAACTCACCGAGAAGGCCTCGGCCCGCGTCGATGACCTCTCAGGAGGCATGAAACGCCGGCTGACCATCGCCCGATCGCTCATCAACGATCCTCGCGTCCTGCTGTTGGACGAGCCAACGACCGGGCTGGACCCGCAGGCCCGCCATATCCTCTGGGACCGGCTGTTCCGGCTCAAGGAGCGTGGCGTCACGCTCATCCTCACCACCCACTACATGGACGAAGCCGAACAGCTCTGCGACCGGCTGATCGTGGTGGACCAGGGCCGGATCATGGCCGAGGGCTCCCCGTCGGCGCTCATCCGCGAATATTCCACCCGTGAAGTTCTAGAACTGCGTTTCGGCGCCGAGCGCAATGCCGGGGCAGCCGATGCCGTCGCGGGGATCGGGGAGCGGATCGAGGTCCTGCCCGATCGGTTGCTGATTTATGCCCACGACGGCGAAGCAGCGCTCGACGCCGTGTCAGCCCGGGGCCTGACCCCGCTGACCTCGCTGGTGCGCCGTTCATCATTGGAGGACGTGTTCCTCCGGCTGACCGGTCGGAGCCTCATTGAATAACCACGAAACGCCACCTGCGACCCGCGTCGGCCGCCGGGCGGTGTCGTTGTCGCCGCTGGTTCCGCATCCGCCGGCCACCAGCGCCCGCAAGGCGCGCAGCTTCGGCACCTGGTATGTCGCTGAGCAGTATCTGCGGGCGATGAAGGGCTACCTCGATATCGTCATCGCCTACTCCGTGGGCAACCCGCTGGTTTATCTGTTCGCCATGGGGGTCGGATTGGCCTCACTGGTTGATGCGAACTCCGGGGGAGCGGCCTTCGATGGTGCCAGCTACCTGCAGTTCATCGCCCCGGCACTGCTGGCTTCCGCGGCGATGATGACCGCATCGGGGGAGTTCACCTATGGGGTGATGTCCGGGTTCAAATGGTGGAAGACCTATTACGGGCCACTGGCGACCCCACTCACCCCGCAACAGATCTGCCAGGGGCATGCGTTGGCCGTGGCCATCCGCATTCTGGGCCAAAGCATCGTTTATCTGGTGATCGTGCTCTTCTTTGGTGCTGCCACCAGCGGATGGGCAGTCCTGTCGATCCTCACGGCCTCGCTGGCCGGTTTGGCCTTCGGGCTGCCGCTGATGGCGTATTCGGCCTCGGTCAAAGACGATAAGGGCCAATTCGCGCTCGTCGAGCGATTTATCGTCATGCCGCTCTTTTTGTTCTCCGGCACCTTGTTCCCGCTATCGACGCTGCCCTGGTTCCTGCAGTGGATCGGGTGGATCTCCCCGGTCTGGCATGCCACCGAAATCGGAAGGGTCCTCTCCTACGGGTATAGCGAACCACTTTGGCTCTCCATCGTGCACGTGCTTTACCTGCTGGCTCTGGTCTGCGGGGGACTGCTGCTCGCCCGTCGCGTCTACGCCCGACGATTGGACGGCTGATATGAGCCTGATCCGTGATGCCGACCTTGTCTTGATGCCCGACCGTCGCCCGTTCGCCGCACTCTATTCGCGCAATATCCGTGCCGTGATCGAACGCGGTCTCATGGCCACCAGGACCTCCAACGCAGCAATCATGATTTCCGGATTCGTTGAACCCGTGCTGTACCTGCTCTCGATGGGGATCGGACTCGGCGCCCTCATTGGTACCGTTCAGGGTCCCGCAGGCACCCCGATTAGTTACGCCGCCTACATTGCTCCGGCCCTGCTGACGGTGTCGGCGATGAACGGGGCGCTTTACGACTCAACCATCAATGTGTTCTTCAAGATGAACTACGGCAAGCTCTACCAGAACATGCTCTACACTTCGCTCGGGCCGCTGGACGTTGCCCTGGGTGAAATCTTCCTGGCCCTGCTCCGTGGATTCCTCTATGCCACCGGCTTCACGATCGTCATGGCTGCCATGGGCCTGATCACCACGTGGTGGGCCCTGCTGATGGTTCCGGCTTCGGTGCTGATCGCCTTCGGCTTCGCCTCGATCGGCATGGGGATCACCTCCTACATCCGCACGTTCCAACAGTTGGACTGGGTCACGTTCATCATGTTGCCGATGTTCTTGTTCTCGGCAACGTTCTACCCCTTGGACGTCTACCCGCAAGCCATTCAGTGGATGATTCAAATCTTGCCGCTCTGGCACGGCGTGGAGCTGCTGCGCCAGCTCTCGGTGGGAGCCTTCGGGATCATGACCGTGGTCCATGTCCTTTACTATGTCCTCATGATTGCCGGCGGAATGGCACTGACCACCAACCGCCTGAAGGCCTTGTTCCTGAAGTGAGATGGGTTTCAGGGGCGTCGTGCAGGTAGTCTAGTGCGGACCAGAACCCAAGGAGGCGCCGTGATCGGCAGTTGGCATGCGGTCGTCATCGACTGCGAAGACACGGAAATCATGGCAGATTTCTACGAGAAAGCTCTCGGCATGGTGCGAGTGCAGCACGACGACGACGGATGGATCACCATCGGGGATGCCCCCGACCGGCCCGCTATCGCCTTTCAGCGGGTGGAAAACTACCAGCCCCCCGAATGGCCGGGCCAGACCCACCCGCAGCAAGCCCACCTCGATATCCGCGTCGACGATTTGGACGTGGCCGAGGAGGCCGTGCTCAAACTCGGTGCCACGTCGATGAACACCGGCGGGCAGAACTACCGCGTCTACCTGGACCCCCAGCGCCACCCCTTCTGCCTCGTGTCCTGGTGACCCCGGCACCACAACAGGGCCAACGACGCCGTGCTGTCGTCCTCGGAGGTACCGGCCTGCTGGGACGGGCCACGGCCGCCCGCCTGGCTGCCGGCGGATGGCAGGTGGACGTCACCGGACGCAACCGGCACCACCTGCCGGCCGAACTCACCGACCTGGGAGTGCGGTTCCTCGCCGCTGATCGCTACGATGCGTCGGCCCTGGCAGCGGTCATCGGCCAGGGCGCCGACCTGATCGTGGACACGCTCAGCTACACCGCCGACCACGCGCGCAGCTTGCTCGCGCTGCGGCAGGACGTCGGACGCATGGTGATGCTCTCCAGCAAGGCCGTCTATGTCGACGCTGAGGGTCGCCATATGAATTCCGTCGAGCCACCGCACTTCGCCGGCCCGATCACCGAGCACCAGCCGACCTTGGCCCCCGGGAACATGCCGTTCGCCTCCGCCGAGGGGTACGGCCCCAATAAGGTGGCCGCCGAGCAGACCCTGCTGGACTCCGGTGCCGACGCCACGGTCATCCGTGCCTCAAAAGTCCACGGTGTCGGTGCCGCACCGCCCCGTGAATGGGCGTTCGTTCGCCGGATCCTTGACCACCGCCGAGTGCTGCTCCTGGCCGGACGGGGGGCCGGGGGTGACCATACGACGGCCGCAGCAAACACGGCTGCCCTGATCGAATGTGTCGCCGATACCCCCGCGGGCGCCCGGGTGCTCAACAGTGCCGACCCCGACGCGCCGAACGGCTTGGAGATCGCCCGTACCGTCGCCGCGCACTTCGGTCATGACTGGCAAGAGATCCTGCTGGACGAGGACGCCCCGCCGGGCCTGGGTGCCCACCCATGGGACGGCCGGCCCGCCATCATGCTGGACACCACCGCGTCCCGGGACCTGGGCTACACCCCGGTGGGAACCTATGCACAAACCGTCGCCGCCGAACTGGACTGGCTGGCAGGACTGCCGCGGGAGAGTTTCGATGACAACCCTCACTTCGGCAACTTTGCGCAGGACTACGCCGCCGAAGACCTGTATCTGGACCGGTTCCCCGGGCTCCTGAGACGCAGCTGAACCGTCGTCGGCGCCTTCGGTGCTGTTCGCCCACGGGAAACCTGTCCCGGACAGTGCCCCCGGTTTGGGATACTGGGGGTATGGAACCCATCGGCACGGACCGCCCCCGCTCGGAAAAGAAGATCACCCTTAAGGCCAGCACCCTGTCGCTGGCCGTCATGGTCACCGTCTTTTTAGTGGCGGTCGTCTTCGCCGCCAACCAAAACGATGTGATCGGTTGGATCGTCGCGGTGATCTCGCTGGGCTGGTTGCTCTTGGCAGCCTTCCTCGTTTTCGGCCTGCGCCGTGGCGCCCGCAAGGTCAGCAGCCAGTTGCAAAACGCCTCCGCCTCCATGGCAGCCCGCGCCCGCCAGCCGGAGGCCTCCGAAACCGTCGTGGTGGATGAGGGGTCGCGAACCCGTGACCTGAAACTGGAGCACTCGTTCAAAATCGTCCAGGTCCAAGCGGGAGTCATCAAGGAGCACCTGGATGCCAGCGGTGCCGAAGCCCGCGGCATGGTGGACCGGGCCGTGGAAACCATCGAAATCACCGCGCATAATGCACGCGAGATGATGAAGCCCGCAGGCGGAAGCGATCCACTCTCCGGAGAGGTCATCGACTAGGAATTCTTCGGTAAGCTGGATCAGGTGAGTACAGCAGAGGAACAAAACCAGGCCAAGAACCCGGGCGCCGTTCGCGTCGCCTCCGTCAATCTCAACGGCATCCGCGCCTCATACCGGCGCGGGATGGCTGATTGGCTGAAGGACCGGGACATCGACATCCTGACCATGCAGGAAGTGCGTGCACCGGACGAGATCGTGCGCGAACTGCTGGGGGATGACTGGCATATCCTGCACGCCGAGGCAGAAGCCAAGGGCCGCGCCGGGGTGGCCATCGCCTCACGGCAGGCCCCCCAGGCCACCCGCGAGCATATCGGCGAAGACTACTTCAAGACCTCCGGCCGCTGGGTCGAAGCCGACTTCGACATCAACGGGGAGCAAGTCACCGTCGTGAGCGCTTACGTTCACTCCGGGGAGGTCAACAGCCCCAAACAGGACGATAAATACCGTTTCCTTGAGGTGATGACCACCAAGCTGCCGGAACTGAAAGCGACGTCGAAGCATGTGCTGGTGACCGGCGACCTGAACGTCGGACACACCGAACGAGATATCAAGAACTGGAAGGGCAACGTCAAGAACTCTGGTTTCCTGCCGGAGGAGCGCGCCTACTTCGACCGCTTCTTCGGTGAAGAAATCGGGTTTAAGGATGTGGCCCGTGAACTGGCAGGCGACGTTGACGGCCCGTACACCTGGTGGTCCTACCGCGGGAAGGCCTTCGACAACGACACCGGTTGGCGTATCGACTACCAGATGGCGACCCCGGACCTTGCCGCACTGGCATCCAACGCCGTCGTCGACCGCGCGCCAACCTACGACACGCGCTTCTCCGACCATGCACCACTGGTCATCGACTACCAGTTCTAGGAAGACCTCACCATGACTGACAACGCTGTACCGGCCGACCGCCGACCGCGCGTCCTTTCGGGGATGCAACCCTCCGCCGACTCACTTCACCTCGGCAACTACCTCGGGGCACTCGTCAACTGGGTCAAGGCACTGGATGACTACGACGCCTTTTTCTTCGTCCCCGACATGCATGCGATCACCGTCGGACACGACCCGGCATCACTGCGTGAACGAACCCGGACCACCGCAGCCCAGTACATTGCCGGGGGCATCGATCAGGACGCGGCCACCTTGTTCGTCCAGTCCCACGTTCCCGAACACGCCCAACTGGCCTGGGTGCTCAACTGCATCACCGGGTTCGGCGAGGCCTCGCGGATGACCCAATTCAAGGACAAATCGGCCAAGGGTGGTCAGGATGCCGTCAGTGTTGGCCTGTTCACCTACCCGGTGCTCATGGCAGCGGATATTCTGCTCTACCAGCCGCACGCCATCCCGGTGGGTGACGACCAGCGCCAGCACGTGGAACTCGCCAGGGATCTGGCCCAGCGATTCAACCACCGCTTCGGGGAGACGTTCAGGGTTCCCGAAGCCATGATCCAGAAGGAAGGTGCCCGGATCTACGACCTGCAAGATCCGACGTCGAAGATGTCCAAGTCCGCGTCGAGCCCCAACGGTCTGATCAATATCCTTGATGACCCGAAGCTCATCACCAAGCGGATCAAATCAGCGGTCACCGATAATGACACCGTGATTGCCTTCGACCGGGCGGAAAAGCCGGGGGTATCCAACCTGCTGGAAATCCTTTCGACGATCACCGGCAAATCGGTGGACGGACTGGTCGAAGAGTACGACGGCAAAATGTATGGACACTTGAAGGTCGACGTGGCCGAGGCAGTCGTCTCCCGGGTCGAGCCGATCCGCCGCAAGACCCTGGAGCTGTTGGATGATTCGGCCGAACTGGATCGCCAGCTGGCCATCGGAGCGGCCCGGGCCCGCGAAGTCGCTTCCAACACCCTGGACGCTGTCTACTCGAACATCGGGTTCCTACCGGCGCGCGCGGAGACGCCGTTCGACGCCGCGGGAGCCGACGATGGTCAGAGCCTGCGATAAACGATGACCCTCCCTGAGTCGGGTACCGAGATCCCCGGGGCCACCGGCCCCGGGGAGGAGGGGGTCAGTGTGGGTATCGTCATCCCACTGCCCGAACCCTACCGCTCGGAGTTGAGGCAGCAACGGTTGTCCTTCGGGGACCCCGTAGCCCGCAGCATCCCGCCTCATATCACGCTGATCACCGGCGCCTGGGCCACCGACTGGATGGCAGCACTTGCCCATGTGCGGCGTGTCGCCGCGAACACGCAGCCCTTCCGCCTCAGACTCCGCGGGACCGCCACCTTCCGTCCCATCTCCCAGGTGGTCTTCCTAAAGGTCGCCGCCGGCTTCGAGGAATGCGTGTCGCTGAACCATGAACTGCAGTCCGGACCGCTGGAAACGCGCACCGAATTCCCCTTCCACCCACATCTGACCTTGGCCCACGACCTGACGGAAGAACAGATGGGGCGCGCGTTGACCGGCTTGGCAGACTACGATGTCACTTTCGCCGTGGATAGAATCGGGTTATTCGAATACGATGCCGGAGGCCTCTGGGCTCTGCAGGAGGAACTGACACTTGGCCAAGACGGCGCGCATCCCGATCCAGCGTAAGAAAGGCCGCCTTCCGGCCAGCGCCATCGTCTATAGCGACCCCGCCCGCTCCGAGACGGATCTCGGCACGCGCACCTCCCCGCTAGACCGGGCAGCCTTACATACCAACGCCATGCACCAGCGTGCTGCCCTGGGTCGTGCCCGCCGGGAAAAGGCCGGACTGCCCAAGATCGCCATCGCCGGTTTCGGTTCGCTCATGGCACGTCTGAATTCATGGAAACCCCTGCGCGTCTTCAGCCTCTACGGGCAGCGACATGGATCAGTCATGGCGGCAGGGGCCGCCTATAAGATGTTCTTCTCCATCGCAGCAATCCTGGTCGTCGGATTCTCTATCCTGGGCATCCTCGCCAGCGGAAATCAGCAACTTCAAGACCTTGTGGTTGAGGGCGTCGCCAAAACGACCCCCGGGCTGATCAATACCGGGGACGGGGGACTGGCAACTCCTCAACAGCTCTTCCACAGCCGGAGCTTCGGCTGGGCACTCGTGATTTCCACCGCCGTCTCCCTCCTGACCTCGCTCCGCTGGATCGCCGGCTTGCGAGAGGGCATGCGGGGGGTCTTCGGCCTGCTCAAAATGCAATCCAATATCGTGATGGCCAAGATCAAAGACCTGGGCGTGCTGCTTCTGCTGGGAATCAGCTTGATCCTCACGACGGGGCTGGGGGTCATCGCCAGCACGGCTCTCCACAGCATTATTGAATTCCTTGACCTGGAGTCCACCTTCTCGGTGATGCTCACCAGGGTGGCGAGTCTGGTGGTGATGCTCCTGCTGGATTCGGTGGTCGCGGTGATCCTCTTTCGGCTCGCATCGGGGATCACCATGCCCCGTGTGGCCTTGCTGGAATCCGCGTTCATCGCCGGGGCAGGATCCACGACCCTGCGCTACTTTTCTTCACTACTGCTCGGCAGCGCCAGCAGTAACCCGATCCTGGCGCCCTTCGCCGTGATCCTGGGGCTGTTTGTCTGGTTCTACCTGTTGAGCCAGATCTACCTTCTGGCAACCTCCTGGGGCGCGGTGACCACCGCCGATATCGTCGCCGCCGCACGACGGGGCAACCCGAAGGGCTTGCGGTCCCGATCCGCCCAGATGCGTGCCCCGGCGTCGACCGAGAGTGCACCGGTGAGCTGGCTGCAGGACAGGTCCTAGGCACGAAGAAGGCGTCTCCCNNGGGAGACGCCTTCTTCGTGCTTCGAGAGCGGTCGACTCTAGACCGAGCGGGCCAGAATGGCCTGCTTGACCTCGGAAATAGCCTTGGTGACCTGGATGCCACGGGGGCAGGCTTCGGTGCAGTTGAAGGTCGTACGGCAACGCCACACGCCTTCCTTGTCGTTGAGGATCTCGAGGCGCATATCGCCACCTTCGTCACGTGAGTCGAAGATGAAACGGTGTGCGTTCACGATCGCCGCCGGGCCGAAATACTGCCCATCGGTCCAGAAGACCGGGCACGAGGAGGTGCACGCAGCGCACAGGATGCACTTGGTGGTGTCGTCGTAGCGTTCGCGCTCTTCGGGGGACTGGTAGTGCTCAGCCGTCGGGGAATGTCCCTTGGTGATCATGAAGGGCATGATTTCACGGTAGGACTGGAAGAAGGGTTCCATGTCCACGATGAGGTCCTTCTCGACCGGCAGCCCCTTGATGGCCTCCACGGTGATGGGCTTCTCGGTGTCCAAGTCCTTCAACAGGGTCTTGCATGCCAGCCGGTTACGGCCGTTGATGCGCATGGCATCGGAGCCGCAGACGCCATGGGCGCAGGAACGGCGGAACGACAGCGAGCCGTCGATCTCCCATTTGACCTTATGCAGGGCGTCCAGCACACGGTCGGTGCCGAACATCGTCAACTGGAAATCCTCCCAGGTCACGTCTTCGGAGAATTCCGGTTGGTATCGGCGCACCCGCAGGGTGATGTCGAACTTCGGGATCTCCCCGCCGCCGCCGACACCGGGGGCCAGGTCGACCTTGGATGCTGGTTCGGGAATCTCGCTGCTCATTAGTACTTACGCTCCATCGGCTGGTAACGGGTGAAGATGACGGGCTTGGTGTCGAACCGGATGCCCTCGATGCCCTCCATCTGCGCGGTGTCGTCCTTGTAGACCATCGAGTGCTTCATGAAGTTCTCGTCGTCGCGGTCCGGGAAGTCCTCGCGGAAGTGGCCGCCACGGGATTCGTGACGGTGGAGTGCGGAAACGGACATGACCTCGGCCAAGTCCAGCAGGAAGCCCAGTTCCACGGCTTCGAGCAGATCCAGATTGAAGCGCTTGCCCTTGTCCTGGATGCTGATGTTTGCATAACGCTCACGGAAGCCCTTGACGTCGGCCAGGGCCTTCATGATGGTGTCCTTGGTGCGGAACACCTGCATGTTGGCGTCCATCGTGTCTTGGAGGTCCTTGCGGATGGCGGCGATCCGTTCGGTACCGGATGCCTGTCGGACCACGTCGAGCAGTGCCTCGGTGTCGGCGCCCGGGTTCTCCGGCAAGTCGACCCAATCGGCCGTCTTGGAGTATTCGGCGGCTGCGATACCCGCACGCTTGCCGAACACGTTGATGTCCAGCAGCGAGTTGGTGCCCAGGCGGTTTGAGCCGTGGACGGAGACACAGGCGACCTCACCGGCGGCGTAGAGGCCGGGGATGGTGAACTCGTTGTCCTGGAAGACTTCGCCCTTGATGTTGGTGGGGACCCCACCCATGACGTAGTGCGCGGTCGGGAAGACCGGCACCGGCTCCGTGTAGGGCTCCACACCGAGATAGGTACGGGCGAACTCGGTGATGTCCGGCAGCTTGGCATCGATATGTGCCGGCTCCAAGTGCGTCAGGTCCAGCAGGACGTAGTCCTTATTCGGCCCACAACCGCGGCCTTCACGAACCTCGTTGGCCATCGACCGGGCGACAATATCGCGCGGGGCCAGATCCTTGATGGTGGGTGCGTAGCGCTCCATGAACCGCTCGCCCTCGGAGTTGCGCAGGATGGCACCTTCACCGCGGGCGGCTTCGGAAAGGAGGATCCCCAACCCGGCCAGGCCGGTTGGGTGGAACTGCACGAACTCCATGTCCTCCAGCGGGATGCCCTTGCGGAAGGCGATGCCCATGCCGTCACCGGTCAGGGTGTGCGCGTTGGAGGTGGTCTTGAAGACCTTGCCGGCACCGCCGGTGGCGAAGATGACCGACTTGGCCTGGAAAACATGGATCTCGCCGGTGGCCAGGTCGTAGGAGACGACTCCGGCAACACGGGTCTGCAGGTAGGTGGTGCCATCCTCGCGGGTGGCTTCCTCCTGGACGGTGAGCAGGTCCAGGACGTAGTACTCGTTGTAGAACTCGACGTTGTGCTTCACGCAGTTCTGGTAGAGCGTCTGCAGGATCATGTGGCCGGTGCGGTCCGCCGCGTAGCAGGACCGGCGAACCGGGGCCTTGCCGTGATCGCGGGTGTGGCCCCCGAAGCGACGCTGGTCGATCTTGCCTTCGGGGGTGCGGTTGAACGGCAGACCCATCTTTTCCAGGTCCAGCACCGCCTCGATGGCTTCCTTGGCCATGACCTCGGCGGCATCCTGATCAACCAGATAGTCGCCACCCTTGACGGTGTCGAAGGTGTGCCACTCCCAGTTGTCTTCCTCGACGTTGGCCAGGGCGGCACACATGCCGCCCTGCGCGGCTCCCGTATGTGAACGGGTGGGGTAGAGCTTGGTCAACACAGCCGTATGGGCCTGCTGGCCGGATTCAATGGCAGCGCGCATGCCAGCGCCACCGGCGCCGACAATGACGACGTCGTACTTATGTACCTGCATACCGGATGTTCCCTCTTCTTTGAATCTTGGTTTCGGCGACGTGTGCCGGAACTACTGGCAGACCGCGAGCGTGGAGCCCGGGATGCACGGATCGAAGGTGAAGATCACCAGCGTGCCGAGAATGACGATGGCCGCCGAGCACAACACCAGGACCAGCTGGAGCCAGAACCGCGGACGGTTCTTTTCGACGTAGTCGTTGATGATGGTGCGAACGCCGTTGGTGCCGTGCAGCATGGCCAACCACAGCATGGTCAGGTCCCAGAACTGCCACAGCGGGTTGGCCCACTTGCCGGCGACAAAGCCGAAGTCGATGGCATGCACGCCGTCACCGACCAGCAGGTTAACGAAGAGGTGGCCGAAGATCAGGATGACCAGCAGGACGCCGGAGATACGCATGAAGAGCCACGCGAGCATCTCGAAGTTGCCGTTTTTGGACTTGCCACGCATGTACTTCGGATCAATCCGAGTCGAGCGCGGTGCAACGAATTCCGTGGGAGCCATGGCTTAGTAACCTCCGAAGGCGAGCGACAGGTGACGGATGGCGAAACCGATCATGACAACGACCCAGACGATCAGCACGCCCCAGAGCAGCTGACGGTGGTACTTGGGTCCGGACTTCCAGAAGTCAACCAGGACCAGACGCAGACCGTTGAAGGCGTGGAAGACGATCGCGGCGACGAGACCGAGCTCTCCGACGGCCATCAGCGGGTTCTTATACGTGCCGATCACGGCGTCGTAGGCGCCGGGGTCAACCCGGACCAGGGCCGTATCAAGCACGTGCACCAAAAGAAACAAGAAAATGACGACACCGGTGACCCGATGCCCTACCCAGGACCACATGCCTTCGTGGCCGCGGTAGAGGGTGCCTGACGATGTCTTCGACACTGAATTTACCTCCATGCATGCAAGGGCGTTCGTGTGGCGTGCACACAAAAGATTGGCGCCGGTGCGTAAGCGTTCCTAGCCTGATCCTAGACCACGGGGCCCGTCAGGCTTCGTCTCCACCCTACCTGTGTGGCGAGCCTCACGGCGACCGCCGTGACGAGGGGGAATACGCGGATTCACGCGGAAAATACGTGACATTTTCGTGTCCTAAATCGAGCCCGTCCTCCAGCGAAACGCTTCGGTGATCGCCTACTGTGGGATCCATGAATGAAGACCTCCTCGCGCGCTTCCACGGCGTCATCCCCGCCGGCGGCGTGGGAACGCGGTTGTGGCCGCTCTCCCGAGCGGCCGCCCCCAAGTTCCTGCACGACCTCACCGGATCGGGAACCACGTTGATCCGCGCGACCTATGAGCGGCTCGTTCCCCTGGCCGACCACCGCATCATGGTGGTCACCGGGCAGGCCCACCGCGAGGCCGTCCAATCGCAGTTGCCCGAATTGAGCGAAACGAACCTCGTGCTCGAATCCGAGCCGAAGGATTCCGCGGCGGCGATCGGCCTGGCGGCAGCCATCCTGCACCGCAGGAATCCGGACATCATCATGGGTTCCTTTGCCGCGGACCAGGTCATCGGGCCCGTCGAGGTCTTCCAGGAGGCGGTCCGCGAAGCCATCCTGACCGCGGCCACGGGAAAAATCGTCACCATCGGCATCAAGCCTGCTTCGCCGTCGACGGCTTTTGGCTACATCCGTGCCGGCGAAGCCCTCGCTGTTGAAGGGGCGCCCAGTGCGACGTCGGTGCTCGAATTCGTGGAGAAACCGGATGAGGAGGTGGCCCAGCGTTATGTCGCTAGCGGTGACTACCTGTGGAATGCCGGGATGTTCGTTGCCCCCGTGGCCCTGATGCTCGAGCACCTTGAACGCAACGAACCTGAACTGCACGCAGGGTTGATGGAGATCGCCGATGCCTGGGACACCGATGAGCGTGATGCCGTGAAAAAGCGTATTTGGCCGACCTTGCCGAAGATCGCGATCGATTATGCGGTGGCCGAACCGGCAGCTGAGCACGGCGACGTCGCGATGATCCCCGGCGAATTCACCTGGGATGACGTGGGCGACTTCGCGGCCATCGGCCGCTTGAACCCCGCCAGCGAGGCCACCAACCTCACCGTGCTGGGGGATGGGGCCCGGGTCTACGCCGACGATGCCTCCGGTGTCGTCGTCTCCGACACCAAACGGATGATCGCCCTGATCGGAATCAAGGACGTGGTCGTCGTCGACACCGGGGATGCCCTCCTGGTCACTACCAGCGACCACGCCCAGTCCGTGAAGAAGGCCGTTGAAGCCCTCAAGGCCTCGGGCGACCTCGACGTGCTCTAGCCAGGTCGGTGGCCGCCGGTAATGCGGGCGAAATGATGCGTTGCAAACTCGGTGGTTGCCCCGACTTCGTCGTAAGGTCGCTTCTGTGACTTACGATTCCTCAAGGCAGACGACCTACCCCGCGATCGGTCCCTGGGCCGAGCCGTTGCTGCCCCAACTGGTGGGCTTCCGCCGGGACCTGCATGCGAACCCCGAACTGTCCTTCGAGGAGACGCGGACGACGGCACGCATCCTGCAGGAACTCACGGATGCCGGACTGGAGCCGAAGGCCCTCGAGGGGACCGGGCTCTATGTGGACATCGGCGAGGGCGAAATTGCCCTGGGGCTACGTGCAGATATCGATGCCCTGCCGATCCTGGAAGAAACCGGGTTGGACTACGCCTCGAACCGCGAAGGCGTCTGCCATGCCTGCGGGCATGACATTCACACCACGGTCATGCTCGGAGTGGCCCTGACGCTGGCGCGCCTGCACGAAGCCGGCGAGCTGGGGGGAAGGATCCGGGTCATCTTCCAGCCGGCCGAGGAGACCATGCCCGGCGGGGCGCTATCGGTCATTGCCCAGGGAGTCCTCGAAGGGGTTCCGCGCATCCTGGCCCTGCATTGTGAACCTCGCGTCGACGCCGGAACGATCGGGACCCGCATCGGCGCGATCACCAGTGCCAGCGACACCATCAAGATCGAATTATCGGGCCGCGGCGGGCACACCTCACGGCCGCATCTGACCGAGGATCTGGTCTTCGCCCTCGCCGAGATCGCCGTCGGCGTCCCGGCGGTACTCAACCGGCGGATCGACGTGCGTAGCGCAGTGTCGGTGGTCTGGGGTCAAATCCATGCGGGCTCGGCCCCGAATGCCATTCCGGCGTCTGGCTATCTGGCCGGAACCATGCGCTGCCTGGACGGCGAGGCCTGGGAATCGGCGGGTGTCTTATTGGATGAGGTGGTCCGTCAGGTCGCCGTTCCCTACGGTGTCGACGTGAAGCTCGAACACACCCGGGGCGTCCCCCCGGTGGTTAACGCCGAAGCGGAAACGGATTTGATCGAGCGGGCGGCGCGCGCCGAGATCGGTTCGAAGTCCATCGTGCTCATCCCGCAATCCATGGGTGGGGAAGATTTTGCGTGGATGACCCACACCATTCCCGGAGCCATGATGCGTCTGGGGACGCGCACCCCGGGAGGGGAAACCTACGATCTGCACCGTGGCGACTACATTCCTGACGAGACGGCGATCGAAACCGGGATTCGGGTCATGGCCGCTGCCGCCCTGCGAGCCATTAATCCTGGACAAAGTGTCTGATCGTTCTACCAGTAGGTAACAAAAGGTCAACGATATTGTCTTGTCAACTATTTGTGGTGGCAGGTCGGTCTTCGTGGGGCATACTGTATTCTCCGTCACGTCTTCCTGCCATGGGAGGTCGGAGGCGGTCGGCACCCACACGGGACAGGTAGGTCACCTGGCCTGTTCTGTTATGGGGTGGCCCCGAAGCATCACTCGTCACTGGAGGAACCTTGAAGAAGTCACCGCGCACCCTGAAGCGCTCTACCGGCCAGCTTGCCGCCGTCCTGGGCGTTTCCGCCCTCGTTCTGACCGCCTGCGGGGCGGCACCGGATTCCGGTGGCGATGACTCGAACGCTTCGAGCCACCCCGGCGCCGCCGACTACACCGGCTGCATTGTTTCCGACTCCGGTGGCTTCGATGACCGGTCGTTCAACCAGTCCTCCTACGAGGGGCTCATGAAGGCCAAGAAGGATTTGGGCATCAAGACCAAGAAGGCCGAGTCGCAGGCGGCCACCGACTTCGAGCCCAACCTCAGCTCGATGGTCAAGGGCGGCTGCAATCTCACCGTCACCGTCGGCTTCCTGCTGGCGGACGCCACGAAGAAGATGGCCGAAGCCAACCCGGACTCCCACTTCGCGATCATCGATGATGATTCGATCAAGGCCGATAACGTCAAGCCGATCATCTATGACACGGCTCAGGCTGCCTTCCTGGCCGGTTACCTCGCCGCCGGGACAACGGAGACGGGCAAGGTCGCCACCTACGGCGGCATCAACCTGCCCACCGTCTCGATCTTCATGGACGGCTTCGATGAAGGCGTGAAGTACTTCAACGAGAAGAACGACAAGAAGGTCAAGGTTCTGGGCTGGAACTCCGATAAGCAGAACGGCACGTTCACCGGAGACTTCGAGAACCAGGGCAAGGGCAAGACCACCACGACGAACTTCATCAACGAAGGCGCTGATATCGTCATGCCCGTCGCCGGCCCGGTGGGACTGGGCACCATCGACGCCGTCAAGGAAGCCAACTCCAACGGTAAGGATGTCAAGGTCGTCTGGGTCGACTCCGACGGCTACAAGACCCTTCCCTCGGGCAAGGAATTCGTACTCACCTCGGTCATGAAGCTGATGGGCGAGGCAGTGGAGAACGTGGTGACCGAGGATCTCGACGAGAAGTTCGACAACGCCCCGTATGTCGGGACGCTGGAAAACAAGGGTGTCGGTCTGGCGCCGTTCCACGACTTCGACGCCGACGTCTCCGATGACATGAAGTCGCAGTTGGACGAGATCAAGGCAGATATCGTTTCGGGTGACATCAAGGTCAAGTCGCCTTCCAGCCCGAAGGAATAACCCACGGGCTGTCCCGAGCCATCCAGAGGATCGGCAGGGACCGCCAAGAACGGCACGCGCCGTCCGTAGTTCGGGGTCACCCCGTTCTCGGGCGGCGCGTGCTCGCTCACCACCACACGTTCGCGGCTACGCTAGGGTCGACGGCGCACGGGTCCCATGGCCACACCATGGCCCCGGCGCCGGATGAGAAGGGAACACGGTACAGCACGTGAAATTGGAACTTCGCGGAATCACGAAGAAATTCGGTTCATTCACGGCCAACGACAACATCGATGTCGTCGTCGAGGACGGGCAGGTCCACTCGCTGCTCGGGGAGAACGGCGCGGGCAAGTCCACCCTGATGAATGTCCTCTTCGGCCTGTACGAGGCAACGTCCGGCCAGGTGCTCATCGATGACCAGCCCGTCAGCTTCAGCGGCCCGGGCGATGCCATGAAGGCAGGCATCGGGATGGTCCACCAACACTTCATGCTCGTCCCCGTCTTCACCGTGGCCGAGAACGTGGCGCTCGGTGACGAAAACACCCGCGCTGCGGGTATCCTCGATCTGGACGCCACTCGTCGGAAGATCCGGGAGATCTCCGACCAGTTCGGTTTCCATGTGGACCCCGACGCCGTCATCGAGGACCTACCGGTCGGTGTCCAACAACGGGTGGAAATCATCAAGGCGCTCGTCCGTGACGCCAAGATCCTGATCCTTGACGAACCCACCGCGGTGCTCACCCCCCAGGAAACCGACGAGTTGCTGAACATCATCAGGCAACTGCGCGATACCGGAACCTCGATCGTCTTCATTTCGCATAAATTGCGTGAGGTCAAAGCGATTTCCGACGTCATCACCGTCATCCGCCGCGGCAAGGTCGTGGGCAACGCAGATCCCAGCGCCCCGGCGACCGAATTGGCCTCACTGATGGTCGGGCGCGCCGTGAACCTGGCTACCGATAAGGAACCGGCAAAGCCGGGCAAACCCACGTTCAGTGTGCAGAACCTGACGGTTCTTGCCCCCAGTGGGCAGGTCATGCTCGACGACGTCAGCTTCGAGATCTCCGAAGGCGAGATCCTCGCGGTCGCCGGTGTCCAAGGCAACGGCCAGACCGAATTGGCCGAGGCGATCATGGGGCTGGAAGACCACGCCACGGGAAAGATCATGTTGCAGGGGGAAAACCTGCTGGGCCGTACGGTGAAGTCCATCATCAACTCGGGTGTCGGATTCGTCCCCGAGGACCGCAGCACCGACGGACTGGTCTCCTCCTTCACGGTCGCGGAGAACCTCGTACTCAACCAGTACGACAGGCCTCCCTTCGCCCGCGGACTCAACATGCTCCCCACGGTGATCAACCGCAACGCCGACGAGAAGATCGAAGAGTACGACATCCGTACCCAGGGCGGGCAGTCCAACGCCGGAACACTCTCCGGAGGCAACCAACAGAAGGTCGTCATGGCCCGGGAACTCTCCCGGCCCCTGAAACTATTCATCGCCTCGCAACCCACCCGCGGCGTCGATGTGGGTTCCATCGAATTCCTGCACCGACGGATCGTCGCCGAACGCGATGGCGGAACACCGGTCATGATCATTTCCACCGAACTCGACGAAGTTGCCGAGCTCGCCGACAGAATTGCCGTCCTCTATAAGGGACGGCTGGTGGGCATCGTCCCGGGGGATACCCCGCGCGACGTGCTGGGCCTGATGATGGCCGGCGCCTCAGCCGACGACGCCGGCGCGACGACCCCGGGCAGCGCCCGGACCCCGAACCACGAAGAGGAGTCCGGGAATGAATGATCCCGCCGACCTGACACCCCAGGACCCCGCAGCAGGAGGTCCCCCCGCATCACCAGAGGGTGGCGGATCCGTTCCCGGAGGGGCCGCCGCAGGAAACACTCCCGCCCAGCTGGCCGAGGCCGGCCCACCGGAGCCCGGTGCCACGTTGCTGCAACGCATCACCCAGGGCAGCGGTCTGGTATCGGTGCTGGCGATCGTCCTGTCACTGATCGTCGGTGCCATCTTGATCGCCGCGACCGACGAGCGGGTCACCGAAGCGGCGAGCTACTTCTTCGCCCGCCCCCTCGACATGCTGACCGCCGTCTGGGCGTCGGTCTCCGAGGCCTACGGCGCACTGTTCCGCAGCTCGGTTTTCAACACGCAGGCCGACGGCTTCGCCAATGCGATCTATCCGCTGACCGAAACGTTGACCGTCTCCACACCATTGATCCTGGCGGGACTCGGCGTGGCCTTGGCCTTCCGGGTCGGCCTCTTCAACATCGGTGGTCAGGGACAGATCATCGTCGGCGCCATGCTGGCCGGCTGGGTCGGTTTCACCTTGGAGCTGCCGGCCGGTATCCACCTGCTGCTGGCCGTCGTCGCCGGAGTCATCGGTGGCGCCATCTGGGGCGGCATCGCCGGGATCCTGAAGGCCAGACGGGGCGCGCACGAGGTGATCGTGACGATCATGCTCAACTACATCGCTCTGTACCTGCTGCTCTATGTGCTGACCACCACCGCCTTCCAGCGCCCCGGATCCAATAACCCCATCAGCCCCGCAGTCCACGATTCGGCGACGTACCCGCTGATCTTTGGTTCGGGGTTCCGGCTGCACTACGGATTCGTGGTGGCCCTGCTGGCCGTCGGATTCGTCTGGTGGCTGCTGAACCGTTCGACCTCCGGATTCGAACTACGAGCCGTCGGCGCCAACCCCCTGGCCGCACGCACCGCGGGCATCAACGTCCCACGGGCCTACACCCTGGTGATGGTCATCGCCGGTGCCCTCGCGGGACTGGCAGGCACAGCACAGATCTCCGGCACCGAACACTCCTTATCGGGTGATATTGCCGCCAGCTTCGGCTTCGACGCCATCACGGTCGCCCTGCTGGGGCGTTCCAAACCGATCGGCACCTTCTTTGCCGGGCTCCTCTTCGGCGCCCTGCGGGCCGGTGGCGTCGGCATGCAAGCCAATACCGGCATCCCCATCGACATCGTGCTGGTGGTGCAGTCCTTCATCGTGCTGTTCATCGCCGCTCCGCCGCTGGTGCGCACGATCTTCGGGATCACCGCCGGCAAGAAAAAGAAGTCCACCCAGGCGGCATCCGCCGCCCAGGCCGGAGGAGCAGCGTGAGCACCGCAACCACCACACCCCCGTCCCGCGTGGCGGCCATGGCCCCGGCGATCCGCAACTGGGGCGCACCGGTCACCCTGGCCGTCCTGGCCCTGCTGGCGCTGGTCGGGTTCGCCATCGGCAGCCCACATGCCACCGCCCGCTTCCGGATCTCCGCCAAGGCCGACGCAATCCAGGTTCCCGACGTGCAACTAGGCACCACCCTCGTGGGGTGGGCCGCCGCCGTCGTCCTGCTGTTGCTAGCCGGATATGCCTTCAGGTCCACCGCCCGCGCCGAGGCCCTGCCCCGTTGGATCGTCCCGGTCTTCGCCTCGGTCTGGGTCATCGCTTTCCTGGTCTGGGTCATCGGCAGTGCGAACAACCCCAACGTCTACTTCTCCGGTCTGATCGCCGGATCGTTCACTCTCGCCATCCCACTGATCTTCGGTTCGCTCTCGGGGGTGCTGTGTGAACGTTCGGGCGTGATCAACATTGCCATCGAAGGTCAGCTGCTGGCCGGCGCCTTCGGTGCTGCCATCGTCGGTTCCATCACCCAGTCCCTGATCGCCGGCGTCCTGGCCGCCGTGGTGGCCAGCGTGATCGTCTCGATGGTGCTGGCGGTCTTCAGCATCAAGTACCTGGTCAACCAGGTCATCGTCGGCGTCGTGCTCAACGTCCTGGTCGCGGGGCTGACCAGTTTCCTGTTCTCCACGGTCATGAAGGAGAACTCGGCGCTGTTCAACTCCCCGCCGTCGTTCCACAACATCAGGATCCCCGGCCTGGCGGACATTCCCGTCTTCGGCCCGATCTTCTTCAACCAGACGATCCTGGGCTACGGCATGTACGTCGCCGTCTTCCTGGTCTGGTTCGGTCTGTTCAAGACCCGCTGGGGTCTGCGCGTACGGGCCGTGGGCGAGCACCCGAAGGCCGCCGATACGGTGGGCATCCGGGTCAACGCCATCCGCTTCTCCAATGTGGCCCTGGCCGGCGTGGTCGCCGGTGTCGGAGGTGCCTTCTTCACCCTGGTGACCTCCTCGTCCTTCAGCAAGGAAATGACCGCAGGACAAGGCTTCATCGCCCTGGCAGCCATGATCTTCGGACGCTGGAACCCCATTGGCGCCTTCTTCGCTTCCCTGCTGTTCGGCTTCTCGCTGAACCTCTCCTTCGTGCTGAGCATCCTGGGCACCCCGGTGCCCAACCAGTTCATGCAGATGCTGCCCTATATCGTGACGATCTTCGCCGTCGCCGGGCTGGCCGGGAAATCACGGCCTCCGGCCTCCAACGGCGTCCCATACGTGAAGGAGTAGGCGCGTGGCCGAGGAAACGACGACGCCGCTGGATGCCGCCGGTTGGGAGAGCCTGCGGGCCGCGGCGACCGCGGCGATGGAACACGCCTATGCCCCCTATTCGAAGTTCCCGGTCGGGGCGGCAGCCCTGACCGAGGACGGACGGATCATCAGCGGTTGCAATGTCGAGAACGCCGCCTACGGGGTGGTCCTCTGCGCCGAATGCACCATGATCGGACAACTCCATATGGGCGGGGGCGGCCGGCTACGAGCGTTCTACTGCGTCGATAGGAACGGCAACATCCTCATGCCCTGCGGGCGCTGCCGCCAACTGCTGCACGAACACCGTGGACCCGATATGGAACTGATGACCGTGCGTGGCATCGCCACCATGGAACAGGTCCTGCCTGACGCGTTCGGACCCGAAACCCTCCTGCACTAGCCCCGGCCGCCCGGCCGGGAACCGACGAAAGGCCCAGCATGAGCACCGAGAAATTCGACGCCGTCGACATCATCGGCATCAAACGCGATCGGGGGACGCTGAGTCCCGAACAGATCGACTGGACCATCGACGCCTATACCCGCGGGGTCATTGCCGAGGAGCAGATGGCCGCCCTGAACATGGCGATTCTGCTCAATGGGATGGACCGGGCAGAAATTTCCCGCTGGACGACGGCCATGATCAACTCGGGTGAACGCATGGACTTCTCGACACTGCGCAGCCCGTCGGGGGTGGCCAAGCCGACGGCGGATAAACACTCCACCGGTGGGGTGGGGGACAAGATCACCCTGCCGCTGGCCCCGCTGGTGGCCGTTTTCGGGGTAGCCGTACCCCAGCTGTCCGGCCGTGGCCTCGGACATACAGGTGGCACCCTGGATAAGCTCGAGTCCATCCCCGGATGGCAGGCCTCGCTATCCAACGAGGCGATGATGGACCAGCTTGCCGGCTGCGGGGCGGTCATCTGTGCGGCAGGAACCGGCTTGGCCCCTGCGGATAAAAAACTCTACGCCCTGCGTGACGTGACCGGAACGGTCGAAGCCATCCCCCTGATCGCCTCCTCGATCATGTCCAAGAAAATCGCTGAAGGGACCGGGACACTGGTCCTGGACGTCAAAGTCGGCTCCGGGGCGTTCATGAAGGACGAGGACGATGCCCGCGAACTGGCGCGGACCATGGTGGGGTTGGGCACCGACGCCGGAGTGAAAACGGTGGCCCTGCTGACCAATATGGCCACCCCGTTGGGGCTCACCGCCGGCAACGCGATCGAGGTCCAAGAATCCGTGGACGTTCTCGCCGGGGGCGGACCGGCAGATGTGGTGGACCTGACCGTGAAACTGGCCGAGGAAATGCTTGCCGGCGCCGGAGTGCACGACGCCGACCCTGCTGCCGCCCTGGCCGATGGTCGGGCCATGGACGTCTGGCGGCTGATGATCTCCGCCCAGGGAGGTGACCCCGCAGCCGCGCTGCCGGTCGCCCGCGAATCGGAGACCGTGTACGCCCAGGCCGATGGGGTGCTGACCGAACTCGATGCCCTCAGCGTGGGTATTGCCGCCTGGCGGTTGGGCGCCGGGCGGGCCCGCCGGGAGGATGAGGTTCAAGCCGGGGCAGGGGTGCGTTTGCACGCCAAACCCGGGGACGTGGTTCGCCGCGGTCAACCGCTCATGACCTTATTGACCGACACCCCCGAGAAGTTCGGCAGGGCGCTGGAGGCGCTGGAATCGGCAGCCACGATCAGCGCTGAAGGGAGCAGAAGCGGCCAACGCCTGATCCTGGATCGGATCGCCCAGTAGCGGCCCCGCTGGCCTCAGGGATGACCCGGATTGAACCCTGAATCATCCCTGGGAGGGACGGCAAGCCCGGTGTTCATGGACCAGACTGGAAGCATCGCCCGGCCCAGTCCGCCCGTGGCCGTCGTCGTCCACTCGACGATTGACTCATTCCAGCTGAGGGAACCTGCTTCATGGATGTCATCAACGAAGTGATCCTCTACGCTTCGACGGCGTGGTGGATCCTGCCGTTGCTGTTCCTGTTCTGCCTGATCGACGGTTTGCTGCCCGTGGTGCCCAGCGAATCGTTGATTGTGGCCCTGGCGAGCGTGGCCGTGGCCTCCGGCGCACCGCCGCTGCTCCTGCTCGGACTCGTGGGGGCCGCCGGGGCCATTGCCGGGGACCACTTCGCCTACCGGTTCGGGCGGCGCATCGGCCTGGATCGTTTCCGCTGGATGCGCCGACGGCGGGCGCGCAAGACTTTTGCCGTGGCCCGCCGCGAACTCGAACGACGTGGCGCCCTGCTGATCTTCACGGCCCGTTATATTCCCATCGGACGCGTGGCAGTGAACTTCACCGCGGGGGCCACCCGGTTCTCCCTCCGCCGCTTCACACTGCTCGACACCCTGGGCTGCCTGACCTGGAGCGCCTATTCCACCACCATCGGCGCGGTGGGCGGCCACTGGATGAAAGACAACCCGCTGCTGGGCATCGGACTGTCGATCTCGATCGCCATGGTGTTCGGCTTCATCGTGGACCGGGTTCTCAATGTTCTGCGTCGTCGACTGGGAATCGACCCGCAGTCCCCGGACGCGCAGCCAACCCCCCAACTGCTTGAAGTGCCCGCGGACCGGAGGCGCTGAGCCTCGGGCAACGAGGGGAGCCCATCCTCGAGCGGGAATGGTTCCGTTGCGTCGGCACGCCCAGTACGCTGGGGTGCGTGAGTGAAGAGCTGATCCATACCGCCTATGACCCCGAATTCGACTTCCGCAGCCTGCCGAAGGTCTCGCTGCACGACCACCTCGATGGTGGCCTGCGACCGTCCACCATCATTGAACTTGCCGCAGCGGCACACCATGAACTGCCGTCCACCGATGCGGTGGCCCTCGGCGAATGGTTCCGGCAATCGGCGAACTCCGGTTCGCTGCCCCGCTATCTGGAAACCTTCGAACATACCGTCGCGGTGATGCAGACCCACGAGAACCTGATCCGGGTTGCCCGCGAATTCGTGGAGGACCTCGCCGACGACGGCGTCGTCTACGGCGAAGTGCGCTGGGCACCCGAACAACATCTCGCCGGTGGACTGAGTCTGGACGAGGCCGTCCAAGCCGTCCAGCAAGGCCTGGACGAAGGGGTCGAAGCCGTGGCCGAGAGTGGAAGGCCCATCCAGGTCGGGCAGCTCATTACCGCGATGCGCCATGCCGACCGCGGCGTGGAAATCGCCGAATTGGCGTTGCGTCACCGTGGTAACGGTGCCGTCGGCTTCGACATCGCCGGCGCCGAGGACGGTTTCCCGCCCTCCCGGATGACCGAGGCCTTCGACCTGCTGGCCAAGAACTTCTTCCCCACCACCGTCCACGCTGGCGAAGCAGCGGGAGTGGACTCGATCGTCGACGCCCTCCTGACGGGGAGGGCCGAGCGGCTGGGCCACGGTGTGCGCATCGCCGAGGACATCGACATCCAGTTCGGAGGCACCGACGATGATGGCTCGGAGGTCGAGGAAGACACCGGGCTGGTCACCCTGGGGCCGGTCGCCAATTGGGTGCGCGATCGGGGTATTCCGCTGGAGATCTGCCCGTCCTCGAACCTGCAGACCGGGGCCACCACGGGCTTCGGTGAGGGCATCGAATCCCATCCCATCGACCTGCTCTACCAGACGGGCTTCACCGTCACCATCAGCCCGGACAACCGCCTGATGTCGGATACGAGCCTCTCGAGCGAATTCGAGTTGCTGGTCGAAGCCTTCGACTACGACCTCGATGACCTGCTCGAGCTCACGCTCAACGCCGCCGAGGCTGCCTTCCTGCCGTTGGAGGAACGCGAAGCCCTGGTCGAATACATCAACGCCGAATATGCCGGGCTGACCGGCGACGGCGATGACCAGGACGATGACCAGGTGTGAGCCGAGGATGAGTGAGGCCCGACCCGGGGGGAGCCTGGGTTCGGCGGGGGAGCCGCAACGCCTGTTGGGCATCATTGCGGACCTCCGCCGGCACTGCCGCTGGACCGCCGAACTGACCCACGCCTCGCTGGTGGAATACCTCGTCGAGGAGTCCTATGAACTGCTCGAGGCCATCGAAACCGGCCAGGATGATGACGAACTGCGCGGGGAACTGGCCGACGTGCTTCTGCAACTGGTTCTGCACGCCGAAATCGCCGCCGAACGCGGGGCCTTCGATTTTTCAGATATCGCCGCCCACCTGAGTGAAAAGATGATCCGCCGCAACACGCACGTCTTCCACCCGGATGGCAGCCTCCGCGGGAGCTACCCCGAGAGCATCCAGGAGATCATCGGGTCCTGGGATGCTGCCAAACGCGCCGAGGACCCCTCCCGCACCGACCCGTTCTCCTCGCTCCCGCGTCATCTTCCGGCCCTCGCCTTGGCGGATAAGACGATCGGCCGGGCCCGCCGTTGGGCCGGCGCCACCCCGGCGCCGGACACCCCGAAGGCCCCGGAATCCGTGGTGGTGGACACCGAAGACGAGCTGGGTGACCTGCTGCTGGGGATCGTCGCCGACGCGCATGAGCGTGGGCTGGACGCGGAACGCTCGCTGCGCACCGCCGTCGCACGTTACATGACTCATGCGCAACCAACTTCCTCCTCCACAGCCGGCACAGGCTAGGCTGGGAGGCGAGGCAACGTGCCCGCGTATCCAATGCTGTGTACGGCCCCCAAACCCACCCACGAAGGAGTACCTTCCATGGCCTTGATCGATGCCATCCACGCTCGCGAGATCCTCGATTCGCGTGGCAACCCGACCGTAGAAGCCGAAGTCCTGCTCTCCGATGGCTCATTGGGCCGCGCGGCAGTGCCCTCCGGCGCTTCCACCGGAGCCTTCGAAGCCGTTGAGCTGCGCGACGGTGATAAGTCCCGCTACCTGGGCAAGGGCGTCTCCAAGGCCGTTGACGCGGTCATCGACACGATCCAGCCGGCCCTCATCGGCCAGGACGCCACCGACCAGCGGGCCATCGACCAGATCATGATCGACCTGGACGGCACCGCCAATAAGTCGACCCTGGGCGCCAACGCCATCCTGGGTGTCTCGCTGGCCGTGGCCTCCGCCGCTGCCGAGTCCTCCAACCTGCCGCTCTACCGCTACCTGGGTGGCCCCAACGCCCACGTTCTACCGGTACCGCTGATGAACATCCTCAACGGGGGTTCACACGCAGACTCCGACGTCGACATCCAGGAGTTCATGGTCGTCCCCGTGGGCGCCTCCACCTTCTCCGAGGCACTGCGCTGGGGCGTCGAGGTCTACCACGCGCTGAAGTCGGTCCTGCAGGAACGCGGGCTGGCCACCGGGCTGGGGGACGAGGGCGGTTTTGCGCCGAACCTGGAAAGCAACCGTGCTGCCCTGGAACTGATCATCGAAGCCATCAAGAAGGCCGGTCTGATCCCCGGCGAGGACATCGCCCTGGCCCTGGACGTCGCCTCCTCCGAGTTCTTCGAGAACGGGACCTACCAGTTCGAAGGTGGCTCACGCACCGCCGCCGAGATGAGCGACTACTACGCCCAGCTCGTCGAGGACTTCCCGCTGGTTTCCCTCGAGGACCCGCTGGACGAAGACGACTGGGACGGGTGGAAGACCCTCACCGACGCCATCGGTTCGAAGGTCCAGATCGTCGGCGACGACCTCTTCGTCACCAACCCCGAGCGCCTGCAGAAGGGCATCGATTCGGCCACGGCGAACTCGCTGCTGGTCAAGGTGAACCAGATCGGCTCACTGACCGAGACCCTGGATGCCGTGTCGCTGGCCCAGCGGGCCGGTTACACCACCGTCACCTCGCACCGCTCCGGCGAAACCGAGGACACGACGATCGCCGATATCGCCGTCGCCACCAATGCCGGCCAGATCAAGACCGGTGCCCCGGCCCGCTCCGAGCGTGTCGCGAAGTACAACCAGTTGCTGCGGATCGAGGAAGAGCTCGGCGACGCCGCGTTCTACGCAGGAAAGGCGACCTTCCCGCGTTTCACCGCCTAACGTCGCACCGCAACGCGTAAAGTGCTGAGGGGAGCCGCCGGACACCGGTGGTTCCCCTCACGCCTTTGAAACGTGTGCCCAGCCCACCCCAGAGACCACCGAACAGACCGGTAGGAGACCCATGGCAACCCGACGTCCCAACATGCCTCGGGTCCGGCCTGCCGATCAGGGGCACGGTGCTACAGCAGCCAACGAGGGCGAAAACGCGGCAGCCCCTGCCGCGAACACCCCGGCGGCCCCCCGCACACCGACAGCGGTCAACCGGCAGAAAGTCGTCCCGATGGGTGCGGCCCCGGCGCACGAGGAGGCGCCCCGGGCCGCCTCTTCGCGTCCCGAAGCGGCCAGCGCATCGGCGGCAGGTAAACCGGCCACCAAGAAACCAGCTGCCAAGAAACCGGCCAGTCAACCAGCTGCCAAGAAACCGGCGGCAGGCAAACCGGCGGCCCGTACCTCCACGGCGAAGAAGCAGCCAGGCACACCGCCCACCAAAAAACCGAATCAGCCCGGTAAACGTCCCGGGCCCCGGCAGGGCGGCCCCCGGGAGAAGCGACTGCGCGAACGTGCAGAACTTTCCGGGGCGATCCGCTCCGGCAGTGGACACCGCAAGCCCGAGGCCGCACAGACTCCCGCGGAAGGTGGCGCGCCGGTCCCGGCCCGGGCCTTCTCCGGGCGCCTGCTGACCCTGGCGGTCATCTTGGCCGTGGTCACGGTCCTGCTGCTGCCCAGTGTGGGAACCTATATGGACCAGCGGGCCGAGGTCGCCGAAGTTCAGGCGTCGATCGCCCAGAAGCAGCAGGAACAGGACGAGCTCGTCACACAGATCTCCCGTTGGGACGACCCGGCCTACGTCAAGGCACAGGCCCGTAACCGGATCAACCTGGTGATGCCCGGCGAGAAGAAGTACATGGTGGTCGGAGCAACCGGTGAGGAATCCGCAGCCGGCCCACAAAGCGTGGGCGATGTCCGGACCGACCTGCCATGGGTCGACTCCCTCTGGGACACCGTTGTACGCTCGGCCACCGACTGATCATTTCCCGAAGGAGAACACGTGGAGCATCCCGCCACAGCACCGCGCCATGAAGCGCTGGACGCCGAACAGCGGGTCCCCACCCCTGAGGACCTGGACACGCTGAGCCGTCAGCTCGGCCGCCCGGCCCGCGATGTGGTGGAGATCGGGGCGCGTTGCCTCTGCGGCAACCCACTGGTGGCCACCACCGCCCCGCGGCTGGCCTCGGGCATCCCCTTCCCGACAACGTTCTACCTCACCCACCCCGTCATCACCTCGGCCGTTTCCCGGCTCGAGGCCGCCGGGCTGATGGCGACGATGACCGAACGGCTGGGACAGGATGAAGCCCTGGCCGCCACCTACACGGCGGCCCACCACGACTACCTCGCAGCCCGTGATGCCATCGGGCAACGTACCGGAATCGGTGCGGTCCCGGAAATCGACGGGGTCTCCGCCGGCGGGATGCCGACCCGGGTGAAATGCCTGCACGTGTTGGTGGGGCATTCGCTCTCAGCCGGCGCCGGGGTCAACCCGTTGGGAGACGAAGCCATCGCCGGTATTGCCGAATGGTGGACCGCTGAGCGCTGCCATTGCCACGGCGCGTGGGATACCGAGGCACCAGTGCCCGCACAAGACCGCAGCCGCCACGTCAAAACACAGGCCGAGGATCCTGCCGTGAAGAAGGCCCGGCGCAGTGCAGCCAGGCAGGCGCGCGAACACGCCGAAACGACCGGGCAGCAGCCCGAAGGACACGACACAGGAGACCAAGCATGAGGGTTGCCGCCATCGATTGCGGGACGAATTCCATCCGGTTGCTCATCGCCGACGTCATCGAGGACGAGGAAGGGCAGACCCGACTGCTCGACGTGTCCCGCCAGATGCGTATTGTGCGTTTGGGCCAAGGGGTCGACGCCACCGGAAACTTCGTGCCCGAGGCCCTGGAGCGCACCTTCACCGCCGTGGATGAATACGCCGCGCTCATCGGCAAGCATGGGGCCCAACACGTCAGGTTCGTCGCCACCTCGGCTACCCGCGACGCCGGCAACCGCAACGAATTCATGGAAGGAGTCCGCACCCGCTTGGGGGTCACCCCGGAGGTGATCGAGGGCTCGGAGGAAGCAGCTTTGAGCTTCGCTGGTGCAGTGTCCGTGAGGCCTCCAGCGGATACGGAGAATGTCCTGGTCGTTGATCTGGGCGGAGGATCCACGGAATTCGTGGTGGGTACCAGCGACGGCGTGCGGGCAGCAATCAGCATGGATATGGGGTGCGTGCGCTACGCCGAACGCTTCCTCACCGACGACCCGCCGACGGCCGAACAAATCGCAGCAGCGGAAGCAGAAGCCAACCGGCAGATCGACACGGTTCTTCAGACGGTTCCGCTACACGAGGTGGACCGGGTGGTCGGCGTGGCAGGGACCATCACCACCGTGACCGCCCATGTGCTGGATCTCCACAGCTACCAGCCCGAGAAGATCGACGGTTCCGAACTGCCCATCGGTGTCATCGAGGCAGCAGCCAGCGAATTCCTGGGTTTCTCACGCCGCCGCCGGGAACAACTTCCCTACATGCACCCGGGCCGCGTCGACGTGATCGCCGCCGGGGCACTGATCTATCGGACCATTCTGTTGAGGATGGCCGAGCTGACCGGAAACCGGGTGCGCACGGCGGTCGCCAGCGAACACGATATTCTGGACGGCATCGCCCTCGGGTTGGCACGCCAATAAGCTGTCCTCTCGCCGTCGTCCCCGACCTTGGAAGGAACCGCCCGTGAGGCCCCGTCCACTCCGTGCCACCGCCGGCCTTTTGGCGACCCTGTTAGCCGCGGCAACCCTGCTGGTGGCGGCCCCCGCCGCTCAGGCAGACCAAATCCGTGACAGCGAATATTGGCTCAAGGACTATGGCATCAAGCAGGCGTGGAAGGTCTCCAAGGGGGAAGGAGTCACCGTTGCGGTCATTGACACCGGCATCGCCGACTCGCACCCCGACCTGAGCGGAACCGTCGTCGGTGGCAGTGACTTCTCACAGGCAGGGAACAAGGACGGAACCAAGCCCCTGGGCGCCTTGCCCGAGCACGGAACGCTCGTGGGAACCCTGCTGGCCGGACACGGGAACAATGAAGAGGCCATCGCCAAGGCCACAGCGGAAGACGAAAAGCAGACCATTGCCTGGAAGCGTGCCGTCAAGGACGCGAAGAAGGACGACGAAGACCCGCCCAAGAAACCTGATCCGGTAAAAATCCCCAAATCCGGCCCCGGGCCGGACGGCGTCATCGGGGTCGCTCCCAAGGCCGAACTGCTCTCCGGTTCCCTGTGGTTGGGTTCGGAAAACCCCGGCGGGGTACCCATCAGCGAACAAGTCCCGCATGCGGTGAAATGGGCCGTCGACCAGGGGGCCGACGTGATCAATATGTCGCTGGGATCCACGACGCCGAGTTGGCCCACCAGCTGGGATGAGGCCTTCAAGTACGCCGAGGAGCACGACGTCGTCATCGTCGCCGCCGCCGGGAACCGTGCCGGGGGAATGGAACAAGTCGGGGCCCCGGCGACCATCCCCGGAGTGTTGACCGTGGCCGGTGTCGATAAGAAGGGCAAGGCCAGTTGGGATTCCTCGACGCAAGGAATCAGCATCGGCGTTGCCGCCCCCGCGGACCCGCTGGTGGGTGGGCTGCCCGATGGTGGTTACGCCGACTGGTCAGGAACCTCGGGCGCGGCCCCGTTGGTTTCCGGTGTCGCCGCACTCATCCGCTCGAAGTACCCGGATATGAAGGCCCACGATGTCATCCAACGGATTTTAGCCACGGCGGAGGACGCCGGGAAACCAGGCGTGGACAACCTGTACGGCTACGGATTATTGGATGCCGAGGCGGCGCTGACTACCGATGTTCCCTCGGTGGATAAGAACCCCCTGGGGACGATCGCCGAATGGATCCATGTGCATCGGCGGGGCCAAGTCGTCCGTCCCACCCCCTCCAAGCCCAAGGCCAAACCCCAACAGGAATCCTCCGTTCCGCCGGTGGCCGCCCCCCAGGCCATCGCCCCGGAAGATCCTGCCGGCGCACTGCCGGCAGTATTGGTCATCGGTTTCGGCGCGCTGACACTGATCATCATCGTGGGCGGGGGAGCGCACGTGGTCAACACCCGGCGCCGGAACCGGGCCACGTTGGCAGCGGAAGCAGGTACCGTGGCGGACGCCGAATGGACCGCTTCGGAAGCCGACCGGGACCCCTTCGACGATCTTCCGGAAAGTCGTTAGTGAAGACTTTCACATAGCCGATGTTCGCGTTAGGATGGGCCTATGGCAAACACTCCTGAACTTTCCGATCGCCCACGTATCCTCGTCGTTGGCGGTGGATACGTCGGCTTGTACGTCGCAATGAAGCTGCAGAATAAGGTCAAGGCCCACGGCGGCGTCGTCACGGTCGTTGATCCGCTGCCCTACATGACCTACCAGCCCTTCCTTCCCGAGGTCGCCGGTGGCAAAATCGAACCCCGCCACGTGACCGTCTCGCACCGCACCCACCTGGATAACGCGGAACTGATCACCGGACGAGTGAGCGCCGTGGATCACGCCAACCGCAAGGCAGTCGTCGTCCCGACCGACGGGGAGCCCTTCGAACTGGGCTACACCGACGTCGTCATGGCCGCCGGCTCCATCACCAAGACCTTCCCGATCCCCGGCCTCGCCGACGAGGGCATCGGACTCAAGTCCATCGAAGAGGCCGTTGCCCTGCGCAATAAGGTCCTCGAGCGGGTTGAGACCGCATCGATGATGAGCGATCCGGCAGCCCGGCGTCGTGCCCTGACCTTCGTGGTCGTCGGTGGCGGCTTCGCCGGCATCGAGACCATCACCGAACTCGAAGACCTGGTACGCGCCGCAGTGGCCAAGACCAGCCGTGTTGAGCAGGACGAGATCCGCTTTGTCATGGTCGAAGCCATGGGCCGCATCATGCCCGAGGTCACCGAAGAGCAGGCCGTCTGGGTCGTGGAGCACATGCGCTCACGCGGCATCGAGGTCCTGCTGAACACGTCGCTGGGCAAGGCCGAAAACGGCAAGCTTGAACTGACGAACATGCCGGAGAAGACCCCCGGCGAGACCTTCGAGACCGACACCTTGGTCTGGACTGCCGGTGTGCAGGCCAACCCGATGGTCCACTCCACCGATTTCCCGATCGAACCGCGTGGCCGCGTGCGCGTCGGAACCGACCTGCGCATCACCGGCGACGACGGACCCATTGAGGGCGCCTGGGCCGCCGGCGATGTCGCCGCCGTTCCGGACGTCACCGGTGGCCTGCCCGACGGAACCTGCGTACCCAACGCGCAGCACGCCGTCCGCCAGGCCAAGCTGCTGGCCTCGAACATCTACGCCACCCGTTACGGAGTCGGCCAGGTGGGCGAGTACGAGCACAAGAACTTGGGCGCCGTCGCCGGATTCGGTACCGGCAAGGGCGTGGCCAAGGTCCTCGGCGTGCAGCTCAAGGGCCTGCCGGCCTGGGTTGCCCACCGTGGGTACCACGGCATGGCCATGCCGACGTTCGAGCGCAAGTTCCGCGTGGCCGGCGACTGGTTCGCCAACCTGCTGTTCAAGCGCGACATCACTCAGATCGCCGATCTGGAGACCCCGCGCCGCGGGTTCGTGGAGGCAGCCACCCCGAAGCCCAAGGCCGCAGCCAAGTAGTCTTCGGTACCGCCGAAACCCGTAGCAGCCATGGCGCCGCGTCCACCCGGAATCCCGGGAGGACGCGGCGCCGTGTTGTGATCGCGGGACGGCGCACTCTTGTAGGATTTATGGATGGGCCCCCATAGCCCAATTGGTAGAGGCGGGAGACTTAAAATCTCTGTGTTGTCGGTTCGAATCCGACTGGGGGTACTGATGCCGGCGCTGAAGAGGCGCTACCTCGGCTGTTGCCCTCTGGCGAAACTGAAGGGCTCGCGGGACGAATCATCTGTCCAATCGCCGTCGGCTACTCGGTCTCGGCGGCGATCTCGGCTTCCGATGGGGCCGAAAAATCCATGTCCACCCAGGGCACGACCCTGCTTTTGGTGACCCAACGGTGGATGATCCAGAGCCCCAAGAAGAGGGGGATGCCGATATAGGAGGAGAGGACTTCCAGCCCTCGTCCGGCAACGACGGCCTCATAGTTTTGTCCGGCAATCACCAGCAGCAATACCGTGAAGGCCAATAGCGGACCGATGGGGAAGAAGGCAGCCCGATACGGCAGTTCGCTGACGTCATGGCCCTGGGCCAGAAAGCCGCGGCGGAATCGGTAGTGGGAGACGGCAATCCCCGTCCACACCAGAAAGCCGGAAAGGCCCGAGACATTCACCAACCAGGCGTAAGCCGAGCCCTGACCTAATAATGCGCTGAGGAAACCGAACAGGCCGACGGCTGCGGTGGCCAACAGCGCCGGGAGGGGAACGCCGCGTGTGTTCACCCTTCCGAAGATCGCCGGGGCCTGACCGTCTCGAGCCAGGGCGTAGAGCATGCGGGTCGAGGCATAGAGCCCCGAATTGCCGGCCGAGAGGATGGCGGTGAGGATGACGGCGTTCATCAAGGCCGCAGCGAAAGCGATCCCCGCTCTTTCGAAGACCAGGGTGAAAGGGGAGGCGGCCACATCGGCCTCCCCGGAGGCCAAGAGGCTCGGGTCGGTGAAGGGAATGAGGCAGCCGATGATGAAGATGGCTCCAATATAAAAGAGCATGATGCGCCAGAAGACCGAGCGGATGGCCCGGGGGATCTCCCGCCGTGGGTTCTTCGCCTCGCCGGCAGCCACCCCTACCAGTTCGGTGCCCTGGAAGGAGAACCCGGCGATCATGAAGACGGAAATGATCGACACCCAGCCGCCGTTGAAGACTTCGCCGGGGTTCTGCCAATGGCTCAGACCGGGGGAGTTCTGTCCCAATATGCCGAGGATCATGAAGACTCCGGCCACCAAAAAGATCACGACGGCCAGGACCTTGATCAGGGCCAGCCAAAATTCGCTTTCGCCAAAGGCCCGGGACGAGAGGGCGTTCAAACCCGTGAGTACTGTCAGGAAGAGGCCGGCCCAGACCCAGCCGGGAACGTCGGGCAGCCAGAAGGACATCACAATTCCTGCAGCAACCAGCTCGGCTGCCACGGTGATCGCCCAGTTGAACCAGTAGTTCCACCCGATGGCGAATCCGAATGAGGGCGAGACGAAACGGGTGGCGAAGGTTTGAAAAGAGCCGGCTACCGGAAGCTTGGCCGACATCTCCCCGAGCGACTGCATCAGCAGGAACACCATCAGGCCGACTGCTGCGTAGGCGACCAGCGCACCTCCCGGGCCGGCCTGGGCGATCGTACCGCCCGAGGCGACGAACAGCCCGGTGCCGATGGAACCGCCGATGGCGATCATCTGCAGGTGACGGCTGCTCAATCCGCGTTTGAGCTCGCGGTCGGGGGAGTACCCCGTGGCTGGCCCGGCCCCGGAACCATCCGGTGCTGGTTGCTGATCGGTCAGCACGGGATCCCGGCTCATGGGCGCACCGGACTCGGGTGCCGTCCTACCGGTGTCTGCTGGTGCACCGGGGCGGGTGCCGTCGGGTGGTCGGCCGCACCGGCCGAGACCGGATCGAGGCCGCAGAGATTCTGCTGCATGGGTGGCTTTCCTGCTGTGGGAGGTGCCGGGAATGAACCTGTCGTGGAGGCAGCGGCCCGGAGCTATGGAGCGCCGGGGAACCAGTCCGATCCGTGACGGAAGGGCAGTCCGTTCAAACGGCCAGATCCATTATGGCGCGTTCAGACGGTCTGGGGAGAATCGGTGATTTTGCGTGGTGGCCGGCGTTTCTTCTCGGGGCAGAGCCCCCAGGTCACGAAGCCCCACCCGGTGGGAGCGGCGCTGATAGGCTAGGCCGGTGACTTATGAGATTGAGATCGGCCGGGCAAAACGTGGCGTGCGCGCCTACTCACTGGATGACGTCGCCGTCGTCCCCACCCGCCGCACCCGTGATCCGCAGGACGTGTCAGTGAACTGGCAGATCGACGCCTACCAGTTCAGCAGCCCCATCATCGGTGCCCCGATGGACTCGGTGATGAGCCCGGCCATGGCCATCTCCCTGGGCAGGTTCGGCGGCCTCGGGGTCCTGAACCTCGAGGGGCTGTGGACCCGGTACGAGGATCCGGAACCGGTGTTGGAGGAGATTGCCTCGCTCGAGTCCAAGGTCGAGGACGATAGGACCCTGGGCGAACACGTCAACCCTGCCGTCACGGCCCGGCTGCAGGAGCTCTACCAGGCGCCGATCCAAGCCGAACTGATCACCTCGCGGCTGGCGGAAATCCGCGATGCCGGGGTCACGGTGGCCGGCTCCCTGACCCCGCAGCGGACCCAGGAGTACTACCGGACGGTGATCGACGCCGGGGTGGACATCTTCGTCATCCGCGGCACCACCGTCTCGGCCGAACACGTGTCGCAGAACCAAGAACCGCTGAACCTCAAACAGTTCATCTACGAGCTCGACGTCCCGGTCATCGTCGGCGGCGCCGCCGGATACACCCCGGCCCTGCACCTGATGCGTACCGGTGCCGCCGGCGTCCTGGTCGGTTTCGGGGGAGGGGCCACCGCCACGACCCGCCGGGCCCTGGGCATCCATGCTCCGATGGCCACCGCCATCTCCGATGTGGCCGCCGCACGCCGCGACTACCTGGACGAATCCGGGGGACGCTACGTCCATGTCATCGCCGATGGCGGCCTGGGGACCAGCGGCGATATCGTCAAGGCCATTGCCATGGGCGCCGACGCCGTCATGCTCGGCAGTGCGCTGGCCCGGGCCGAAGAGGCTCCGGGGCGTGGCTGGCATTGGGGAGTCGAAGCCCACCACGACAACAGCCCCCGCGGGGATAGGGTTCGCGTGGGAACCGTTGGGCCGCTCGAGGAAGTCCTGCTCGGGCCCTCGCGCCACACCAACGGCACCTCGAACCTGATTGGCGCCTTGCGTCGGGCCATGGCAACCACCGGGTATTCGGATCTGAAGGAATTCCAACGCGTTGACGTCGTCGTCTCCCCGTACGAAGCTGGGTAGCATGACACCACGGATGCAGCACGGAGAACCGGGCGCCACATCAACCCGGGGGGTTCTTGACCCGGCCTTCCGCGCCGCCTCACTCGAGACGATGCGGGCGACCAGTGCCGACCCCGAAGCCGAACTGGACCTGCTGATCATCGGTGGGGGAGTCGTCGGTGCCGGAGCCGCCCTCGATGCAGCAACCCGGGGGTTGAAGGTCGCCATCGTCGAGGCCCGCGACTGGGCCGCAGGGACCTCTTCGCGTTCTTCCAAGCTCATCCACGGTGGGCTGCGCTATCTGGAAATGTTGGACTTCGCGCTGGTGCGCGAGGCCCTGCAGGAGCGGGGACTCCTCATTGACCGGATCGCCCCGCATCTGGTCCGGCCCGTCCCGTTCCTCTACCCGCTGACCAAGCGCTTCATCGAACGTCCCTACGTCGGGGCGGGCATTGCCCTCTACGACGGGATGTCGCTGGCCTCCGGGCATAGCCGTGGGGTGCCCTTCCACCGGCACCTGAGCCGGAAGGCGACACTACGCAGCGCACCGAGCCTCAAGGACGAGGCCTTCGTCGGTTCGATCCGCTATTACGATGCACAGGTCGACGACGCGCGTCTGGTCATGGACCTGGTCCGAACGGCAGCAAATTACGGCGCTGTGGCGGCCAACCGGGTCAAGGTCGTGGACTTCGTCCGCGAGGCAGGACGTGTGGTCGGTGCCCAGCTCGCGGACCAGGAGAGCGGAGAAGATTTCACTGTCAGGGCCAAACAGATTGTCAACGCCACCGGCGTCTGGACCGACGAAACCCAGGATCTGGTGACCGATCGGGGACAGCTGCGGGTCAAGGCCTCGAAGGGCGTGCACCTGGTGGTCCCGCGCGACCGCTTCCAATCGACGGTCGGATTGATCCTGCGCACCGAAAAATCGGTACTCTTCGTCATCCCCTGGGGGCGGCATTGGATCATCGGGACCACCGATACCGCCTGGACCTTGGACAAGGCCCACCCGGCGGCGTCCAGCGAGGACATCGACTACATCCTCGACCATGTGAACAAGGTGCTGAAGCGTCCGTTGACCCGCGAGGACGTCGAAGGCGTGTATGCGGGGCTGCGCCCATTACTGGCCGGAGAATCCGATTCCACGGCCAAGCTCTCCCGTGAACACGTCGTGACCCACCCGGTCCCGGGGCTGGTGGTCGTGGCCGGGGGTAAATACACCACCTACCGGGTCATGGCCCGCGACGCGATCGACGAGGCGGTGCGTTCAATGGACCTGAACGCCCCGGTTTCCTGCACCGAAACGATTCCGTTGTTGGGGGCCGAGGGCTACCAGGCGGCATGGAACAGCCGGCATCGTCTGGCCAGAACCTCCGGACTGCATGTTTCCCGGATCGAACACCTGCTGGGCCGTTACGGTTCGCTGGCCCGTGATGTGCTGGCCCTGGCCACCTCAGACCCTGAGTTGGCCCGCCCGCTGCCCGGGGCCGACGACTACCTGGCCGCGGAAGTCGTTTATGCGACCACCCATGAAGGGGCACGGCACGTCGAAGACGTGTTGACGCGCCGGACCAGGGTCTCCATCGAGTCCTGGGACCGGGGAGTGGCTGCTGCCCCGGTCGTCGCCGGAATCATGGCTCCGCTGCTGGGCTGGAGCCAGGCACAATGCGAACGCGAAGTGGCGTTCTATGAAGCCCGGGTGGCTGCCGAACGCGCCAGCCAGGAACAACCCGACGACGAGTCCGCCGATGAAACACGACTGAATGTGGAAGACATTGTCCCCGTCCGCGATTGAACAGCACGATGAACTCACGACCCCTGAATTGGTGGTCCTCGAAATGGAGGCGGCCGATCGGCAGGAGGCCGTCCGGTTGCTGGCCGGCAAACTGTTCGACGCCGGTCGGATCGCTGACTTGGAGGGGTTCGTGGGGGAGGTCAACTCCCGCGAACACCAACTCGCTACCGGCCTGCCCGGGGGGATCGGCATGCCCCATGCCCGGACCGTTCACGCCGACAAGGTGTCCATTGCCGTGGGGATCACGGCCTTCGGGCACTCTTTGGACTTCGGTTCGGTGGACGGGCCGGCCACGGTCGTCCTGCTGCTGGCGACCCCCGCGGGAAGCTATTCACTGCATCTGCAGGTCTTGGCGACCCTGGCCCGCAGCCTGGTCAAGCCGTCCTTCCGCGAATCCCTGCGGCGCGCCTACGACGCCGAGGTCATTGCCGACCTGATCAATTCCACGGTCGACTTCACCGACGTCTAGTCGTTCCACGGTGCGGCAGTTGCTGCCGGCCAGGTTCAGCCCGCCGGCGGCGTGAACCCCGGATCGGTGATCAGCAGACCGGCGACCTTGCCGGAGCGGTCCACTGCCGCCCGCCCCTCGAGGAGGCCGTCGGCAAAGACCAGCGAACAGTGCACGAAGCGCGTGGAACCATTGCGCCGTACCGTGGCCGCAGTCAGGCGGTCGAAGGGACCCAGGGAGTCGACGGCATCGGCCCAGAGTGCCCTCACGGTGGATGGGGGGACCTGGGCCAGCATGCGCGGGGTGAATTCGGTGCCGATCCGATCGATGTCACCAGAATCGATGGCCGCGAAAAGCTCCCTGATCTGTTGGACGAGCTCGCGGTCTTCTCGCCGTCGTCCGTCGTCGGCCGAGCTACCGGAAGCGAATCGCTGATAAGCGGCCTGCCGCGAGATGCCCAGCTGGTTGCCGATGTCCTGCCAGCTCAGACCGGCATCATGGGCGCGGGATGCCGCGGCGGTCAGGAGGTCACCGGCCAGGTATTTCAACTCCTCGGCCTGCCGGAGGGCGGTCACGGCCCCGTCCGCTTCGAGAGGGTCCGCGAGCCGGGCCGCCAGCTTCTCAGCACGGCGAGCCCGAGCCGTCGTCTCGGCCGGGTCGTCAGCGGAGGAATCCATATGACACCACTACCAGAAGCGCGCCATTGATTACGAGCGACACGACGGTGCGGATCCTCCGTTCAGCGGCGCCGCTACGGACCAGGACCGGCCAGCGGACGCTGAGGGCAATGGCGCCCACGCCCACGGCCACAGCGGTGGGATACCAGGACCACAACGGGACGATGCCGGCCCGGAGGACCACCGCTCCCAAAGCTGCGAGGGCCGTCATGCCCGTCAACTGAGTGATGCGGTTCAGCGCCGGTTCCGCGTTCGTCGTGCGCAGCATTCGCAGGCACCAGGGGGCCGTCAAGGCCAGCAGGATGAAGGGAACCGCGTAGCTGATCACGGTGCTCATCGGTTGCCTCCGTTCAAGAGATCGAGTCCTGCTTCGTCCACGCCGAGGGCCGTGCCCGAGAGTACGACGACGGCGCGGTCCGCGTCTGGTTGCAGACCCAGGTAGGTGGCGAAGCCGCCGGTCATCCCGTTGTGCCAGATGACTTCGTGGTCATCCGATGATTGGCCGGTTCCGGAAGTGATCATCCAGGCCAGCCCCACCTTCCCGTCGGTTGCGTTGTCAGCAACCGGGTCCAGGCTCGTTCTGCCGGGGACGGTCCCATCGAGTACTGCTTGAGCCAACAGCACCAGGTCCCCTGCCGTGGAATGGATTCCGCCGGCCGGTGCGAACCCATCCATGGGCCAGGTGGCGGCAACATGTCCGGAAGCCAGATGCCCGGTGGCCATCGGCGTTGGCAACCGTGGTGCTGAGCCCTGCGTGGCAGAGCTGGTGCCGGCATCCACCGGCTGAACCCAGGTGCGGTCCATCCCCAGCGGACCGGTGATCCGCTCCTTGACGAGTTCGGGATAACTGGTTCCCGCGACCTGGGCCAGTGCCTGCCCCAGCAAGGCCGCTCCGAAGTTCGAATAGGCGAAGCCGGGATCCTCATCCGGGTGGGAGTTGCGTCCCAGCTTGATCACTTCGTCGACGGACTGGGCGCTGGAATTCGTGTTGGCGAACTGTGCAAGGAAGCCTCCGACGAAAAAGGGTACCGATCTCGGCATGCGGGGCAGGCCGGAGGTGTGGGTCGCGAGTTGTTGGAGGGTGATGGCCCCGGAACCGTCGGTGGGATAGCCGAAGACCTCTCCCAGCGTCGTGTTGGCGGTGACCTCTTCGCGGTCAATGGCATCGGCCAGCAGCATCCCGCCGAAGACCTTGCTGATCGAACCGACCTCGAAGGCCGTGTGCTCGTCGGCCCCGCGCCCGGCGAAGTCCACCGTGCCGTCGTGGATGACGGCGGCAGCAAAGTCTCCCGAAGGTGCCCCGGGGCCTTCGGTAATTCGGGTGGCCAACCCGTGGTCGCCGGCGGGTGCCTCCGCGGGCAGGGCGCGCGGTGCGGCGACCACCAACACGGCGATCGTGGCTGCCGCGATGACCCAGGGAATCCTCCGGTTCGTCTTCCGTGGGTGACGGTCGGTGGAGGGAGAAGAAAGCATGGCGTCAATATTTCCTTGACACTGACGTGGTGTCAATATGTTCTTGACATATTTTTTTGTGGGCTATGCCGCCGGTGCATTCGCTCTTCTACAAGCAATCGAAGTACGGTTGGGTGTGTGTTGAAGACTGCCCTGAAGCCCAAATGGATCCTCGCTCTGCTGGGGGCCCTTTTGTTGGCGAGCGGCTTCGTGCTGCTGAGCCAGTGGCAGTTCTCCAGATCCCAGGATGCGCCGCCGCCGCCGGTATCCACCACCGAATCATCGGTGCCGTTGACCGACCACTTCGAGCCCGAAACGGTGATGTTCGAATCGGTTGCTGACCAAGTCGTGACAGCCAAGGGGCGCTTTCTGAAGGATAAGGAAGTCCTGGTGAGAGGCCGTGTCCAAGACGGAACCCAGGGATTCTGGGTCGTCTCTGCCTTCGCCGTCGACGGTGCACCGGATAAGAACACGATCCCCGTTGTCCGGGGCTGGCAGCCCGAATCGACGACGCCGCCGGCCGCTCCGGCCGGCGAGCTGGAAGTCACCGGTCGGCTGCTTCCCACCGAAGCGCCGATCGACCAGAAGCCCGATGGCGATCCGGCATTGCGCTCCCTCTCGGTCGCCGAACTCATCAACATCTGGGACGTGCCTTCCTATAGCGGCTTCATCGTCGCCTCCCAGGTCACCGGCCCCGATGGGGCGGACGCTGGTGCGACGTCCGTCGGGTTGGACGAGGTCACTGTTGGACCCCAACCCCAAGAACAGCCACTGAACTGGCTGAATATCTTCTACGGCATCGAATGGGTCGTCTTCGCAGGCTTTGCCGTCTTCCTCTGGTGGCGTCTGGTCGTCGACGACTACCGGCGTCAACAAGAAGACATCGAAGACGCTCTGGCCGAAGCCCAGGCAGCAACCAACCCCCCGACTCATGAGGACCAGCAGTGACCCAGCAACCCAGTCCAGCACCCCGCAAGCGCCGCTTCGCCGGAACGCCAGCACAAATCCGCACGGCAGCAACCTTCTATCGCGTGCTCGCCTACGCCACCGGCGTGATGTTGCTCTTGCTCTGCGTGGAGATGATCGCCAAATATGCCTTCAGCTTCGAGGCCTACCTCGGCTCGCTGAACCTCTCCACCACGGTGTTGATCGTCCACGGCTGGATGTACGTGATTTACCTGCTGGCCGATTTCAACCTGTGGTCCAAAATGCGCTGGCCCTTCAGCCGGTTCATCACGATCGCCCTGGGCGGGGTCGTGCCGTTGCTCTCGTTCTACATGGAAAAAAAGGTCCACGGGGAGGTCGAACGGGAGCTGCGTGAACACCCCGAGGCGGCCAAACGCTACTGAGGAAAAACGCGGTCCCGAGGGTGAAGGTGCGGTCGACGCCCGCTGGCGACTAAGCTGGAGCGCGTGAGCAACCCAGCACCCACCCCAGAGCACCAGCCGGTTCTGGTCGTCGACTACGGAGCCCAGTACGCGCAGCTGATCGCACGCCGCGTCCGTGAGGCCAATGTGTATTCGGAGATCGTTCCGCACACCTTTACGACCGAGCAGATCTTGGCCAAGAATCCAGCGGCCATCATCCTCTCCGGCGGGCCCTCCAGCGTTTACGCTGACGGTGCCCCGAGCGTCGGCTCAGACCTCTTCGAGGCCGGTGTGCCGGTCTTGGGCATCTGTTACGGCTTCCAAGCGATGGCCAACGCCCTGGGCGGAAAAGTCGCCCAGACCGGCCTGCGGGAATACGGGTCCACCGATGCCACCTCCACCGGGGTCTCACGCTCCCTGCTGGCCGGACTGCCGGAGGACCAGCAGGTCTGGATGAGCCACGGCGACTCGGTGCACGAAGCACCGGAAGGCTTCGACGTCCTGGCCTCCACCGAAGGCGCCCCCGTGGCGGCCTTCGCCAACGAAGACAAACGACTCTTCGGCGTCCAATGGCACCCCGAGGTCAAGCACTCGGTCTATGGGCAGCGGGTTCTGGAGAACTTCCTGTTCAACGGTGCCGGCCTGGAACCGAGCTGGAACACCGGGAACATCCTTGAGGAGCAGGTCGCCCGCATCCGCGGGCAGGTCGGTTCCGGCCGGGCGATCTGCGGTCTGTCCGGCGGTGTTGATTCGGCCGTCGCGGCAGCGCTGGTCCAGGAAGCCATCGGCGACCAACTGACCTGTGTTTTCGTCAACCACGGACTACTGCGCGAAGGCGAAGCCGAACAGGTTGAACGCGATTTCGTCGCGGCCACCGGCGCCAAGCTGCATGTCGCGGACGAACGTGAACGCTTCCTGAGCGCGTTGAAGGACGTCACCGACCCCGAAACCAAACGTAAGATCATCGGCCGCGAATTTATCCGCGCGTTCGAAGCCGCCGAGGCAGCGATCATGTCCGAAGCAGCAGATACCGGCGAACCGGTGCGCTTCCTGGTCCAAGGCACCCTCTACCCCGACGTCGTCGAATCCGGGGGCGGCGAAGGTGCTGCAAACATCAAGAGCCACCACAACGTCGGTGGTCTGCCCGAGGACCTGCAGTTCGAGCTCGTCGAACCACTCCGCGAACTGTTCAAGGATGAGGTTCGTGCCGTCGGAGCCCAATTGGGCCTGCCAGCCGAAATCGTGCAGCGTCAGCCCTTCCCCGGCCCGGGGCTGGGCATCCGCATCATCGGCTCGGTGGATGAGGAACGGCTGGAGCTGCTGCGCAAGGCCGACGCCATCGCCCGCGCGGAACTGACCAACGCCGGGCTTGATCAGGAGGTCTGGCAGATGCCCGTCGTCCTGTTGGCCGACGTGCGTTCGGTCGGCGTTCAAGGCGACGGCCGCACCTACGGGCATCCGATCGTTTTGCGTCCGGTGTCCTCCGAGGACGCCATGACCGCGGACTGGTCACGGCTGCCCTACGATCTGCTCGCGCGGATCTCCAACCGGATCACCAACGAGGTCGATGGGGTCAACCGGGTGGTCTTGGACGTCACCAGCAAGCCCCCGGGAACCATCGAATGGGAGTAGGCCCACGGCCCCGTCGGGGCCTGGGCTGAGGTGAAGGGAGGGCATCAGGCCCTCTCTTCGCTGGCTTAACCCGTCGTGGACGTGTTGCGATCAAGCACCGAGGTGCCGGGGTCGCGTACCTTAAGTAGTGGCGTGCGCTGAGGATTGCGTACTGGCCGATCTCCATCACCCCGCGCTGGGCGGGTTCTGACGGGGGACCAAATGTGAGGAAGGTGGTGTTCCGGTGGTAGGGACGCAACAAGGCGAGGCAGCATTGACCGATTGGCTAGAGAAGCTCGGTCCGGGTGCGGGAACCGATACCCTGCTGCGCTTTGCCGGTTCGACGTCCAACTGCATCGACATCACCCACGCCCACCCCTCGGGGTTGGCACAGTTCCTGGCCGGCCGGCGCACCCGCCTGTCCATGCTCCTGCGTGACGTCGACGCCTATAACCAGGGCCGCCGCACCGCACGGGCATTGCGCGCGAAGATCCGCGAACTCTCCGAGGACCGCGGCATCGATGTGGGATACCTCGCTTCCGGCGTGGCGACCTGGCGGGCTGTCCAAGATGGTCGTTCCGAACAGTTCAGCGCCCCGATCATGCTCGGGCGGATTTCGTTGACCCAGCGGGAAGGACAGGAAGAAGACGAAGTCCAGCTGGCCGGGCGAGCCCAGGTGAACCCGGCGCTGGTGCGCTACTTCCAGGAGCAGCAAGGACTGGACATCGACGTGGAGGCCCTCGAAGGCGCCGCGTATATGACCGCCCGGTTCGATCCGCGCCGCGCGTTGGACACCCTGCGGGAGCAGGTGGCTTCCCTGCCGGGAACCGTCATCGAACACCGTTTGCTCGTATCGACCTTCGCTGATTTGGCAGATCCCGCCGACCCCTCGCGCATCGACGTCACCCACCCGGTGATTTCCCGCCTGCTGGACGAGGACGCCGGCGAGGAAGTCGTCGTGGAGGAACCCGAGGTCACCGTCCTGAGCAGCGACGAACGTCATCCCGCGGACGAGGCCCTGGTCCTGAACGCGGACGCCAGCCAGCAGGAGGTCCTCGACCTGGTCGATGCCGGGGAATCCGTCGTCGTCTCCAGCCCACCCGGAACCGGGCAGACCCAAACGGCCGTCAACGCCGCGGCGATCTTGGCCGGCCAAGGCAAACGGGTGCTCATCGTGGCCGAACGCCGGGAAACCGCGCGGAGCCTGACCGAAAAATTGGCCGAACTTGATCTGGCCTCCATGGCCCTGCGCCTGTCGCCAGAGGTCGGGCCCGAGGAACTGCGCGACCAGCTAACCCAGGCGATCCTGCGGAACGAACGTGCCGCCGAACCACAGCTGGGTCAGCTCCACCAGCGTCTGACCGAGCACCGCCATGCCCTCCTGGACCACGTGAACTCCCTCCACGATGTGCGCAGCCGTTGGGGATGTTCGCCCTACCAGGCGATGCAGGAACTGGCCCGCCTCACCTCCATGGACCCGGCACCGGCCACCTCGGTTCGGCTCAAACGCTCCGTATTGGACAGCATCAGCGACCGCGAAGAAACAGCGGTGCGACTGCGCCGGGCTGCCGAAGTCGGCAGTTTCACCGCCTCCACCACGGCCAGCCCCTGGTACGGGGCGCGCCTACGCAATCGTCGGGAGACCGATGACGCCTTGGAGATTGCCAGCTCACTGGCCGAAGACCTGCCCAAACTGCACGCCCAGATGCTCAAGGTCGCCGAACACTCAGAAATCACCCTGGGGGAGACCTTCGTGGAATGGGGTGCCCAGCTGGACCTGCTGGTGGCTGTCCGCGGGTCCCTGGACAAATTCGAACCGGATATCTTCGACCGTTCGGTCGAGGACCTCATCAGCGCCACCGCCAGCTCCTCGTGGCGCCGCGAACGCGGTATCGAGATGAGCTCCATCACCCGTTCGCGGCTTCGCCGTGTGGCCAAGGAATACGTGCGCCCCGGTGTACATATCTCCGATCTGCACACCTCCATCATCGAGGTCCAGCAGCAGCGCGAAATGTGGAATAGCTATGCCACGAGCCAGCGGCATCCCAAGGTTCCCACCGGACTCATCGAACTGAATAAGGCCTACCTCGACGCCGCAGCGCGGATTGCCCGACTCGATGAGGCCCTGGCCCCCGTGGACGCCGATGACGAACTGCAGCACCTGCCGCTGGAGGAGCTGGTGACCCGGCTGAAGGACCTCGTTGACGACGAGAACGCCTTGCACGTCTTGCCCGAACGCACCCTGGTCCTGGAGCAACTGCGTGAACAGGGACTCGGTGAACTGCTCGAGGATCTGGCCGAACGCGAAGTCGACGCCGATGAGGTGGCTGCCGAACTGGATCTGGCCTGGTGGCAGTCGGCCTTGGAGGCCATGATCTCCGGTGACGAATACCTGGCCATGTCCGACGGCGCGAGCCTGCGCCGACTTGAGGCCGAATACCGCCTGGCCGACAACGCCCATATCGCTTCGGGCGCCTCACGCCTGAGGTGGCAACTGGCCCAACGGTGGAAGGCAGCTTTGGCCGACCACCGGGCCGCCTCCCGTGAACTGCGTTCCCTGCTCAAGAACGGCGAGCCCACCTTGGAGGACGTCGCCGGTCTGGGGGTCGGACTGGTCAACGCCCTGGTCCCCGTCTGGATCGGATCCCCGCTACTGATCCCCGCCGTCGTCCCCGAAGATGTCGAATTCGACGCAGTGATCCTGCTCGATGCTGATGCCCTGTCGCTCCGTTCGGCGGTGGGCTCCATCAGCCGTTCGGGACAGGTCATCGCCTTCGGCGACGCCATGCTGGGCAAACCGCGTGGCTTCAACGTCTCGGTCGATCCCACCGCCTCGGCCCGTGCACCCCACGAACCAGCCAGCACCTTCGAGGAACTCTCCACCGTGCTGCCCCTGCGGCGCTTGCGCACCGTGTACCGGGGCGTCGATGAGGGACTGACCGAAGCCTTGGGGCGTGCCTACTATTCGGGATCGCTGCACCGGCTGCCGGCCGCCCGGGCGATGTCCGGGGGAACCCCCTCGCTGTCGGTGGACTATGTTCCGGACGGAACAGGGATGCCCGGTTCGGGCGGGGAATCGGTGGAGACGACCGTCGCTGAAGTCAACCGGGTCGTGGATCTGGTCTTTAGCCATATCCGCCGCCGGCCGCACCGTTCCCTGGCAGTGATCGCCGCGAACCAGCGTCACGCCGCCAGGATCGCCGAGGCCATTTCCCTGCAGCTGCCCAACCATCCGGGGGCGCAGCCCTTCTTCAAGGAACGCGTGGAAGCCTTCCAGGTTTCTTCGGTGGAACGTGCCCACGGGTTGGTCCGTGATGCCGTGATCTTCTCGCTCGGCTACGGGCGGACCCCGCATGGCAAGAGCCTGCACGATTTCGGTGCACTGTCCTCGGAACGTGGCGACGAGCTCTTCGTGACCGGGGTGACACGTTCACGCGACCTGCTGCATCTGGTCAGCGCCGTGGCACCCGAGGACATGGATATGGACCGGGTGACCGGCGGGGCCCGACAATTCATCGAGTTGGTGGGCCGTGTGCTCTCCGGCGAATCAGGTGTCACCGGTGATGGGCACCCCTTGGAGGACCCGCTGGTAGCGGATCTGAAGGAGCGGCTCGAAGCCGCCGGGGCCATCGTGAAGGAACGCTACCGTGGTGTACTGGATCTTGCCGCCCAGGCAGCGGATACGAGCGCAGGGGCCGAGCTGCCGTTGGCCGTCGTCTCCGATGGGACCGAAGAGTACCGGAACATGACCGTGCGTGAACGCAGCCGTCTGCGCCCGCAACTCCTGGAGACCATGGGATGGCGCTATATCCCCTTGTGGACGATCGACGTCTTCTCGGACCCGGCCAGCATCGCCTCCACTATGGCACGTTACCTGGGTCTGGATGACCCGGCAGATACCCACCACCATCGGGAGGATGACATGGGAGCCGACGAGCAGGATCAGAGCCGGGCCGGCCAGGATGAAACGTCCACCGCCGGCCGTCACGCCGCCGATCTAGGTGCTGGTGCTCCAGCAGATCGCACCGCAGGACAGGGATTCGATCCGGTGCTCCCGACCCGGGCCGGTGACGATGACCCGCGGGGCTGGGGCGATAGCGAGGGAAGCCACGACCAGTGGTTGCGCGAACAGCGTCCTCCGCACTGGGGCTAGGGGACACCGGGGCCGACGAGGACCAGGAAGATCCGTCCGCGGGCGGCAGCCCCCGCCAGTGCAGCCGAATCCTCTTGTGATGCGGCGACGACGACCATGCCCGCAGCCTGTCCCGAATCGAGCCAGGTGTCGGCCGAACCGGTGGGCACCCACAACACCGGGACCTTGCGGGCAATGACCTTGGAGTCAACGGCCCGTTCATAGCCATTGCCTTGGCTGAGGACGACGTCGACGAGTTGGCCGGGGGAGAGCAGCCCAATGGTTTCGGGATCGCTGGGCCTGACGGGGACGGCGACGGTCCCGGAAGCTGTTCCCGTCAGGAGCCCCGGTCCGACCAGCATGGCCGAAGCCACCGGAGAGCCCGAGGCCGCAGGAAAAGCCAATTGTTGCCCGAGAACGGCTTCGACGTCATCGAGGATGCCGGGCGGCAGGGCCTCACGCGCCAAATGGGCGACCCGTACCGACGAGGCATCCAGCACGGCTCCCGAGGGAAGATCCCGGGTAGCAACGACGACGGCAGACGTATCGGTGTGCTCGGGGGCCACGGCCGAGAGGGCAACGGCCACCGTCAACGCGGCCAAGGCAGCAACCAGCGGGCGGCGATAACGGGCCAGTACTTCACGCCAGGAGCGCCGGTACCCGGTGCTTCGGCCGCTGGCTGCCATCCGGCGTTCTCTGCTTCTCATGCTTCCAGTAGAAGCTCAACGGGCCGTAGTGTCCGCCCAGTAGATGCCGGCTGTGGATGAGGGCGCCGCCGATGGAAGCCCAGTCCACCTGTGGGGTGCCGGTCAGGAGTTCGAGGAGACCTTTTGCCCCGCGGAGGAGGCGGAGGAAGAATCCGAGGACGCGGCCGCCGAAGAACTCGACGAGGAGCTGGAGGAAGAATCCGCGGTGGAGGAAGAATCCGATCCGCTGGTCTTGGACCCGGAGGATGACTCCGTGCTCGCCGGGGCGGAACCGTTGGAACTATTCCGTGAATCCGTCCGGTAGAAGCCCGACCCCTTGAAGACAACACCGACGCTGTTGAACTTCTTACGCAGCAATCCATGGCACTCGGGGCATTCGGTCAGCGAATCCTCGCTGAAGGACTGCACGGTGTCGAAGGTGTGGCCGCAATCCTTGCAGGCGTAGGCATATGTAGGCATGATCTTCCTTCGTTGCACTGGTCTCGGCGGAGGGCCTGTGCGGTCCATCGAGGCCTTTTTGGCACTCACATCCGTCGAGTGCCAATTCTACCTCATACGGTGCGCTGAGGACCGATCCAGCTGATTCCCGCGGCGGTGATGACCCCGTCCACCGGTTGGTCCAGCTCTCCGACCTCGAAGCTCCCCTCCGGGACCAGCTCATGTTCGTAAACCATCGCCAAGAGCACCGGACGGGTCGGGCGGGTGGCCAGCGAAGCGATGAAGCGGTCGTAATACCCGCCGCCCTGGCCCAACCGCCCGCCAGCGGGATCCACGACCTGTGCGGGGACCAGGACGACATCGACGTCGTCCATCACCTCCACCCCGTGACGTTCCCCGACGGGTTCATCGATTGGTGCCACCGTAGCCCGGGCCATGGGAACCGCAGGGTACCAGTCGGCCCAGGAGAGCTGTCGCCCGGGCTCACAGATGGGGACCAGGATCCGGTGGCCAAGACCATGCAACGTCTCCAAAAGCGCTGCCGTGTCAGGTTCGGTGCCGAAAGACAAAACAGAGGTCAGGGTGCGCTTCCGCTCCTCACCCAACCAGCTGAGCAGAACCGAGGTGATGCCGAGAGCTTCCTGCCGGCGTCGTTCAGGATCCATTTCGGCACGCAGGGCCCTGAAATGCGTACGGGCCGCCGCCTTCGACATCGTCTCCACCCTTCGATGGTAAGGCAGTGGCTACACGAAGCCGAGGATGAAGCCGCTACCCGGCTGAAGTGACGCGGCGCCGCGGCCTCGGAACTGCGGTGCTGCGGATAAGCTAACAGCATGGGATTCGGGACCGGTTCGTGGCCGGTGGCATTGGAAAGCGGTGATCTGGTGTTGCGGCCGCTGCGCTACCGGGATAAGGCCGAATGGATGGCGCTGAAACGTCGCAATGCCGAATGGCTACAACCGTGGGAAGCCACCTCCCCGCGTCCCGAGGGGCCGTTGCCGAGCTACCGTGACATGGTTGCGTCACTGAACCGTCAGGCCCGGGCCGGTCTGACCCTTCCGTGGGCGATCGGCCTGCGTACCAGCGACCGACGTGAACCGACCATGGTCGGCCAGCTCACCGTATCGGGCATTCTTTGGGGATCGGCGCTGAGCGCATCGCTGGGGTATTGGGTGGATGGCCGCCGCGCTGGCCGGGGAATCACCCCGCATGCCGTCGCCTTGGCCACCGACTACTGTTTTTCGACGCTGGGGCTGCACCGGATGGAGATCAATATTCGGCCCGAAAACGCCTCCAGTCTGCGCGTGGTGCAGAAGCTGGGGTTCCGTGATGAAGGCCTGCGCGAACGCTTTCTGCATATTGACGGTGCCTGGAGCGACCACCGAGCCTTCGCGCTGACCGCCGAAGAGGTGCCCGAAGGATTGCTCCACCGCTGGCTCGGGGACGCCGCCACACACTGAACCGCAGGTCACCTCGGGGTCAAAGACCGACTTCAGGCCGGACACACCGGGGTCAATGCCGACACCTGCACGGTGGGCCACGTAACGTCGAGGTGTGGACATCCAAGTCGAAAGTTCAGTGGTTCTGGCGGCCATGATCGCCGTGCTGCTCGCCTTCATCGTCCCCTCACTCATCCGTCGCGGTCGGCGCACCGGCGAGCCCGCCCTCGTCCTCGCCTCGACCCTCGACGAAGCCTTCACATCAGCGCCCGGCCAAGCGGAGGAAACCGTGGAAAGGGTCGGCCCCGATCCGGCCGATCTGCAGCCGGCACCGGCCCCCAAGAACACCCGAACCCACGACACCGAACGTCCCCGGAGGAACACCATGGCAACGCCCGCACGGACCCGGTCCGCCGCACCGACCACGGCAGTCTTCCGGATCCGATACGGTCGACTGGCCATCGCCCTGACGGGCGTGCTGGCTGCGCTCGCCCTGGTCGTCGGGGGCCTGCTGGCCCCGTTCGGAATCCTCTCGGGATTCGTCCCGCTCGTCGGGCTGATCGTGCTCGTCGGATCCTTCATGGGGTTGAGGGCCCTCGCGGTGCGGGACCGTCGGCGGAAGGTTCTGGCCCGCATGGACGCGATCTTCCATGAAGCCATGGACACCCAGCCTGCCGAGCCAGTGATCCGGCGTCAGGCAACCAAGGTCTTCGACGCCCGTGAGCAGGAGACCGCAGCGGCCCAAGCCCCCGAAGCAAACGGGAGCGTCCGGCACCATGCCCCGCTGGCTGCCGCCACCGCCCCCGCAACATGGGAACCGGTCGCCGTACCGAAACCGACCTACGTTGGGGCCGCCAAGGCCGAACGTCCGGCCCCGGAGCCACTGCCGGCCGGCGAGGAAAAGAAACCGCAGAAGGCCACCAGCATCCTGGCGCAGACCCGCATCGCCGAACAGGAAGCCCAACTGGCCGAACAGGCGGAACGGGCCGAGCGCGGCGAAGAGGTCCGGGCCGTCCCCGAAGCTCCGCGCCGTCGCCCCACAGCGCAGAGCAGTGGCATGAATCTCGACGCCGTCCTGCAACGCCGCAGGGCCTGAACCGGCGGTAGCCGAAACAGCGGTCCCCACCCATGCAGCCCGGATGGTCCGACGCCGAACAGGCAGGGGCCCTGGGCCGCCACGCAGAAACACTGATGGCCCAGATCTGGGCGGACCGCTTCGAAGCCCGCGTGGTCGACACGGCCCGTCAGGTCCAATTTCAGCTGCGTCCCGGCGCCGGAGCCAGCGCCGTCTACTCGCTTCGCCGCGGCACGACAGAACAGTTCGTGGGCCTGAGCACCGAACCGCTGGAAGCGACGCCCGGGCTGCGTCAATCCCACCTGCCAGCCCCCCAGGACACTGCCGAAGCCAAGGGTCCGCTCCGCATCTCCAGCTGGCTCCACCCGCAGGACCCCCGGTTGCCCGGACTGGCCCGGGCCGGGGTCGCTGCCGAAGCCCAGCGGCTCTGGGGTCAGGGCGATCGGCTGACGGGCCTGCGGACCATGACCTACCGTCCCTTGCGCCGGGCCGTTTTCCGCGCCGACTTCTCGACCCCCGGACCGGTGGTGGCAACCCGCAGGCTGTATCTGAAGGTTCTCCGTCCCGGCCAGGCAGAACCGTTGGCGCTGCGCCATCGGCTGCTCGCCGATGCCGGCCTGCCCGTGGCCGACGTCATCAGCCCGGTGGCCCACTCGGTCGTGGCCACGGCAGGGCTTCCCGGCGAACCGCTCGGTGCTGCACTGCGTCTGGACGGAGCAGGAGGCCTGGAGCCGGCCACACTGGTATCCCTGCTGGATCGACTCCCCGCGGCAGTGCTCGAGCTTCCCCGCCGCCCGTCCTGGACGGACCGGTTGGCCCGCTACGCCCACGCGGCCGGCTGCGCCCTGCCGGAGGACGTCCAGCAGATCGCCGCGTTATCCCGACACCTTCGAGAGGTGATCGACGCCCAGGACCCCGGGCCGGTCGTTCCGGTGCACGGTGACTTCTATGAAGCCAACGTCTTGATGGAGGGCCGAACGGTCAGTGGGCTGCTGGATCTGGACTCGGTGGGACCGGGACACCGGGTCGATGACCTCGCCTGCCTGCTGGGACACCTGGGCATGATTCCTGCGCTGGGGGGCCGAAACCGGCAGCGTGAGTCGGCCATCTGGTCCACGCTGGAAGTCTGGGGAGCCGAATTCTCCCGGGAGGTCGACGCCCGCTGCCTGTATGCACGGGCCGCTGCGGTGGCCGTTTCCCTGATTGCCGGCGCCAGAAGGCCGGGGATGCGGACCTGGGACCGGGAAGCGCGAGCCCGGCTGGAGATGGCCCGCAGGCTGGCCGAGCTGGCCGGCTAGGCGCGGGCAGCTAACCCTGCTCCGGATCCTCAGGAAGGTTCTTTGGCTCGGCATCCTCGACGGGATCCGCTGGGTCGGCAGTCTCGGGCAGGGCTTCCTCGTTCTCCGGAGCTTCCCCCTCCGGGTCCTCATCGTCGCGGGCGTAGGTCTCCTGTGCCTCCACGAGAGCCCGGTTGGCCAGATCGGCCGCCTCCTTGGCCTGAACCGGCAATTCCATGGTGGTGAGTGCCTCGGAGAGACCACGTTGGGCCGCATAGAAGTGCGCTACGCTCTGGCGATGCTCGGCGGCGATCAGACGGTATAACTGGACGGCCTCATCCCCGCGGTCCGTCTGGGACAGCACATGGGCGGCAAAAAGTTCGGCATTGCCGGCCCCATCGGTGTCCTCGGCCACCCGGAACAGGTCGGCGGCCTCCAGCGCGGCGGCCACGGCCTCGGTGGGGTAGTTTAGGGCCCAGAGAGAGCGGGCGCGGGTATCCCGGAAATCGGCCTGATGCCAATCCGCCCCATCCTCGTCCGCGAGTTTGATCGCCTCGGCGAGGATCACCAGACCGGCAGGATCCCCGCTTTCGGAGAGGGCATGGCCGTAAGCATGCAGGGCGACCGGGAGCACGGTCGGATCATCTTCGCAAGCACGTGCCAGTTCGGTGGCCCGGGAGAAATGCCCCAGGCAGGCACCGGGATCCTCGGCGTCTGATAGGAGCGTGCCGGCGCTGAGATGGGCGCGGGCGGCATCCCCGGCCAGACCCGACGCCTCGAACCCGGCGGCGGCCTTTTCCCAGGCCTGCAGGGCATCGACCTCGCGGTCCTGGTGACGCAGGCAGTGCCCGAGGGACATCAACGTCCGGGCCGCGTCGTCTTCTCGCCCACGGGCCTGCAAGAGATGGGCGAGCGATTCGAGAACTTCTTCGGCGAGCAGGAACTCCTCGGCTTCCAATAACTGGTTGCCCAAGGCGAGGCGGATGGCCCAGGTTTCCTCGAATTCGCCGCGCTCGGCTTGTTCGACGGCGATCCGCCAGGCGGTGATCGCTGCGTCCTGATCCAGATCCGCCGAGGCGAAATTGGCCACCAAGGCGGCGGCGGAGATCGCCCCGCGGCGGACCCCAGTCACCGAATACAGTTCCAACGCCTCAACGGCGCAGCCTTCGGCCTCCACCGGATGCCCCAGCTCGTGGTGGCAGGAGGCCTTGACCATCCAGATCGCTGCCCGCATCGCCAGGTTCGTCTGGAGGGCCAGTAAACGGTCGGCCGCTTCAATGGCTTCTGGCTGCCGACCGTGTTTGGCGAATCCGTGGGCTAGATACAGCAGGGCCCCTGCCTCACTTTCGGGGCGGCCGCCATCACGGTAGTCGTCGGCGCAACGCTGCAGTTCCTCCAACGCCGCTTCGTCGCCTCCTTCGAAACGCACCACGGCCAGGGGCAGCCGGGCATCGGCTAGGACATCGGCGCTGGCGCCCGAAGCCGCATGGGTGGCCAGAGCGGCCTGCAGGATGGCGGTTTCCTCCGGGAGGGGTTCCCGGAAGAGGAGTCCTCCCAGATGCTCTTCGAGGTCTGCCTGATGGGTCCGTTGGGCCGCGCGCAACAGGACGATGCGTCGGGCGGCGGCCTCTTCGGCATCGGAGAGGTTTCCGTCGAGCTGCTGGACCGAGGCCAGGACCCCGAGCAACGACAACGCCGTTTCGAGGGCGGGGGACTCGCCGGCGGGGATGGGGCCCACCTCGGGGGCAGGAGCCGCCGGGGAACCGGTCAACAGGGGGCGGAGGATGTCCAGTCCCGCGGCCGCCGCGCGCGCGGCACCGGGATGGTCTTCCGAGTAGGCGCGGTCGTAGGCCAGCTCAAGCCAGCCATGGGCCGTGGCGGGCGAGGCCAGTGGGTCCGGCTGCGGCATGCCGGAAATCTCCTGCAACCGCTGTGTCAATGCCGACAAGTACCTGATGCTCCCACGTTCTGCGTTGTCTTTGATCCCGGGTCCGGACGTCTTCCAGCTTAGTGCCTGCCGGCTCCCGCGAGGTGCCGCAGCAGCGGTTCGGCCCGGTAGGGAATATGTTCGCTCAAGGCCAGGGAGGTTTCCGTACGGATCACCCCGCGCATGCGCAGGATCGAGCGCAGCAGGCTTTGAAGGTGGTGGGTGTCCCGGGCGACGACGCGGCACCACACGTCACCGCGCCCGGAGATCTCATGGACCTCCAGGACCTGTTCCTGGGTCCTCAGGGCAGCGATGACGGCGTCGAGTTCGCGGTGGGAGACCTCGATGGTGATGAACGCCAGCACGTCGAAACCCAGCGCCGCCACATCGACCTCTCGTCCGCCGTGGCGCAACACCCCGGTCCTATCGAGTCGCTTAAGTCGTGACTGCACGGTGTTCCGGGCCACCCCCAACGTGGTGGAGAGGTCCCCGATCTGCGCCCGGGGTTCTTCGAGCAGGGCGAGGACCAAACGCAATTCGAGTTCATCAAAAGTAGCCATGATGCATCCCAGTAGATCACATTCACGTCGAATTTTGATCGAAATCATCAATTAGTGCTCTCGAGGTGAAATATTTGGGGCCATCCTCACCCAGAATGATTACTCGAAGCTCAAAACGGGACATCCACCGTGGAGACCACCGCCGCCGAACCCCACCCTGCGAGGCCTTGTGACCGTCATCAGCGAACTGCGTATGCGCGCCCACCCCACGGCACCGAACCGCGGTTGGGATGCCTCGGTGAAGGCCCGCCTGTTGCTGACCTTCGCTGCCATGACGCTTCTGCTCATCGGCGCGAACCTGGCCACCCCGCTGTACCCGCTCCTGCAGGAGCAGCTCGGGTTGGGGCCGTTCGCCGTGACCCTGGCCTTCGCCTCCTATGTGTTGGCGCTGATCGCCGGGTTGGTGCTCTACGGTCATTGGTCCGATCACATCGGCCGCCGGGCCGCCCTGGTCCTCGCGGTCCTCGTGGGCCTGGCCGGAGCGGTGGTCTTCGGTCTGGCCACCGGGCTCGGGGGACTGATCTTCGGACGCATCCTGCAGGGGGCGGCCGTCGCCCTCTGCACGGGCGCCAGTAGCGCCGCCCTGCGTGAACTCCTGCCCCGCAACCCCGAGTGGGCCAGTCGGCTGACCCTGTTGGCTTCGGCGTCGGGGGTGGCTGCGGGCCCTCTGTTGGGCGGTGCGCTGGGCGTCCTGCCCCGGCCCGACCTGACCCCGTTCCTCCTGTTGGGCTTCGCCTTGCTACTCGTGTTGGTGCCGTTGTGGGTGCTGCACGCCCGCCCCGCCCTGGCCCCTGCCCCCGGAGCCGCTGCGGTGAAGGCCCTGCGGCCACGCCGGCTGGGCCCCGTAGCCGATGCCCGCGTGCAGTTCCGCCGGGCGGCTTCCATCGGGTTCCTCAGCTTCGCCCTCTTCGGATTCGGGCTCTCGCTGGCCCCGCGCTATTTCGCCGACCTGTTCGGGATCACCTCGATGCTGGGCATCGGAGCATTGGCCGCCCTGACCCTGATCGCTTCGGCCGCCGCCCAACTGCTGGGGCGTTCGCACCGCAAGCTGCTGCCGGTGGCACTGATGGTCATGGCCGCCGGGATCGTCCTGATTGCCGTGGCAGGGTCGGTACGCAGCCTGCCATTGCTCATCGCCGCCAGCCTGCTCGCCGGTGCCGGACAAGGCACCGCCTTCCGCACGGCCTTCAACGACGTCGCCCTGGCGGTGGAACCCGCCCGACACTCCCAGGTGATCAGCACCGTGTATGTGGTGACCTATCTGGGCAGCGCCGTCCCGGTCCTGTGCCTCGGCCTGGTCGCAGGAGTGATCGGCTTACCGGCAGCGGTGGCCTGGTTCGCCGGAGTGATTGCCGCAGGATGCCTGGCGGTGGCCATCAGCGTGCTGGCCCACCGGCAGCCCGACGCCGCCTAGGGGCATCAGCCAGCTCTTCAGAGCGGGCCGGCCTGGCCCTGGACATGATCGAAGACCAGCGTCGTCTCGGTATGGCCGACGGCCTCATCGGTCGCCAGGTTGTCCAGCACCCAATCACGCAGTGCCTCCGTTGAAGGAACCGCCACATGGAGCAGGTAGTCGGTGCCGCCGGAGACATGGAACATCGACAGGACTTCGGGCAACTGCGGCACCCCACCGGTGAACCTGTCGATCTGAACGCGGTCGTGGATGCGCAACTTCACGGCAATCAACGCCTGGACGCTCCGGCCGACCGCCGGTAGATGCAGTCGAGCGTGATAGCCCTCGATGATCCCGCGTTCGACCAACTGGCGGGTGCGCAGCAGGGCCGTCGACGGAGCGATCCCGGCCCGCTGGGCCAACGCGGCATTACTGATGCGGGCATCGGCGAGCAGTTCGGAGATCAGCACACGGTCAACCTCGTCCAACGGGGTGCTTCCTGAGGGCTTCTTGGCGGCAGACATGCCAATATTCCACCACATGCGGCCCGGTTCGCGGAGCGGGAGGCCGACCGGCGCAGTACGCTGGGGCCATGAGCACTGCGCCCCGGGAGCCGGACACAGGTTTCGATACACGGCTGGCCGCCTATTGTGTGGTGGTCCGTCACTCCAAAATCTTGCTGGCCCTGTGGGACATGCGTTCCAGATGGCCGGGCTTCACCCCCCGATGGACGCTGCCCGGGGGAGGCGTTGAACTTGGAGAGGCCATCGAAGACGGAGCCGTCAGAGAGGTCTCGGAGGAAACCGGCTACGACGTGCGCCTGACAGGACTGTTGGACGTGGACGCCGGACATATACCTGCCGAATCCAGATTTCACCCGACCGATAAACCACTGCAAAACGTGGCGGTGCTCTACTCGGCAGAAATCACCGGTGGTGAGCTGGAATTCGAAGTTGACGGCACCACCTCACAGGCAGGTTGGTTCGACCTCGAGGAGCTGTCCCGGTTGGAGCGGACCTCACGGGTCGACTGGGCAGTGAAAGCACACCACCACCACGTTGACGGGGGCCGTCCATGATCCGCTTTGAGAACGTCAATAAACAGTACGACGGCGGTGCTCCGGCAGTCTCCGATCTCAACCTGGAGATCCCGGAGGGCTCCATCACCGTCTTCGTGGGTCCTTCCGGCTGCGGGAAGACCACCTCCTTGAGGATGATCAACCGCATGGTGGATCCGACCTCGGGCACCATCGAGGTCGATGGCCGCAATATCGCCGACGTCGCCCCCTATCAACTGCGCCGTTCCATGGGGTATGTCATGCAGGCCGGGGGCCTGATGCCGCACCGCACGATTGCCGAGAACATCGCGACGGTGCCCCGACTCATCGGTACCGCGAAGGCCGACTACCGTCGCCGGGTAAAGGAACTGCTCGACACGGTGGGGCTCGACGCAGAGCTCGCCGGCAGGTATCCGGCCCAACTCTCCGGAGGCCAGCAGCAACGTGTGGGGGTGGCCCGGGCCCTGGCCGCGGACCCCCCCGTGCTCCTCATGGACGAACCCTTCAGCGCCGTGGACCCGGTGGTCCGCGGAGAGCTGCAAAGCGAACTGCTGCGCCTGCAAGGCCAGCTCTCCAAGACGATCGTTTTCGTCACCCACGATATTGACGAGGCGGTTCTGCTGGGAGACCACGTCGCCGTGATGGGTAACGGGGGAGTGCTGCAACAGTTCAGCCCACCCGACGAACTACTCCGGGCCCCAGCCAATGACTTCGTCGCCCACTTCATCGGCCGCGACCGCGGTTTCAGGGCGCTGTCCTTCCGCCCCGCCACCGAGCTGCACTGGAAGCCGATGGCCGGGCATACCGACGACGATGTGGCACACGCCGTCCGGATCCCACGATCGTCCACCGTCCGTGCCGCCTTGGATGCCGCCCTGACGTCGCTCTCCGGGCTGGCGCTCGCCGTGGACGAGGACGGAACCGAAACCGGACTTCTGGACGCCGCGGAAATTGGCCGTCAGATCGGTGGGAGAGACCACGATGAAGTGGCTTGAAGGTCATTGGCAGGAGATCCTGAGCCTGGCCGGTAGCCACCTCATTCAATCCATCCTGCCGCTGCTGCTCGCTGCCCTGATCTCCATTCCCGTGGCCCGGCTGATCCGCATCAATGGAACCCGGCGCCGTCGTACCGTGAGGTGGGGCGTCGTCCAGCTCAGCGCCCTGCTCTACACGATTCCCTCACTGGCCTTATTCGTGGTGCTGCCTTCCATCCTGGGCACCCAGATCCTGGACCCGCTGAACATCATCGTCGCCTTGACCATGTATGCCATCGCCCTGCTGGTCCGTAGCGCGGCCGACGCCCTGGAATCGGTGGACCCCGCAGTCCTGCGAGCCGCCGATGCCATGGGCTACCGGCCCGTGCGTCGGTTCTTCTCGGTGGACTTGCCGTTATCGCTGCCGGTCCTCTTCCCCGCATTGCGCGTGGTATCGGTCAGCAACATCTCGTTGGTCAGCGTGGGGGCACTGATCGGCATCGACAACCTGGGAACCTTGTTCATGGACGGACTGCGGCGCAGCTTCACCTTCGAAGTCGGGGTGGGCATCGTCGCCACCCTGGTGCTGGCCCTGTTGATGGACCTGATCCTGGTGCTGGCCCAACGGATGCTCACCCCCTGGGAGCGCGCCCGGACGGCACCCCGACCGACACGGTGGGTGGCAGCATGAGTGCCTCCACTGCCGCGATCGCCCTGCTGCCCGCTGCCGTGCCCACTGCCAGCCCACTGGGCGGACTCGCCGAATGGTTTTCCCGCCCCGGGACGCTCTCGGGTCCCGGAGGCATACCGACCCGTCTGGTCGAGCATTTGGCCTATACGGGTCTCACCTTGGCCATCGCCTTGGTCATCGCCGTGCCGATCGGCCTCTACGTTGGGCACACCGGCCGGGGCCGGGTCGCCGTCATTGCCGGATCCGGCATGCTGCGTGCCCTGCCGACGTTGGGCATGGTCACCTTGTTCATCCTGCTCTCGGGGACCCTGGGCATCATGCCGCCGATCTGGGCGTTGGTGTTGTTGGCGGTACCACCACTGCTGGCCGGCATCGCGGCAGGTATTTCGGCCGTCAACCCGGGAGTCGTCGATGGGGCCCGGGCCATGGGCCTGACGGAATCGCAGGTGCTTTTCACCGTCGAGGTCCCCAACGCGTTGCCCGTCCTCATGGGCGCCCTGCGTCTGGCTGTCTTGCAGGTTATTGCCACCGTCGCCATCGTTTCGATCATCAATCTCGGAGGTCTGGGCCGCTATCTCATTGACGGCATTGCCGTCCGTGACTATCCCCAGGTCTTCGGCGGGGCCGTCATCATTGCAGCATTGGCTATTGTGGTTGATGCGGTGCTGGCGATGGTCCAACGGATTGCCGTCTCGCCCGGCTTGAGAACCAACACAGGAGGCACCCCATGAACCACATCAACACCTCTGGAGCCCGTCCGGTCCGCCGCGTGCGGCTGATGGCAGCGCTCGGAATCGTCGCAGCCCTGGGCCTGTCGGCCTGTAGTGGCTCCGACCCGCTCGCCGGAGATAGCCCACAGGCTTCGGGATCGGCCTTGGATCGACCACTGGTCATCGGCAGCGCCGACTTCCCCGAATCCCAGATCATCGCCGAGCTCTATGCCGGAGCCTTGGAAGGCGCCGGCATCGAAGCGACCACCAAACCGGGCATCGGGGCCCGGGAGGCCTATGTCGGCGCCGTGAAGGACGGGTCGGCCGACGTCGTCCCCGACTATTCGGGAAACCTGCTGCTGTTCTTCGATAAGGACGCCAAGGCCGTCTCCGATACGGAGATTACCGAGGCGCTCAAGAAGGCCGTGCCCGAAGGGTTGGGCGTGCTCAAGGCCTCAGCGGCGGAAGACAAGGACTCGATGGTCGTCACCTCGGCGACGGCCGAGAAATATGACCTCAAGACCGTGTCGGATCTGGCGAAGGTCTGCGACAAACTCGTCCTGGGCGCTCCGCCGGAATTCAAGACGCGGGCCTACGGGCTGCCCGGACTGAAGAAGGCCTACGACTGTGTTCCCAAATCCTTCGAACCCATCGCCGATGGCGGAGGCCCGCTGACCGTCAAGGCGCTGATCTCCGATCAGGTCCAGATCGCGGACATCTTCACCACCAGCCCAGCGATCGAAGACAACGGACTGGTCTCCTTGGAAGACCCGAAGGACAACTTCATCGCCCAGCAGGTCCTTCCGCTGATCAACTCCGGCGTCGTCAGCCAGGACGCGGCTGCGGTGCTGAATAAGGTCTCCAGCGAATTGACTACCGATGACCTGGTTGAACTGAACCGTTCGGTCTCCGGCGACGCGAAACTGGACCCCGCCGATGCCGCAGCCGAGTGGCTGAAGGACAAGGGGCTGGACGGCAAGTAGGCCGGCACCCCACAGAACAGATGCCGCAGCGCCGGGTCGTCCTTCCACGACGACCCGGCGCTGCTGTCATATGCTGGGACAATGCCCGAGTTCAAGCAGTCCAATAAGCTCCACAACGTCCTGTACGACATCCGCGGCCCGCTCCTCGAGCACGCCCAACGGATGGAATCCGAGGGGCACAGGATTCTGAAGCTGAACATCGGCAACCCGGCACCCTTTGGTTTCGACGCCCCCGATTCGATTCTGGTGGATATCATCCGCAACCTGCCCCAGGCCCAGGGCTACTCGGATTCCCGCGGGATCTTTTCCGCCCGGACAGCCGTCTCGCAGTATTACCAGACCCGCGGCATCCAGACGATCGGCGTTGATGACGTCTACCTGGGCAACGGGGTTTCCGAACTGATCACCCTGAGCCTGAACGCCCTGTTGAATAACGGTGACGAAATCCTCATCCCGGCGCCGGACTACCCGCTGTGGACCGCATCGGTTTCACTGGCCGGGGGCACCCCGGTGCACTACCTCAATATCGAGGAGGAAGGGTGGCTACCGGATCTTGAGGACATCGAAGCGAAGATCACCCCGCGGACCAAGGGCCTGGTGATCATCAACCCGAACAACCCCACGGGCGCGGTCTACCCCAAGCACATCCTGGAGGGCATGCTCGAGCTGGCCCGCAAACATTCCTTGATCGTCTTCTCCGACGAGATCTACGAGAAGATCCTCTACGACGATGCCGTGCACTACAACACGGCGGCCCTGGCCGACGACGTGCTGATCATGACGTTCTCCGGGCTCTCCAAGGCCTACCGGGTCTGCGGTTTCCGGGCCGGCTGGATGGCGATCTCCGGGCCCCGGCATCAGGCTGCGGACTACATCGAGGGCATCAACCTGCTGACGAATATGCGTCTCTGCGCCAACGTCCCGGCGCAACACGCGATCCAGACGGCCCTGGGTGGATACCAATCGATCAACGACCTCCTGCTGCCCGGCGGCCGGCTCAAGGAGCAGCGGGACACCGCTTACCGGTTGCTCAACGATATCGACGGCGTTTCGGTCCAGCAGGCGCAGGGGGCGATGTACCTGTTCCCGAAACTGGACCGGGAGGTCTTCCGTTTCGATAACGATGAACAGTTCGCCCTGGACCTGCTCAAACAGCAGAAGATCCTCATCTCCCACGGGCGGGCCTTCAACTGGATCACCTCAGACCATTTCCGGTTGGTGACCCTGCCCTCGGTACCCGACCTGGAGGAAGCCATCGGACGGATCGCCGAGTTCCTGGACGATATCCGCCGCTGAGCCGTTCCCTTCCATCCGGGGACGCTCCGGCGCTATCGGGGGAGTGCCCCGGATGGCATAGTGGATCGCACGGTGGAGGTGCCGCCGGGCGAAGCAACGGCAAAGGGGCCTCAGATGGGCACAAAGCACAAGAAATCCCAGGACTTTCCCGGGGCATCCTTCGGAGTCACCCACCCGCTATCGTCCCTGTTGCGGGCCGGTCGGGGTTTCTCCTTGCAGGATGCCGACCCGGGAGCGAAGCCCGGCTTCCCCGGAGGCAAGAAGGACGGCAGGAAGGCCTTGGCTGCCGCCGACGAACGCCTCGATGACCTCCAGGAACGCCTCTACGCGCAGGCGATCGGGGGCGACGCCACCGAAAGGGTGCTGTTGGTTCTGCAGGCCATGGACACCGCTGGCAAGGGAGGCATCGTGCGCCACGTCATCGGGTCCGTGGACCCGCAGGGGGTGGAGCTGCAATCGTTCAAGGCACCGACGACGGCCGAGAAGCGCCACGACTTCCTCTGGAGAGTCGAACGCCGTCTGCCGCATGCGGGCATGATCGGGGTCTTTGACAGATCGCATTACGAGGACGTGCTCATCGGCCGGGTGAGGTCTCTGGCCGCCGACCAGGAAATCGAACGACGCTACGGGGCGATCCGCGAGTTCGAGCAGCGCATCGCAGACGAAGGCACGCGCATCATCAAGGTCATGCTCCATATTTCCCCGCAGGAGCAGTATCAAAGACTTTCCGAACGGCTGGATCGCAAGGACAAATACTGGAAGTTCGCCCCCGACGACATTGATGATCGGCTTCTCTGGGAGGAGTATATGCAGGCCTACCAGCGGGTCATCGAAGAAACCGACGCCGAGCACGCCCCTTGGTACGTCGTCCCGGCCAACCGCAAATGGTATGCCCGGGTGGCCGTCCAGCATTTGCTGCTCGAAACCTTGACCGGGATCCACCCGCAATGGCCGGCCGCCCGGTTCGATGTGGAAGCCGAACGCCGCCGGCTCAAGGAAGCGAAGGACGTTGGCTGAACCGTTCAGCTGACCGGAGGATCCTCGGTGTCGCCGCGACCGGCACGGTTGCGTGCCGCATCCAGACGTTCCCGGGCTCCTTCGAGCCAGGCTTCGCAGCGGGCGGCCAGCGCCTCGCCACGTTCCCAGAGGGCCAGCGACTGCTCGAGACTGGCACCTCCTGCTTCGAGCTGGGCCACGACGGCCACGAGCTCCTCGCGGGCCTGCTCGTAGCTCAGCGCGGTGATATCTGCTGTGGAGTCCGTCTCGGTCATGCTGATGCCTTTCTATCGTGTGCTGCCTCGTGTGGGTCGTCATGCCCCGATAAGACGACGGCGGTGAGCTTTCCACGGGCCAGCCGGATGGCCAGCTCGGTATCGGTGGGGGCCTCGGCGGGGGAGCGGACCACCGTACCTTCGCTCGTTTGCACCACCGCATACCCCCGGTCCAGGGTCTGTTGTGGTGAAAGTGCCCGGACCTGGGCCCGCAGGTGCGCTACGGCGTCGTGCCCGCGACGGACCAACATATCGATGGACCGATGGGATCTCTCGCGCAGCCGCTCCAGGTCCTCGCTTCTGACCTGCACCATGCCTTCCGGATGGGCCAGGACTGGTCGAGTGCGCAGGGCGTCAAGTTGTTGGGAGGCACGGTCCAAGAAGAGGGCCACCGAACGGTCCAGCCGCCGCCGGGCCTGGTCGATACCCTGCAGTTCCTCGGTGAGGTCAGGGACGATCCGCTTGGCGGCATCAGTGGGGGTGGAAGCCCGCACATCGGCCACGTCGTCCAGAATCGGCCGATCGGCTTCGTGGCCGATCGCGCTGACCACAGGTGTTTTAGCTGCGGCGACCGCACGTACGAGTTCCTCGGCGCTGAACGGCAGCAGGTCCTCCAGGGCGCCACCACCTCGGGCGATGACAATGAGATCGACCGTAGGATCGGCATCGAGCTCCCGGAGTGCGGCCATGACTTCCGGAACGGCATTGACCCCCTGCACTGCGGTGTTACGGACCGCGAATTCCACCGCGGGCCAGCGCAGTGTGGCATTGCGGATGACGTCCTTCTCGGCGTCCGAGTCACGCCCGGTGATCAAACCAATGCGTTGCGGCAGGAGCGGAAGGCGAAGTTTCCGAGAAGGATCGAACAGCCCTTCCTCGGCCAGCGCATGGCGCAACCGTTCGAGCCGGGCGAGTAGATCACCGAGCCCCACCGGCCTCAAATCCGAGGCGATCATGGAGAGTCGGCCGGTCTTCAAATACAGGTTGGGTGCCACACGGGCCACCACCCGGGAACCGACCTCTGGTTTGGTGTCCAGCCGACGCATCACCGAGGACCAGACGTTGACCGACAGCGAATATTCGACATCAACATCGCGCATGGTGAGGTAGGCGTGGCCGTTGCGGACATTGGCTTCGAGTAGTTGGCCTTCGATCCAGGCCGCCGGCGCCCTTTCGACATGCTGCTTGAGCTTTTCGGAGAAGACTCGGAGCGGCCAGGGGGAGTCGGGGCTCGTGTCACCGGCCATTGGTGGCAAGGTGGCCCCACCTTCGGGCTGTCGGCCCGCTGCGGCGGACGGGTTCGGGTTCTCCACGGCTCTTGCTCCCCGGTCTCGTTGCGGCTCCGGCAGTCGTCCGGGCCCATGTACATGCATACCAGTAGGCTGGGATAATTGGCGCACGCCCGGCCGGGCGTGCCGATGGAAACGACCCGTAAAGGGGAGGCCGTGCGCTCTATAGGACCCGTGGTGCTCATGATCTTGTCGGCGCTACTAGCCTGCGGGGCCGTGACGGGATCTTCTGTCGACCGTTTGGCGCACACCGCAGAACCCGCCCGCCAGATCGCTGGAGGGCTCCCCGCAGACCAGGATATTCGCGCCGCATTGCCCCAGGTCATGATCGATGGCATCCGCGATGCCCTCCCCGGCGGCATCGAATTGCCGGAGGCGTTGGCTGAGCCGTTGAACCGAGCCAGTGCACGGGCCGTGGATGTGGTGTTGGACAGTGACGGATTCCAACCGGCCTGGCTTGAAAGTATTGACGAATCCCGCGAAATCTTCGTGGATCGACTCTCGACTGTCAGGGATGGATCCGCCAAGACGGCGCCGGCCACCCTAGAACTTGGCCCGGTAGTGGACTTGGGGATCGGCGGGCTCAAGGATGCTAGCCCCGGAGTGGGCCTGGGGCTGGTCATCGATTCCCTGGGCCAGGACATCAAGACCTCCGTGCCCCTTGATCTACCGTCTTCCGATCCAGCGGTAGCGCAACGAGTCGCCACGACGGTCTGGTTGGCAGGCTTCTGGGGTTGGGTAGCCCTCGGCTCAGGGCTCTTGGCGCTGGGCGCCGTAGTCCTGGCTCGCCCGTGGTCGCGGGGAGGAGTGGTGGCCGTGGGAGGGATCGTCGTTTGCCTGTGGTCGGCAGCCCTGTTGGTCTTGGCGACGCGCATCGCCCCGGAAGGTGCTGTTCAGGCGTCCGCGGGGCTGGGCGCATTGGCGGGATCCAAGATCATGACCGGGCTATCGGAGCAGGTGCATGGCGTCGGGGTGTCCTCACTCGTTGGTGGGGCAGCGGTCCTGGTTGCCGGGGTTGTGATCCGGCTCCTCGTGGGGCGTCGCAGGAACGGATAGCATGGATGGCATGTCCATCAGTTCTGCCGCCCCGGTTTCCGTGCCCATGCCACAGGTGCCCCGTCGTCGTCGTTCGCCCGAGGAAGTAGCCGCCGTTGCCCCCGTGGCCGGACCCAAACGTGTCCTCTTGGCTGCCCCGCGAGGTTATTGCGCCGGTGTTGACCGCGCGGTGATTGCGGTGGAAAAGGCCTTGGAGCACTACGGGGCCCCGGTCTATGTCCGGAAGCAAATCGTGCACAACGTCCACGTCGTCTCCACGTTGGAGGAACGCGGAGCGATCTTCGTGGAGGAAACCGATGAGGTCCCCGAAGGCGCGCTCGTCGTCTTCTCGGCTCACGGGGTCAGTCCCGCCGTCGTCCAGTCAGCAGAAGATCGCAATTTGCGCACCATCGACGCGACCTGTCCCCTGGTCACGAAGGTGCACCGGGAAGCCGTGAGGTTTGCCAAGGCCAAGAATCACATCCTGCTCATTGGACACGCAGACCACGAAGAGGTCGAAGGCACCTACGGGGAAGCCCCGGAAAGCATCACGATCGTGAACAACCCCGCGGAGGCCCGCACCGTCGAGGTCGAGGATCCGGAGCACCTGATCTGGCTGTCACAGACCACGTTGTCGGTCGACGAGACGCTGGAAATGGTGGATATCCTGCGCGAACGGTTCCCGAAGCTTCAGGACCCGCCCAGTGACGATATTTGCTATGCCACCTCAAACCGCCAGACAGCGATCAAGAAGATTGCCCCCGAGGCGGAACTGGTGATCGTCGTTGGATCGTCGAACTCCTCCAACTCGGTGCGCCTGGTGGAGGTTGCCCTGGAATACGGGGCGAAGTACGCCCACAGAGTTGATTTCGCGCATGAGATCGACGAGACGTGGTTCGAAGGTATTTCCAGTGTGGGCGTGTCCTCGGGTGCCTCGGTTCCTGAAGTCCTCGTCTACGAGGTGTTGGAACTACTCGCCGATTACGGGTTCGGCCCGGTCGAAGAGATCGTCACCGCACAGGAGGACATTATCTTCTCGCTGCCCAAGGAACTGCGGGCCAAGCTCAAGGAAGCCGGCGATACGTCAACGGGGCTCGGCGGGCACGGAACAGCAAACTAGGCGCTCTCTCCGCTAGGCGGTTCCACCATCTGTTCTTGGGCCGGCATCTCCGCTTGCAGGAGCTCGCTGGCACTGAGAACCCGAGGCGTGGACTCCAGCGGTGGGACGGACAATCCCGCGCCATCGACGGAGGAGAGGTCATGTCCCGGATCCAAATTCTGGATCCTGCGTACCGAGGGCAGAACCCTGGACTCAAGGGTCCCCACGAACGAGTTATAACGTTCGACGCTTGATTTCAGCGACGAGCCCAATTTCGTCACATGGGATCCCAGCGTGCCCAAACGGCTGTATAACTCCTTGGACTCGTCGAAGAGGGCCCGGGCGTTATCCGTGAGCAGTTCTTGACGCCAAGCAAAGGACAAACCCTTGAGGATCGAGAGCAGCGTGGCCGGTGCCGCCAGGGCGACATTCCTCGAAAACGCATGGTCGAGGAGCTCCGGATCGCTGGTGACGGCTGCGGCGAGGAAGGACTCCGCCGGCAGGAAGCAGACCACCAACTCGGGACTAGCTGCCAGGGAATCCCAATAAGTCTTCGAACCCAGATCGTCGACATGCGCCCGCAGGGCCTTGGCGTGGGCTTCGAGCAACGTCCGTCGCTCGGCCTCCCGTGACGGCTCCGCCAGGAGGTCAATCTCTTGGGCCAACAGGTAGGAATTGAGCGGGACCTTCGAGTCGACGACGACGGATTTGCCGCCGGGCAGGGTGATGACCATGTCAGGACGCTTGCCGTTGGACGTGGTGACCTGTTCGTTGAAATCCACGCGGGACAGCATGCCCGCTGCTTCCACGACCCGCCGCAGCTGAACTTCACCCCAGGTGCCCCGTGCCGAGGTGTTCCGTAATGCTCCGGCGAGTGACGACGTCGTTCTCAGAATGGCAGCATCCTGTTCGGCCGCCATGTTCAACTGCTGGCTGAGTTGACCGTATTGCTCGACCCGGTCGCGTTCGAGGACCGTCACCTGCTGTTGGACCTGTTGGAGCTTCTCCGCCACGGGAGCCAACACCTGCAGGACCTTCCGATCGTCAGCGTCGCGTTGACGTTCAGCGTCTTGCCGGGACTGGAGGGAATCAAGATGCTCCCGTGCCGCCGCCAGAGCAGATTCGGCGGTGGCGAGTTCCTGGGTGGTCCTTCGGTTCTCGTGGTTGAGCACGGAAAAGCGGTCCTTGAGTCCGAGCATCCAGAGACCGAAAGCCCCGAGAACCAAGCCCAATAACAACGTGAGAGTCGACACAACCCATGCAAAAGCGTCCATGGGTCCACTGTGCCAGTCCGCGCCGACACATTGCGGCAGGTAGAGTTGTCTCCCGTGGCACTTACTATCGGAATCGTCGGACTGCCCAATGTCGGCAAGTCAACCATGTTCAATGCACTGACCCGCGCGCAGGTTCTCGCGGCGAACTACCCGTTCGCCACGATCGAGCCCAACGTCGGCGTCGTTCCGCTACCGGATGAGCGGCTGAAGGTCCTGGCCGGGATCTTTGGATCCGAGCGAATCCTGCCGGCGACGGTGTCGTTCGTGGACATCGCAGGAATCGTCAAGGGTGCCTCCGAGGGGGAAGGGCTGGGCAATAAGTTCCTGGCCAATATCCGCGAAGCAGATGCCATCTGCCAGGTCACCCGGGCCTTTGCCGACCCAGACGTGGTCCACGTCAACGGAGAGATCGACCCCGCAGGTGACATCGACACCGTCGCCACTGAGCTGATCCTCGCCGACCTGCAGACGATCGAGAACCAGCTCCCGCGACTGGAGAAGGAAGTCAAGGCCAAGAAGGCCGACGCCTCCTTGCTGACGGCCATCAAAACGGCGCAGGAGGTCTTGGAAACGGGCACCACGCTGTACGCCGGTGCCGCAGCAGCCAAGCTCGACCTTGCCGAGATCGCTTCGTTGCAGCTCATGACCACCAAACCATTCATCTACGTCTTCAACATGGACGAAGAGGCCCTTGCCGATGAGGCCCTGCGCACCCGCCTGAGCGAGCTCGTGGCTCCGGCCGAGGCGATCTTCCTGGATGCCCAGTTCGAATCCGACCTCGTCGAACTCGAAGAGGACGAAGCCGCCGAGATGCTGGCCGACGCCGGCTATGAGGAGTCCGGCCTCGATCAGCTGGCCCGCGTCGGGTTCAACACCCTGGGGTTGCAGACCTATTTGACGGCCGGCCCGAAGGAATCACGTGCCTGGACGATCCCGCAGGGAGCAACCGCACCCCAGGCAGCCGGAGTCATCCACACCGACTTCCAGCGTGGATTCATCAAGGCGGAAATCATTGGTTTCGAAGACCTGGTTGCTGCCGGGTCAACCGCCGCTGCCAAGGCCGCCGGCAAGGCGCGCATCGAAGGCAAAGAATACGTCATGAAGGACGGCGACGTCGTCGATTTTAGATTCGCGCTCTAACATCTGCTGACGGTTGCGTCGCAAAAAGTGGGGGCTCGATCTCAACATACTGGCCTGACGTTGCCTATTGAGTACTTACTGAGTACTCAGTAGTCTGATGCTATGAACTCTCGCACTGATCGACGTACCGAACTGGGTCTAACTCAGAGCGCCGCTGCTACTAGCGCTGGTCTCAGCCTCGCGACCTGGCGACGCTGGGAGGAGAATCCCGAGTCCGTGAGCGCCAAGACTCGCACGGAGTGCGAGCGTGTCCTCTCTGGCGAGACTGAGCACGCGCGGGCCCTTGCTAAGTCCGTTGCCGCCTTCGAGGTGGCCTGGGGCGACTCTCCTTATCTGACTCCGCGGCAGGCGTATGCGATTGCGATGGAAGTGGACGGTTGGGGCGACATGGATATCGCCGATTGGATCCAGCAGCCCGACAGGCCACTCCACCAGATCAGCCCCTTCGACCTCTTCGATCTGCGGGTGATGATGCTCGTAGGGGAGAGCCGCGCCTGGGCCGAAGCGGTTCGACAGCGCTGCTACAAGCTGTCGGACGGGATCGAGACGGGCATCCTACCCTTCGACCGGCCGGGGCCACTCATCGATGAGGTGCTGATCGGAGCGGCACTTAGCGGCGCTCAGGCTTCCCTGGAGGAGATGCCCGAGCTCTTCGAGCGGATTGGGCCTCGTGAAAGCGTCGACGACGAGGAGAGCGAGCATTATCTCATCGGAGATAACGACTGGGACGTCGTGAGCGACGGCTTCGATGACCGGTGCCGCTGGGACGAGTGGGAGGTGCCGCTGCGTAACGGACATCCGCTCCTGCCTGCTGTCCTTGTGGACCGGCACCCCTTCAGCTGGTTCGACTATATCGAGGCTTCCGGCCCGGGATATCTCCAGGCGTTGGCGGGCCGGCTCGCCGAGGATTAAATCCCTCGCGCAAACACTTCAGTTATCGTCGCCGGGATCTTCATTCTCGATGTTCGGCCCGCACTGCATGAGCATCGACAACACGCGGTCCTGTGCTTCGTAACCGGGTCGTCCGACGTTCTCGAACGGGTTCTCCGGCAGGACGAACGCGTAGGCCGCGTTGTTGCGCGTCTCGCCCCGCTTGCCCTCGATCTCCTCGATAGACGCCGGTGGGATGTCCTGCTCATTCTCGATGCGGCGCTTGTCCTCGATGTGCTCGCCGAGCCGAAGCTGCCAGAGGATCTGATGCATGTGGCCGCCAACGGGCAGTTGCTCATGGCCATTGAAACTCTTCACACTCGACATCTGCTGGAGGCTCCTCACAGTCTGCATGGAGGCGCCGCAGCCGTCCTCTAGGCTGGTAGTCGTGAAGACACTGAATGTTGCTTTGAAAAACTGTCACGGGATCCGCGAGCTCGACGCGTCGTTCAGCTTTAAGAAGGGCAACGCGGTCGCGATCTATGCACCTAACGGCACGATGAAGACGTCGTTGGCGAGGACCTTCAAGGACTTCGCTGTCGGAATTGAAACGTCTGACCGCATGTTCCCAACGCGTGAGACAGAGCGTAGCGTTACCGATGAGAACGGTGACGACTTGGACCCTAACGATGTGGTCGTCGTCCTTTCTTACGACGAGGCGCTAGGGCCAACCGAGTCGACATCGACCCTCCTCGTGAACCCGGAGCTGCGTAAAGAATACGAGGGGCTCCAGGTTGAACTCATCGACGCTCGTGACGAACTAGTGGCAGCTCTCAAGGCGCAGTCTGGGACAAAGCAGAGCGTGGCCAGCGCACTGTCGCGTGTTTTTATGCAGCAGGACGACAAGTTCTTCGATGCGCTCGTGCGCATCAGCTACGAGGTTGAGCAGCTGGAGGACGTCCGGTTCGCTGACCTCCCATACGATCTCTTGTTTAATGACAAGGTCGATGCAATTCTGCGAACACCAGGTGTTCAGGCTCAATTGACCGAGTACGTCACCCGCCTGAACGAGCTTCTGGACGAATCAACTTTCTTCAATCGGAGCTCTTTCACCTTCTACAACGCGACTAACGTAACTAAGAGCTTGGGTGACAATGGGTTTTTCGACGCAAACCACTCATTGCTCCTGCATGGTGAGGAGACCCCTCGGGCGGTGACTAGCGACGCAGACTTAAAGGCGCTGATCGTCGAGGAGAAGACGCGCATTACCGGAGACGACGCTCTGCGCAAGAAGCTGGACGCTGTCGAAAAGGCCTTGCAGAAGAACGTGGAGACGCGCCGTTTCTTCGACTTCATCGCCAGCAGAGAAGAGCTCCTGCCGGAGTTCGCGAATGTCGATTTGTTCCAGGAAAGCATCTGGAAGTCCTACCTCAAGACGCACGAGGAATTATTCCAGCGCGTCGTGAAGTGCTTCAAAGATACGGAGGTACGCCGGAAGGAGATTGAGCAGCAGGCCGCTGCGGAGAGCACCCAGTGGGAGAAAGTCATTCAGATTTTCAATGATCGGTTCTATGTGCCGTTCCGCCTCAGCGCCGAAAACAAGCACCGTGTCTTGTTGGGCCAGGAGACTATGCTCAAGCTGGTCTTCCAGTTCGAGGAGGGAGGCGAGTCCACCAGTGTGGCACGAGACGACCTGCTTTCTGTCCTCAGTAACGGAGAGAAGAAGGCTCTCTACATCCTCAACGTATTGTTCGAAATGGAGGCGCGCAAAGCTGCGGGGCGCGAGACGATATTCGTCATCGACGACCTCGCTGACTCGTTCGACTACAAGAACAAGTACGCCATCATCCAGTACCTCAAAGAGATGGCTGACCATACTGACTTCAAGCTCGTCCTGCTAACGCACAACTTCGACTTCTTCCGAACTCTCGTCAGTCGCGGCGTCGTGGCATATAATCGCTGCTTCATGGCACAAAAGGGCACGCCGGGGATCGTTCTCAACCAAGCCGAGCACGTCAACAACCCGTTCATCCGTGGATTCAAGAAGAACTTCTTCACCGATGGCATGCAGCGCGTTGCCTCGATCCCGTTCGTACGGAATATTCTTGAGTACACCAAGGGATCTGATGACGAGGACTACATCAAGCTGACATCTCTCCTCCATTGGAAGGGCGATTCGGCTGCCATTACAAACGCGGAGTTGGACCGAATCTTTAAAGACACGTTTGACGGGCAGGGGGAAAAGGGCTGGGATTCACCAGCTGAGCCTGTTGTCGACCTCCTACTCGAGCAGGCAGACCAAGCGATCATGGCTGATGAGGGCGTGAACTTCGCGAACAAGATTGTATTATCGATCGCGACACGGATCCTCGCGGAGAAGCACATGGTGACGGAAATTAACGACCCCGGTTTCACGGATGCAATCACCGCTAACCAAGCTCACGCGTTATTTCAGAAGTTCAGGGACTGCGGCCTTGGTAGCTCTAAGGCGCAGGAGACGCTCGACGGCGTCGTTCTAATGACGCCGGAGAATATCCACGTGAATTCATTCATGTATGAGCCCATTATCGACATGTCGGACGCAGCGCTACGTGAGCTCTACTCGCAGGTCAAAAGCCTCTGACGACAGGCCTGCCCAGAGTACGTACGCTCCCAGTTCAGTCGTCCCTTGGTTGAGTGGTCGTCAATGGAGGCCTTGTGTCCCGGGGCGGACCTGCCGGCGCGTGGCCCTCTCCTTCAGCTCCGCGGGATACTTCGATTTTGCTGGCATGAGATGCGTCCTTTCGGGTAATCGATCTCTCCATCAAACCCGGTGCGATTCAGGCTCCTGCTCGCACGCAAGAGGACCGGTTTACGGGCGAGATCTTCCCTGCGAACGTCGTGACGCAATGGCGGCAGCCGTGTTGAAATTGAGAGATCCCTTAGTGCCGACGATCCACCGCCTGCTGTTCATTCCGAGCAGAGGATTTAGGGGAATGTCGTCAGGGAGGACTTGGCCGATCACGAGCAGTTGGGTGGGGGACAGTGCGAAGGAGACGGTCGAGATGTCGGCGCCGTCGGTCGGCTGCCAAAGGAGGACTCCGCCGTCTCCAGTGGCCAGACCCTTTGCCTCTTTCACTTGCCACGGCCATTGTTCGAGCCCGAGCGTGGCCAGCCTAAGGACATCCTGGAGGGACTGTGAGAGGAGTAGCCTATCCCCGAGGCTCAGCTCGGCATCTTCTATATGTCCCCCGGTTCTCAACAAGACGGCCGGGCTCCTGGTTTTGGCCTGATCTGCGTACCGCCCCCGATCAAGGTGCATATCGAGGAATGCAATCACTACTCTTCTATCTGCTTCAGTTAAAGCGAGTTCGTTGCGCAGTTTGACAACGGCCGGGATACCGCTGTTTTCAATAAAGGAGTAGTCCCGATCGAGGTCACGGGTTAGGACTTCGGCTTCGTAGCCGTAGCATACGACCGTGGCGCTCAGGTAGGAGGAGAGATAGCCTCGTCCGTGCTGAAGATCGACCACGTGTTAGCGAGCGCTTTATTTGACGATGTAGCCAGCACCGGGTTTGACGATGCGCCCGAGCCCAAAACGCCCCACCGAGAGTTTCCCGGCGGGGCGTTGGTGGTCATCGTGGCGGCGTGATCGTCATCGCTGCCGGGTACGCTTATTCAGCGAATTCGGTTACCGCCGATTGTGCCGCGGCCTGGTCCACGATGGCATTCTTGGCCAGGCAAGCGGCCATGAGCGCAGTCAACGCGAGGTTGTTCACGGTGCGCGTCCAGTCGACGCGAGAGTCAATGCCTGCCAATGATGACCGGCCGCGGTACTGCTCAATAGCTTGGCACCCGCCCACATGGCCAGAGCGCGCTCGTCCGAACATGGCGGCGCCTTCGCCCTGACGGGCTCCGGTCGGGCATAGTGTGACCATGACTAAGAAAGACAGAACGGAAGTCGTACAGCGGGCACGAGCAGCTCTAATTGTCGCCGCGATGCGGCGCTCCATCGTGACCTACAAGGAACTCGGGAAGGCCCTCGGCATCGACGGCATCGCGCTACGCAACGAGATGCGGCACATCCTCGACGACCTGTCCGATGACTGTAGAGTTCGCGGCGAGAGATCGCTTGCGGCCCTGGTTGTCAATCAAACGACGGGCGCACCTGGTCAAGGCTGGCAGGACGGGGACAGACCGTGGCATGCGGAGGTTCAAGCTATATTCCGACAATGGGGCGCCTAGAAGCGAGCAAGAGAGCGCCAGCGGGTGTCCACGGGAGCCGTAAACGAGGTGCTCAGCGAACTAGGCGCGGCCGGGCGCAATCAAACAGAACTCAGGACAGAGGGGGCGCGGTGACCGGGTATGGATTTTTCATCGGCACGCGAGCCTAACCATACCGGCGGAACGTGCTGTCGAACCGCCGTTGGAGTGGGACTGCTCACGTGGATACTCCCAGTAGTTCCCTGGTAGCCGCGCCGGTCGAGGAACGATATCTGGCAATATTGACCTTGTGGAGATCTTTAGCTTCTTAGCGACCTATGCGATACCCCTTTTTGCGATTGCTGCAGCGTTGTGCGGTGCTGTTGTTGGAGGCTTGGTTGGCCGAAGCAACGACAAGCAAAAACGGATCGGCGAGTTGAAGCGTGAGGTATTGCTCGAGTCCCTTGATCGTGCGTATGAGTTCGAGGATGCCATGCGCAAATTCACCGCGAATGCGCCGCTTGGAGGATCGGATCCCGAGGCCGATGCTGCCGCCGGAGCTGCGCTGGGCAGAGCCTTGGCTTTGGACAGTGAGATGCGTCGACTCCGTGGGCGCGTCGCAGTCGTCGGCTCCCAAGCGATCATTGATTCCTTCGCTGAATTCCAAACAGCGACCGATAAGTTCATGAATGAGTGCGCTCGGCAAATAAACTCAGACGGGATCTTCCGAGGGGCAGAGGCGCAGAAGTTTCATTTGGCGTACGTCCAGGCCTTGGACAAGTACGTCAACAAGACCCGACACGAACTTGGAGTGCGTCGCTCGGTTAAGGCGAAGAACGAACTCCGTACGGACTCTGTTCAGGTTCATCCTCCACGAGACGAGGGCGACGGGGCGCTCTAGCCATCGATGCGCTTCACCCTAGCGCTTCCACGACGGCTTCCGGGAAGTGCGTATTGTCCGCAGAGCCGCCTTGGTGGAGGTGCAACTAGTGCTAGTAGTAGCTGCCGATGTCGCGGCGTAGACCACGTGGCCATCGCTTCTATAGGTTATTCGAGTACGGAACGTGGTCAATTTCCGCTTTTCGCTTTAACTTCTGGCGTCCATCATGACGAGTCCTACCCCGCTCCAAGCCTTCGGAGACGCTCTCTGCGCCAAGAAGAATGGCGGGTTCAGGAGCCGATTCGGGCGATGCCGGGAGCCGAATATCCAGCCGGCAACCTCGAACAGAGGTACTTGAGTGCCTCGTCGATCAGGTCACGCACGTCGATGGCGTCTATCCAGTTGGCCCGGATCTGGCCCGATGCCTCGAACCGGAGGGCCCCGTCGCCGACAAACCCCGGTTTCACGGATCTCCTAGTTGTGTTCTTGAGACCATGCTCGACGACAGGGAGCCAGATCTCGTCGTTCGGGTTGCTCCGACCGCCTCCACCGCGGAAGACGATGAGTTCGCTCAATTCTGGCCGGACCTGTTTGAGGTGCGAGGCGAAGGCGTCGACGCGGATGGCGGCGTCCATGTTTTTCGCGAGGGCCCATGCTTCGGAGCGAGACTCTCGAGTTTCGTCCAAGTCGGAAAAGTCAACGCCCAGTCGGAAGTTGATCTGTCGCAGCCCTTCAACCCAGCGAGCTTCGGCGATCAGGCAACGGGCGTCGTCGCCGTTCAATTCCGCAAAACCCTGGACCAGTGCGAGTCCACTCGACCCTGACGACACGCCGGCGAGGGACAGCCACCCATGCTCATTCAGATCGTGCTTGAGCTGACGCGAGACGAGGATCGCCACAAACTTTTCCTTGAGTTCGCCGAGCTTGGCTGCCCCGACAGCTGGGCGGAAGGCGGAGTTGACGATGGTGTCCCATTTCCGCATAGCCCTTGCCGCCATTCGTGCAAGCAGCGCTGCCTCCTCGTCGCATGACCCCGACCAGGCGTTGAAGACATCGGCGAGGGAGCGGTAGCTCCATCGAGGGTAGCCATTGACCAGTGTGCTGTCCGCCGCCATGCCGACCAGGATGAGGTTGCCGTCGCTCGAGGCCTCATATCGCTTGCGCTGGCCGTCTGAAAACTGGTGAGCGACCTTGACCTCGATCGCGACCTCATCGCCATCAGAAGACGTAAGCAGAAGGTCAATTGTCCCGCGTACGGACCTCCTCCCCTTGAGCTTCGCGAACGGGCGCTCGCGGTCACTGGTGACGGGCACCATGCCGATGATTTCGCCCCACGGGGTCGGATCGCGATCGGTGAGCTCCTGCAATAGGTTGGATACATGGACCTCGGTCGTCAGAATCCTTTCGAATCCCCTGAGCTCATTACCGTGGGACACGGTGCTTCACCATCCTCAATCTTGAGTCGTATGGTCTGAGCCTAATCGTGTGGGCCGATCGCCCGGGCCAAAGAGGGCACGCCGAGGCGGATCGAGGCGAACGCTGATCAGAAGGCTGGGCTTCGATTTTTAGAGGTTATTCGGTTACGAAACGCGGTCGACTTCCGGTTTAACGTCTAGCGTTATTGACGCGACGCGTTATACACTGGACGTGTGATCAGGTCGTTCGGTAGCAAGGACACTGAGCGAATCTGGCACGAGCAGTTCGTCAAGGGCGTTGACCGCCGCGTGCAGCGGGCGACTCTGCGGAAGCTCGAGCTGATCCACGCCGCGAAGGACGTGGAGGATCTCCGGATCCCGCCGGGGAACCGCCTGGAGCGGCTCGTCGGTGATCGTCGAGGGCAGCACAGCATCCGCGCCAACGCGCAATGGCGTCTCTGCTTCGTCTGGAGAGAGGGAGGTGCGGATGATGTCGAACTCGTCGACTACCACTGAGAACGAGATGATCGAGCCGATCCACCCTGGGGAGATCCTCATGGAGGACTTCATCGAGGGCTTCGGGATCACACAGAACAAGCTCGCCGTGTCCATCGGTGTGCCGCCACGCCGGATCAACGAGATCGTGCACGGCAAGCGTCGCATCACGGCAGATACGGCGATCCGGCTCGCACGGTACTTCGGGACGTCCGAGGAGCTCTGGATGAGTCTGCAGTCCAACTACGAGCTGCGGCTCGAGCGGCGGGCGCTGCGAGACAAGGTTGCCGCGATCACGCCGCTGGCGGTCGCGTGACCGGTCGCCTCCTCGTGCTCTCCGGCCTCCCCGGGGTTGGAAAGACGAGCATCGCCGGGGTCGTCGCTGCGCGCACGGGGTCGGTCCACCTGTCCGTCGACGAGGTGGAAGAGTCGATCCTTGCCTGCGGTCTGCCACCAGGGTGGCAAGTCGGCGTTGCCGCTTATGAGGCAACGCGTGCGATGGCAGAACAGAATCTGCGGCTCGGTCACGATGTCGTTGTCGATGCTGTCAACGACAGTGAAGAGGCTCGGCAGACCTGGCGCACTGCGGCCTCGCGAACAGGTTCACATGTCGACTTCGTGTACCTCGGGATCTCCGATGTGCATGAGCACGAGCGGCGGCTCAGCGGCAGAGATCGCGGTCTCGCCCATGTCGGCGAGCCGTCTTGGTCGGACGTGCAGCGCCGGCGCGCTGACTATGCGGCGTGGTCTGATGCAGTCTTGGAGTTCGACACGACATCGCAGTCTGCGGACGAGGTTGCAGCCGCGATCACCGCGCGCCTCGACTCGACATGAGACGACGTCGTCGCTGATGGTTCTCCGTGCCGGAACTCGGTCGACTTCCGCTTCAACGTCTAGGTTCCGGTCTGCCTGAAACCTATGTTCTTGACGGCGGCCCCCTGCTTATTGCCACCCGTGTCACGACGAAATAATGCCGTGCTCATTGTGGGGCCTCACTTCCGGGGGACTCAGCTTGCGGAGCCAGTGGGGCGCCTTAGAAAAGGGGCCAAGGCACCGCAGACATCTCACCGCGTGGGGCCGGAAACCTGCCCTCTGAGAGCAGCTGTGTGCAACGTGTAGCGAGAGATGCGAGTTCCTCGACGCTGAGCAAGTCCGCCAGTTCTTGGCCCAGCCCGCCCTGAAGCCCCTCGCTGACGCGACCTATGCCGTCGCGTTCATCGTCGGTGAGGGCTTCTCCCAGCCACCCCCACAGCACCGTCCGCAGTTTGTGGTCGCTGTGGAAGGTGAGCCCATGGTCCACACCGTGTCGACGACCGCCAGCCATCGCAAGAATGTGGTCCCCTTTGCGGTCGGCATTGTTGACGATGATGTCGAATACCGCCATGCGCCTCAGCGCCGGCGAGTCTTCGTGAACGAGCGCGACCTTCCGTCCGTTTTCATCGCGCCCCTCAAGAACGTGTTTCCAGCCTGTCTCGGGAACCTCGTCCGTGGTGACCAGGTCGACAGCGTTTTGGGATCGGTCCCGCTCCTGCCAGAGCTGCACCATTCCTTCGCCCATCGGCCCATCGCGCAGCCAAGTGCGCGGCACGATGTCCCCGCCGAGAGCCTGCGAGACCAGATATGCGGCCACTTCCCGATGAGCCAAGAGCCCCTGCGGAAAATCCCAGAGCGGAGTTTCTCCAGCTATCGGCTTATAGACAACCACCACATCGCCGATGGTGCCGAGGAACGTAGCGTTGGACGCCGTCGTGATGCGACCGGTGAGAGTCAGCTCGGCTGTCGCGAGGTCCGGCGTCGCCATCAGACCTCGGGAGTGGGACAGCTGTGCCCGTCAGCGTCTACGGGATAACCACAGAACGGGCATATCGGACGACCAGCCCCCACGATCTCGCGGGTGCGCTTGGTGAACGCGCGGGCGGTGCCGACCGGCATTCGCACCCGAAGCATTTCCGGGTCGTCAGTGTCATCCTCGACAAGCCATTCACCGTTGCCATCAGCATCAGTGATGGGGTAAGCCTCCATGACGATTTGGGCCGTGGTCGGGTCCCAACCTAAGCCCACAGCTCCGGTACGAAACTGCTCCTGGACGGCCTCGAGCTGGTCATTGTCGACTAATTCAACGGGAGTGTTCGTGGGAACACTGAAGGGGTTGCCCTCGATGGTGATGAGCTGGTCGAGAATTTCGTCGATCTTCTCCGCGAGCAGAGCAGACTGCTGCTTCTCGAGGGCGATGCTGACGATCTGCGCTCCCGTGCGCACCTGCAGGTAGAAAGTACGCGCCCCCGGAAGGCCAAGGGTGCCAACGACGACCCGATCGGGCCAGTCGAACTCGTGAACACGTGTAGCCATGTCAGTATTCTAGGCGCATGTGGTTCATGGCGCCTTTTGTCCTGCACCGCCGCCCACCGGGGCATCACCAGAAAGAGTGGTGGTAGTCAGCCACGATAGCTCGCCCGCGTGGGTATTGGTCGCGTAGACGTTCGGCCGACTCGTCCCGTAGTGCACGATCGATACAGAGGCGGGGCCGACGTTAATACGCTGGAACAGGTCAAGGTGCATGCCAAGCGCATCGGCAAGGATTGACTTGATGATGTCACCGTGGCTGACCGCAACCCATACGGCTTCTGGGCCGTACTCGGCTTCGAATCCTGCATCATGACGTCGAATTGCTGCCACTGACCGGGCCTGCATCTCTGCCATTGATTCGCCGTCCGGGAAGACGACGGCGGACGGTTGGGTCTGTACCAACGGCCACAAATCCTCGGTCGCTAGATCGCTGAGTGCACGGCCCTGCCATTGGCCATAATCGCACTCTGTCAGGGCCGGATCGACCAATGTCTTCAGCGCGCCCGTCTGGCGCTCGAGGATGTACGCGGCTGTCTGCTGACAACGCTCAAGTGGGCTCGATACCACCCCGGCGATAGGCACGGGCGCGATCCGGTCCCCGGTCAGAGCGGCCTGGTCACGCCCGACCGAGTCCAGGCTGACACCGGCGGCTCGGCCGGCTAGCAGGCCAGTGGCATTAGCTGTGGTGCGGCCGTGCCGCACGAGAAGAACTGTCGCCATCCACCCAGCCTAGTCACCCGTTAGATGAGGGGTGTGAACCGTGCGGGGACACGCGTTGACAGTTCATGCGATGGACGGGATGACCAGAGGGGGTGGCCCGTGACGTGTCGGGGTCGACTTCCTCCCTGGCGTCGGGCATACATTGGCTGACCTCGTACCGCAGTGGCGAGGAACCCAGGGCTTGTCATCTTCGGCCGGCCGTTGGAACTTTCCCTCGTTCTGTTGGATGGTTGGCTGAAGGGCCAATTTCGGGTCCATTCGACATTTATGAAGGAGCATCCAACCATGACTTTTTCCGTCTATCTTTCCGGTGAGATTCACTCCGACTGGCGTGACGAGATCCAGCGTGGTGCACAGGCTCTCGGGCTCGACGTGGAATTTACTTCGCCGGTGACCGATCACCCTGCCAGCGACGCCGCGGGTGACCACCTCGGGGAGACCTCCAGCCAGTTCTGGCGTGATCACCAGTCCTCCAAGGTCAACTCCATTCGTACGCGCACGTTGATTGAACAGAGTGATTTGGTGGTGGTGCGCTTCGGGGATAAGTACAAACAGTGGAATGCAGCCTTCGATGCCGGCTACTGCGCCGCGCTGGGTAAGCCATACATGACGTTGCACGACGAAGATATCGTCCATCCACTCAAGGAGGTCGACGCCGAAGCCCAGGCTTGGTGCAAGACCACCGATCAGGTGGTACAGACACTGCAGTACGTACTCAAGGCATAAGCCAGCGGTTGCTTGGTGCGGTAACGCGGTCGACTTCCAGCTTCAGCGTATCGCCGCGTTCCGGTTCAACCTTTGAAACTGGGCTGGCATCGGACCGTGATGCATGAACTTTGTGCTGCTGTTGCGTGCACGCCGGATCGACCGGGTTATTGGAGTGCTTCGAAGGCGTCGGCCAACGTGGCGATGGACTGACGCCCACAAAGCTCGCTGGTCGCGCCGCTCCGTAGCTGCGCTTCGACGTCCCTCATGTTCTGGCGCACCTCATCCTGCTGTGCACTCGTGCGCCGAAACGGGCTGTTCGTCCTCCTGGCGATACGTTCGATGAGAGCCTCGACCTGAGTACTCAGCAGCACCACGTGGTCGAACCGATCATAGAACCCACTCTGGTTCTCGACTCGTCCCAGATACTTCCCGGCAGCTGCCAGTTGTCCTAGTCCGTAGCACCGGTGAGGTGTCTCCGAATGGCAAGCGCTGCGAGCAACGTCGACTTCCCGGGCCCGGACATGCCCGGGGCCTGGACTCGAGGTCTGTAGCCCCCTGGGGCTTCTTCGGGCCGGATCCCGGACGACTTCCGCTTCAACGTCTAGTTCGGGGAGGGCAGGCGGATGCATCCTCTGGCCGGCGGTGCGAGCCGTCAGGGCAGATCACCTCGGATGAGAGGAGTCGGTTTTGAAGATGCGGACGTTGTGGAAAGCACCTTTGAAGCTGCGGTCACAGTGCTGGTGCAGACCTTGCCACCCGTGCGCTACTGCCCTGAAAACGGTACATATGCCGAGGGACGACGGCCGTCCTAGAGCCTTGTTGTAGCGTGGTCGATGTGGAGAATTCAAGGGCGTTCATTCGGGCACTGGAAGAGCTGCAGACCACTGAGGCAGTGACGATGGCGGGAAAGCCCGCCGGCTGGTCGACGGCGAGACGATGGTTGTTCTTGGTACTCATCGGGCTCGTGAGTCTGGTCGGCTTGGGTATGGCCATCGCTTTGGGCGTGGTTCTGCCTGCCGAGAGTCTCCGGGTCACGGGGATGACCATTTTCGGCATCATCTCGGTTTACGCCATGCTCTTCGGAGGGCTGGCCCTACTGATTACGACGTATCGGCGGCAACTCGAGTTCGCTGATCTTGAACGCGAAGGGGTCAGGCTTGAAGCTCGTGGAATGACGCTGCGCGGTATTGGTCCGATTCCCTGGCAGGATTTCGTGCCAGCCAGGAGCATGATGGTGCGCGCCGAACATAGCGGTAATTACACCCTTCGCGCCGTGATGCCGTTGACGCAGCCGGGGTTCGTCAATGTGAATCAACGGATGCCTCGGCAATTGCGCGGGCGTATCTCACCAGCCGTGGGACCGTTCTGGAACCGCCGCCACCGCTGGATCTATGTCCCCGGAGTGGAAGGGATGTCAGAGGGAGCGGTGATGGAACTCATCAACACGGCACACTGGATGTTTGGCCAAGCTGTTCACGCTCAACCATGAGCTGGCAGCGGGTCAACGTAAGGCCGGATCCCGCGCGTTCTTCGGCATGCGTTCTGGTCTGTTCAATAGAGCCGGGTCGATTGCATGACGCTGCGATGAGCATAACCGCGAATTAACAACCTCCGATGACATTCATAGGGAGGATCCGTCACTAGGTGCCATGGGCCGCACGCACCGGAGGAGGCGCGATGACTAACGTTCTCGTGACGGGCATGCTTCCGGTGTTCGGAAGATCCTTGGAGCCAGGATTCAATGTCTTCGACGTGATGCATCACGGATTCCACGAGAAGCAGATCTCCAATGTGTCCAGGTGGCTTCTGGAAGCTGACGGTTCGCACCGCCTCGGTGGCACCTTCATGAAGATCCTCATCGACGAGGTTAATTCTCAGAAGACCGGTGGAGAACCGCTTCCAGACAGCGGCTACTGGGGCCGGCACGAAGTGAACACCGCGGCGGTGGACGAGCCGACGGACATTGCCGATCTGGTGCTCGAGAGCGATGCCACGGTGCCCGTTGTTGAGAACTACTTCACCTCCGATGGCCATGCCCATAGCTACGATGGATACTTGGCCTACGGCCTACGGCCTACGCGACGGGCGTAGAGGCGTTGTCGTGCTCCTCTGCCGCGACGGTGATGAAGCGCTGCAGAGCAAGGCTGGGAGAACGCGCCAGTCCTCACTTACAGCGTGTTGATCGAGCGGCTTCGCGAAGTTATTGATCATGACACCGCATACCGGCGGCGAAGCCCGGACGCCTATTCGCTCATTGACCAAATGCATCAGAGGTTTTCGGTCGGGAGGGGACCCGTGGACGAGCAAGATGTGATCGGTTTCGTCGTCGCGATGTGCGCGACGGGCGAAGCGCGAAGATACCAGGCGAAACGGCAGGACGTCGCGGCAGAAAAGTTCGCGAACGACCTGGCTGTTCAAGCGCGTGAGCGTTTCGGTGAGAGTCCGCTGCAGCTCAAATTCGGCCCCTCTGCATGGTTTGCCAATGAGCCGGCCCCAAACTCGAGGCAGACGGTACCTGAGGTGTCAGTCGACTACTAACATATTTTTGTCACTCGCGGGCAGACCCGTGAAGTTCGGCAGAGCAACGTCATCATCAGTGAGGTGCTCGACGGGCTTGAGAATTCCGATACGAGACGTCATGACGAGATTGTGAGTCTCATGGGGAGCGATCAAAATCTGCCCTCCTCGCAGGATTAATCGATGCCCGGGTGGACTCGGCGGCTACGTCGCAGTTTAGATTCGGGTGCCTGACACTTCCGGGATGTCCGGGCGGTTTCCCAGCTCGGGGCCCAGCGTTGTGCCTCGTTCTCGAACTGATACCAAATGTTGCTGGTCGGACATCGGAGAGATTGGTCTACTAGGAAACCTGGTGTTCCACCGGAGTGAATACACGTTTGGAGCGGAGAAATGAGCATGGTCCCGATTCCTCCCACAGCATTGGTTGCGGGCCTGAGCGGGCAATATCTAGTGTCTCGTCACCGGAAGGTGTCGCCGATATCTGTGGTGTTCGCTGGTGCCGTTTCTCTGGCGTCGGGATCGCTCGCCGTGGGGAGTCTGCGCGAATTCCTGCGTCAGCGCACGAGCTTCGACCCGGTCGATGTCGAAGCCCCCACGTCCCTCATCGTGAGCGGCCCGAACCGGCTGAGCAGGAATCCTATGTACGTCGGCATGGCTGGTCTGCTGGTGTCCCAAGCGATCCTGCGTAGATCCACCATCGCTGTGCTGCCCGTGGCCGTTTTCGTCCTGGTGATCGATCGGTTGCAGATCCCCGCCGAAGAATCCGCGTTGGGCGCGAAGTTCGGGGCCGACTACAGCCGCTACCGTCGCTCGGTGCCCCGTTGGCTGGGCCGAAGTTCGTTGAAGGGGTTTGGGCGGGAGGCTTCCTGATCCGGTGGTCGGCCTGGTTATAGGTCTGAACCTAGCGCATGGAACGGTCACCGCCCCGCCCGCCTACATACTCTCTCCGCACGGCTACTTCGCCACCTCTTCCTCGGCTGTCGGATCTTCGGCAACGGCCGTGTCTTGACGGGAGGGCCAGAGGGACATTCGATGCAAGAGCTTGTCCCGCAGAACGAGGGTGTGGAGCAGGACGGCACACATATGGGCGGTGAAAGCTGCGAACAGCAGGTATGCCAGAATCGTGTGTGTCTGCCGCAGGATCGTAAACACCAGGGGGCTGTGCGGGGCAATCGCCGGCAACTGGAATTGCCCGAAGAGGACGATCGGATCCCCGGCGGCCGAGAGCATGGCCCAGCCCACGACGGGTTGGATGAGCAGCAGCGCATACATCAATAATTCGGAATACTTTGCCGCCTGGCGTTCCACGGGCCCCATGGAACTCATGAACGGAGGGGCCCGGTGCAAGATCCTGTAGACGATGCGGATCAGCACCAGGGCCAGGATGATGATGCCTAGCGGTTTATGGATGGCCAATAGGAGTGGTCGGTAGACGAGGGAAGCCATCATGACGGCGGCGATGAAGAGCTGGGCCACCACCAGGATGGCCATGGTCCAGTGAAGCAGCCGGGAGGGGAGGGCGAAACGTTCGGGTGGATAGTTTGTCTTAGTGCTCATCGAGGACCTCTTCCACCTTGATCTTGCTCGGCTGTTTCGACTCGCTGGTGCGTCGGGCGAAGGACCGCGCATAGACGGAGGAGCGTGCGTTGAGCAGGGGATCGTCTAGAGCCGTGATGCCCTCTGGCAGGATGAGTGGATCGAAATTGATGTCTCGGGCATTGCCCCGGTCTTCGGTCTGCACGGAGTCGAGGGTCAAGGTGCCCACATCTTTTGTTTTCCGGTCATCTGGCCAAGGTTTGGTCGCATCGTTTGTCTGGTCCTCGGGTTCGCCGATGGTGAGGATCAGACGCCATTGCAAGGAGGTGTCCGCCGTGGCACGGATGAGTGATTCAAAAAGGTAGTCCTGGCCCGATGGCTGCGGCGGGGTTGCTGGTTTCACGGGTTGTTCGGGCAGCATTTTCCACCGAACCGGAACCGTTTTGCCGGCCTCGTTGGTGAAACCGAAGGCGTTGAGTCCGTGGAACGTGCTGTTCTCGAACCCGGAACTAGGTGGCTGCTGGTGGACGAGCTTCATGGCAGCAACGGTTTCGGGGTGGTCTGACAAATACTCCTTCAGCTTCCGGGGGTCCGGTTTCCCGGTCTCCGGGTCGGGTTTGGAAACGAGGAGCCGATCGACGAAGTTTTGTGGGGTGCTGTCCAGGAACACGGGAATGTTGACCATGGCGGTACGCCATTGCTCACCGTTGGGAAGGCTGAAGAGCAGAGCCATTCCTCGGACGACGGCGTCGCCATCCGGTGCACAGGGTAGACCGCCGGAGAGTGAGAACCGACCGGTCACAGGAATTCTGCCGGGGCTGAAGACCGCCGCTGTGGACACGGCCGCGCCGGCTCCGTTGCTCGTGAAGTACCCGGAAGCGCTGAGTCCTTTCGCGTGATTTCGCCGGAAACCGTCATGTTGACCGAACACCGTCTCGAACCGATCAGCAAAGCGTGAAGACGTCAGCTCTTGGGGCGTGAGTACACCGCGTGCGTAGCCGTATCCGCCGACCGTTACCGCACCGATCCCGCCAACCGCTGAAAGTCCTAGGAGGACCTGGCGGCGGCTAACGGCCCGGGATAAGGGAGAGTGGGTGGGACTTCGTTCGTCGTTCATTGTTGATCTGCTCCATTCGTGACTTGGTCTAGCTGCGGCGCCTAATAGGCGGATTGGTGAACGCGAGCTCGCCGGGCGTCTGCGTAGAAAATGCTGATGAATCCGCTTTCCCAGTTGCGTGCCACGGCGTGGAGCCCCCAGAGGGTGCCACCCAGGATGCGGGCGCCCAAATGATCGTCTGCGATCTGGATGAGCTGGTCCGGTGGGGAGGCGATAGGGGAGGGGCGGGTCAGCTTTAACTGTCGAGGCGGGCTGCCCGCAGATGGTTCTTCTTCCGGTCCGGCTCTGGGGGCGTCGGCCAGAACAATTCGGGGACGTGGGTGGTTGGGTAACCACCGTGGCGGTCGTCTGGGATGAAGGTCATTCGTCGATACGGGTGGCGGAGAGACAGCGGATTTCCTGAACCTCTGTGATGGTCAATGACCACAAAACGTAAGTGTCAATTACAGATCTTATTCTTGATTTGATTAAATTAAACTGTAATGTCAGAGAAGGAGGGTGTCAACGATCCGGCGTGGTGCAGCTGTCGGCCCGCTATGCGGAGGGGCGGTCCTCGAGCCGTGCCAGATAGTCTGCCAGCGCACGACTGGCTTCGCGTACATGCGCGCGGGTGGCGTTCTCGGCGTCCTGCGGCGATCCAGCTTTGAGGGCCTTGATGATGGCGGCATGTTCTTCGAGGGCGATTTGAACACGTCCGGGAACGCGGGAGGACACGTTGTTCCCGATGCGGACCTGGCCCAAAAGGTTTTCAGCCAAGGACAATAAGCGATGGTTCCCCGAGCTTTGCCAGATGGCTTTATGAAATGCCAGATCGAGGTCTCGATAGGCCGAGATGTCGCCCTCTGACACGGCGTGGCGTTGTTGTACCAGTAGTTCTTCCAACGCGGCGACGATATCGCTGCGGGATTCCAGCTCGGCGACGCGGCGGGAAGCCACGCTATCGATGACCTCCCGGATCTCGTAGATCTCGAGAATATCTTTACGTCCCAGCTTGGGGACGAAGTAGCCGCGGTGCTCCTGGGCAACCAAGAGTCCTTGCCGTTCGAGGGCGGCCAATGCAGTGCGAATCGGTGTGGGGGACAGGCCCAACGATTCGGTCAGCGGCTGGACGGTGACACGATTGCCGGGGGCCAGCTCGCCGGAGAGGATGAGTCGACGAAGGTGCTCGTAGGCAATCTCGACGTAGCTATTGCCGCGTACCGGCAACGCGTCCTCGATCACCATGGTCGATCTCCTCTGAATATTCCCTGAGGCCACGAGCGGCCCGAGGTGTTCTCGTACTCACACCGTAGGGAGATTGTATTAGAAATCTAAATCGGCTGGGTCTGTAACCGGTCATGGTCTTGCCCCGCCGCGGTTATGGCTGGCCCCTGGTTCCGCCCCGATCGCTATCTTCCGGGCGTTTCCCCACGGGGGATCAGGCATTGAGCCGCGTCGTCTGGTCCTACGCGGACGGGCGCTGCGCATATTCGACCGCATGACGCAGCGGCACTTGCTGGGACGAGCAACTTCGATCAGCCCGGCAGCCCTGAACATCTGCGCCGTGCCGACATGGAGGTCCACCGTGATGGCCTCAGCGGTGATCCGTGGGTAGGCCTCGATGGTTCTTGCCCCCCAACGTCGGGCGTGTGCCACGGCTGCAATGGCCAGCGAACTGGCAATACCCTGTTGGCGATATCCCGCCCGGGTCCAGAAGCAGCTGATTGCCCAGACGGAGGTGTCCTCAGGCTGTTCGTGACGGCCCCGCCACGCGGTGTGGTTGGGATTGCGCAGAAGAGCGGAATAGGAGGGGCGCGGGGCTACTGCGCACCAGCCCACGGGTTCCTGATTCATGAAGGCCAATAGACCTGGTGGTGGCTCCCTGTGGCTCTGGTCGTGTAGGCGAAGACAGAGCTCATCGGCAGGCACTGTGTCGAGGGACTCGCCGGGCTCGAGTTTGTAGCGTTGGCACTGGCAGCGCGAGGCCATGCCGCGATCCCCGAACACGGTTTGCACCTCGTCCCACGAAGCGACGTCGGTTGACATGATCCTCAACTCCACATTCAAAAGTCCAGGACTCCTGGCGCGTAGCGGATAGGGATGAAGGAATAACCAGAGGCTCAAGACGTTGTGCCCAGTGGAAGCCGCCACCGGACCCCGAACAGAGGCGCGGGTGGTGGACGCTCTCGGCGCCAAAGCGGCGCAATCGGAGGTACGTGTGTCTACAGCAGAAAAAGGCCGTGTCGTTATTCTGGGCGGTCATGGCAAGATCGCCCTTCTGGCAGCCCCCAAACTCAAGGACGCCGGCTACGCCGTTGAATCCGTGATCCGCTCAGAGGCTCAGTCCAGCGATATCGAAGCCGCTGGAGCCAGCCCGGTAGTTCTGGACCTGGAAAATGCCGACGCCGAGGCCCTGAAGCAGGCGTTTTCCGGTGCACAGGCAGTGGTCTTCTCGGCTGGGGCCGGCGGAGGCAGCCCGGAGCGGACCCGTTCCGTCGATTTTGAGGCCGCGGCGCGCACCATGGACGCTGCTGAAGCGGCCGGGGTCAAGCGATACGTCATGGTCTCCTATGCGGGCGCCGGCGTTGACGTCGACCGGCTCGACCCCGAGGACGCGTTCTATCCTTATGCGCAGGCAAAGCACGACGCCGATGCACATCTGAGGCAGTCAGGTCTCGATTTCACGATTCTTGGCCCCGGACGGCTCACCCTTGAGCCAGCCAGCGGCAAGATCGTGCTCGCAGATTTCGACGGCACCATGAGCGGCCATGCGCCCTCGGGCGACCAAGCAGTGACCTCACGGGAAAACGTCGCCGAGGTCCTGACACAGGTGCTGTCGGCCAACTCGGCAATCCGCCAGACGGTGAATTTCTACGATGGCGATACCCCTGTTCCTCAGGCCATCGGCTAAGCCCGACGGCTAAAGAAGCGGCGCCCGGCCCCGAGTTGGGCGCCGCCGGTTACCGGTATCCTCATCAGCATGGCCACCACGCGAGATCCACAATTGACGGGCTCGTCCTGGCACCTGGATTCCTTTGATATCGATGCCTACCTCTCCGCGGTCGGCGTCGAGCGGGAGAAGCCGGGACTGGAGTTCCTGGAACGGCTGATCTGCGCGCATCTGGAAACTTTCCCCTTCGCCAACATCGATATATTGCTTGGCAGCCATCCAGGCGTCGAACCGGTCAACGTCCAACGGCAAATCGTGGACCGTCGACGCGGAGGATACTGCTTTGAACACGCCCAAATATTTGCCGCCGTCGCCGCAGACCTCGGTTACCGCGTCCGCCGGCAACTGGGTCGGGTGCACTCGCCATACAACACGCGGACCCATATGACCGTGGCCGTCCTGACCGAAGAGGCCTGGTTCCTGACAGATCCCGGATTCGGCTTCAGCATCCGTGGGCCGCTTTCCTTGCAACACGGTGCACACAGGAACGACGGCGGACGCGTCTTCAGCATCAGCCATGATAGCCAAGACGGAGTGGATCGCTGGTCGCTCCACCGCGACGGCGGACTGCAGCACGTGACGGATGGTTTGAAGGTCCAACCGGCAGATGTGCGTTCCGGGCACCTTGTCACGTCGACCAGTACCACCGCCGGGCCATTCACCCGGGCATTGATCGCGTCCCGATTCACCGCCGACGGGCATGTCACGGTCACCTCCGGTACCCGGACCGTCCGACGCAACAGCCAGCCCACGCGCCAGGAAACGATCACTACCGCCGAAGCCGTGGACGGCGTCCGGGAGCTCGGGGTCTCATTAACCAGCGACGAACAAAACAGGCTGCTGCGGGTCCTTGAGGGGTGGGCACCATGAGAGGGGCTGCGGCACCGGATGCCGTGGAACCAGCACGTAGTGACGGGGCAATCACGAACCCGAAACCCTGGATCCAGCGTCGAGGCACCGGAACTCCGCTCGTGATAATTCACGGCAATGGGGTCGACCACCGGCTGCTTCTGCCACTGGATCCCTGCCTGGCTACACCGGGTGACTGGGAGAGGATCTACCTTGACCTCCCCGGATTCGGGAAAACAGCTGCGCTGGAAGAACCGGGAGGACTGCCCGAACTCCTCCACTGGCTCCGCGGGACGATCTCCGACCTGGTGGGTCATGAAGAATTCGCCCTCCTGGGGAATTCGCTCGGTGGACTTCTCGCCGGCCGCATCGCTTCGATGTTCGGGGGACAGGTGCTCGGATTGGCCTTGCTGGCTCCCGTGGTTCACCCTAGGCAGCGGGACCGCAGGGTGCCGCTGCGGAGCATCCTGCACCGTGATCCTGGGTTTCTGCAGTCGCTCGACCCGTCGGATGCCCATGAATTCGAACAGATGACGGTGTATCAATCCGCCGAATCGTGGGCGGCTTTCCGTGACACCGCACTGCCGGGAATCCGCACCGCAGACACAGCGGCGGGGATTCGCCTGGCCCGTGGATATCGGCTCGATGACGAGGTCGGGCCCGATACGCCGCCACTGACGTGTCCGACGCTGATCCTCACCGGACGCCAGGACCATATCGTGGGATTCGAAGACCAGATCGGCCTCCTGCAGAGATACCCCCACGCAACCTACATGGCCCTCGACGGCGCTGGACATAACGTGCATCTGGACCAGCCTGGCCCGGTCGACATCCTCCTCAAGGACTGGATCCGACGAATCCGTCAAGCGGCGTTCTAAGGGACTTCGCGCTTGGAGACTTATCTCCTAGATTTTTTCCGAGGAACGATCGGCTCGTCGAGACTCGTTGAGGCGGGACTGTACCGGTCGTGCAATGACCCGGTGTGCCGCCAGGAATATCCGGGCCGTTCCCAGAGTTGGGTGCCATATGCGAGCAATGACCTATAGCAAGTACGGAAGCAACGACGTTTTGGAGCTCACCGAACTGGACCTGCCCAAGGTCGGTCCCGGGGAGGTGCGCATCCGCGTGACTCACGCCTCGGTCAACCCTGTTGATTGGAAGATCATGTCAGGGGGCCTTGATGGACTCATGGATGCATATTTTCCTGTCATTCCCGGATGGGACGTGGCGGGAGTAGTCGACACCGTGGGACCCGACGTCCCGGAATTCACCAGCGGTGACCGGGTCGCCGCCTATGCGCGAAAGCAGGTGGTCTCCGGTGGAACCTTCGCTGAATACGTGACGGTCTTCGCCGCGGATGTTGCCGCGATCCCGGCAGGCGTGCCAAATGCTACTGCGGCCGCACTGCCCCTGGCGGGGCTCACGGCACAGCGGAGTCTCGAAGCGCTCGACCTACGCCCGGGTGAACGACTGTTGGTTCACGCAGCCTCCGGGGGCGTCGGTACCTTGGCGGCCCAACTGGCCATCTCCGCCGGGGCGGAAGTGGTCGGCACCGCATCCGCGGCGAACCATGAGAAGCTGTCCGCGCTGGGTGTCACCCCAGTTAGCTACGGAGACGGGTTGAGCCAGAGGCTGCGCGAAATGGCCCCCGAAGGTTTCGATAAGGTCGCCGACTATGCGGGAGGAGTCCTTGAAACGACGCTGTCGGTGCTGAAAGAAGGCGGCCGCCACGTGTCGATCGCCGATCCGACCGTCACCGAACATGGTGGTCGCTGGCTATGGGTCCGCCCCGACGGTCCACGGTTGGGTGAGCTGCTGGCCCGTGTGGCAGCAGGGACTCTCGACGTCGCGATCGGTGGGGTCTACGGACTCGAAGAGACCGCTGCTGCCTTTAGTGCCTCTCAACAAGGAACGGCCCGCGGGAAGCTCGTTCTGCACATCGCGGACTAATCCGGTCACACCCCGAAGCGAGGCCGCGTCCAGGGGCGCGGCCTCGCGTGGATTTCGCTTCCGGACCAGAGGGCTCGTATCACCGCACCACCGCTCATGCAAAGATTAAATTCGACGTCACCGATATGGGGTTCGGAGACCGACGATCGGGTGTCGCGTCAAATGGGCAGCGAGACACGCCGTCATTGATTGGGAAGCTTTACAAAATCTTCGAGGATCCGCTTGATGGCGGGGACAAGTAGTTGACAATCCCCAATCTGAAGCAGACCCTTGATTTCTCGCGGGAGGATCGATGTTGTCGCGACCCTTCGAATGAATGTGACCATCGTCTCGCAAAGTTGCGACTCCATAACAACAGAATCTGAAGCGAGATTTTTATATCCAAGGGGCCCCTCCGCAGTCTATGGTTTCTCTATGTGAGACAGGCCACTCCTCGTGGTCTGTCGCAGTCAAGTGGATCGCTCGGCTGGAGAACACACCTAACTCAAGGAGGCGGAATGCGTTTCACACGTATTTCCAAGGCAGTCGCGATTGGTGCGACCGCCGCCCTGGCGCTGAGCGCATGCGCGGCCAGCACGGGCAGCAACGACTCGTCGTCCGGGGCCGCTGAAGGCGAAGGCAACGGTGGCGAGATTCGTGTCGTCGAAGTGAACGCATTCAGCTCGTTCAACGACAACACAGCCAAGGGCAATGTGGATATCAACTCCAAGATTGCCTACACCACCCAGTCGCAGTTCAACTACATCGACAATGACCTGAAGGTGCAGAAGAACGAGAAGTTCGGCAAGTACGAGGTCGAGTCCGAGGATCCGCTGACCGTGAAGTACACCATCAACGAGGGTGTCAAGTGGTCGGATGGGGAGCCGGTGAACGCCGATGACATGATGTTGGCATGGGCCATCCAGTCGGGTCACTTCAATGATGCGAAGACCGACGACGCGGGCGAAGTCACCGCCGGGACCAACTACTTCGACTACGCCGGCGACACCTCCGGACTGGCGCTGACCGACGTCCCGGAAATCGGAGACGACAACCGGTCGATCACCTTGAAGTACTCCGAGCCCTTCGCCGACTGGGAAACCAGCTTCGGCATGATGGGCGCTGCTCATGTCGTAGCCGAAAAGTCCGGCATGAAGACCGAGGAACTCACGGATCTCATCAAGACCGCACCCAAGGGCGATCCGGCCAAACCCGCCAAGAAGCCGAATGCGAAGCTGAAGAAGGCCGCCGACTTCTGGAACACGGGCTTCGACACCAAGTCGCTGCCCTCCGACGAGTCGCTCTACCTCTCGGATGGTCCCTTCATCGTCGACAAGATCGTCGCTGACCAGTCCATGACGCTGGTACGGAATAAGGACTACGACTGGGGACCGGAGCCGAAGGTCGACTCGATCGTCGTCCGGTACATCGGTGAATCACCGGCCCAGGTCCAGGCGCTGAAAAACCAGGAAGTCGATATCATCGCTCCGCAGGCCTCGGCCGATACGTTGGAGTCGCTTGAGGCCCTGGGTGATCAGGTGGTCGTGGATAAGGGAGACCAGCTCTCCTATGACCACATCGACCTGAACTACAACGGCGTCTTCAAGGACGAGGACGTCCGCAAGGCGTTCATGCACACGATTCCGCGTGAGCAGATCGTCGACACGATCATCAAGAAGCTGAACCCGGATGCGAAGCCGCTGGACTCCCAGCTCTTCGTCCCCGATAACGACGGCTACGAGGAATCGGCGAAGAACAACGGTTCAGCCGACTACCAAGAAGCCGACATCGAGAAGGCCAAGAAGCTGCTTGACGGTAAGAAGCCGAAGGTCCGCATCATGTACAGCAAGGACAACCCGAACCGTGCTGATGCTTACTCGCTGATCGCCGCATCGGCGAAGAAGGCGGGCTTCAAGGTCGTCGATGGTGGTCTGGGAGCTTCCGAGTGGGGCAGTGCCCTGGGCGGTGGCACCTATGATGCCACCATCTTCGGCTGGATTTCATCGGGCGTCGGCGTCACCGGTGTCCCGCAGATCTTCGGCACGGGCTCGGCATCGAACTTCAACAAGTTCTCCAGCAAGGAAGCCGATTCGCTCATGGACAAGCTCATCGTCACCACCGATGAGAAGGAACAGACCGACCTGCAGGTCAAGATCGACAAGTTGATCTGGGACTCGGGATACGGGCTGCCGCTCTTCCAGTCGGTCGGCGTTGACGCCTATGACTCGAAGGTTGAAGGCGTGAAGTACATGTCCAACCAGACCGGTGTCTGGTGGAACTTCTGGGATTGGAACCTGAAGAAGTAGCTACGTCGGGTAACCGGATATAAGTGCCGCTGAGGCGCCGGGACCATGATTCACGGTCCCGGCGTCTCAGTGTGCCGCTACAAACTCCGGTGGAAGGGATTCCACCGATTGGTCGGGCAGATAGCCCGCCCCGTAGTTCCTTGACCGGGCCACGAGAAGTGATTGGGTTTTCCCTCCTTCCCGAGTGCTGTGAGGTGAACTACACTTCAGCAAAAGTACTGCCGGGTGATCCCCGGTATCTTCTACCAAGAGGCTATATTTCATGGTGACCTACATCATCCGGCGGCTCGTCACTGCCGTGCTCATCCTCCTGGGCGCCTCATTCGTCGTCTACCAACTCACGGCCGCGGCGGGCGACCCGTTGGGTGACCTGCGAGAGAGCAACGCGCCGAATAAGGACCAGCTGATCCAGCAACGCGTTGCCTTGCTGGACCTGGGCACGCCCGCCCCGTTGCGCTACTTCAAATGGCTCGGAGGGGCCGCCCAATGCGTGGTTCCCCTCGTCGGCAAATGCGATCTGGGTCAGGCCATCAACGGCGAACCCGTCGTGAATGCGCTCGGCCGCGCCGCCGGCCAAACGATCCTGCTGATCACCGCGGCGACCGTCCTGGCCATTGTCATCGGCATCGGCTTGGGCATCATCACCGCCCTGCGCCAGTACAGCACCCTTGACTACTCGGTGACGTTCATGGCGTTCCTGTTCTTCTCCCTGCCGATCTTCTGGATTGCCGTCCTGTTGAAGGAATTCGGCGCCATCGGGTTCAACGACTTCCTCAGGGACCCCGTCTTTAGTCCGATGTCGATCCTGATCACCTCCATATGTCTGGGCATCGTCGTCGTGTTGTTCATGAGTGGGAACTACTTGCAGCGGAGCATCGGCTTCGTCATCGGCGCCGCTGCCACCGCTGGCCTGATGTATGCCCTGTCGGTGACGGGTTGGTTCAGGTCCCCGGGTCTGGGGCCGATCCTGATCGCCCTCTTCGGGGTGGGCGTCGCCTACCTGGCAACCCAACTGACCGCCGGAGTGAAAAACCGCAAGGCGTTGTACTCCTCGTTGCTCATGGTCCTGGCCGGGTTGATCGCCTATTACGCGCTGAACCCGTTGTTCTCGGGTATTTCCGGTTGGGGCGTCCTGGGGCTCTTCGCCGCGACCATCGTGGTTGGTTGCGTCGTTGGCTGGTTCATGGGCGGATACGACCGCGGGCAGTCCATGCGCGCCGCCGCCCTGAGCGCCTTCTTCATTGCTGGGCTCGTGATGCTGGATCGCTTCATGGTGGAATGGCCGAGCTACTTTTCCAACGGCCGCGTCAGGGGACGTCCCATCGCCACCATCGGCTCCTCGACGCCAAACCTCGAGGGCAACTGGTGGATCCAGAACCTTGACCTCTTCACCCACTTGCTGCTGCCGACCGTGGCGTTGCTCCTCGTGTCGCTGGCCAGCTACTCGCGTTACTCCAGGGCGTCCATGCTCGAGATCATGCAGATGGACTACATCCGAACCGCCCGTGCCAAGGGTCTTCCGGAGCGGACAGTGGTCATGCGTCACGCCTTCCGCAACGCGTTGATCCCGTTGGCGACGTTGGTGGCTTTCGATATTGGTGGACTGATCGGCGGTGCGGTCATCACTGAACGGGTCTTCGCCTTCACCGGTATGGGCAACCTCTTCGTGGCTTCCCTCTTGCCGATACCCGACCCGAACCCGGTCATGGGCGTCTTCCTGGTGACCGGTCTCCTGGCTCTGGTCTTCAACTTGATCGCCGACCTGGCCTATTCCGTACTCGATCCGCGCGTAAGGGTAAAAGCATGAGCAGGCCGAATCCAGAAACCCCGTCAGGGCAGATGCCCGAGGACCTCGAGGCTCCTGTTGCGCCCGAAGAAGTCCAGGGACTGTCCCAGAACGCCATTGTCCGCAAACGGTTCATGGGAAATACGCCGGCCCTCGTATCGATCGTGGTCTTCGTGGCTATCGTCGTGATGGCCTTCTCATCCATTGGCTTCGTCGGTATCCCGGGCTGGTGGCATTACAACTACGAGCAATTCAGCACCCAGATCAACGGCGGTCGCCCGACCTTCGCGAACCTGCTCAATTGGGGGGACCACCCCTTCGGGCAGGACCGCATCGGGCGGGACTATTTCGCCATGACGATGCGCGGAACCCAGCAGTCGATCATGATCATGTTCGTCATCGGTGCCGTAGGCGGATTCATCGGCGTGGTCGTGGGGGCACTCTCCGGCTACTTCCGGGGATGGATCGAAGCGGTCCTCATGCGCATCGTGGATATCATCATCATCATTCCGCTGCTGATCCTGGCTGCAGTCCTCGGACGGATCTCCGGTTCGGCGGTCAGCGGGAACTTGGCCACCGTGGCCCTGGGCTTGTTCATCGGAGTCATCATCTGGACGGGGCTCTCCCGTCTGGTCCGCGGCGAATTCCTGACCTTGCGCGAACGTGAGTTCGTCGATGCCGCCCATATCGCCGGCGCATCCAATACGCGCATTATGTTCAAGCACATCCTGCCGAATGCGGTGGGTGTCATCATCGTGAACGTCACGTTGCTGATGGCCGCAGCGATCCTGCTCGAGACGGCGTTGTCGTATCTGGGACTCGGGGTGAAATCTCCCGATGTCTCGCTGGGTTCGTTGATTTCGGATAACCAGGAAGCGTTCAGTACACGCCCATGGCTGTTCTGGTTCCCCGGGTTGTTTATCGTGGCGATCTGCCTGTCGATCAACTTCATTGGTGACGGACTTCGCGACGCCTTCGACCCGCGGCAGCGGAAATTCAAAGCCAAGAAGGCCAAGGAACGTGGAGTCCACGGGTCGGCAGTGAATGATTCGGTTTCAGCAGCCGCCATCGCCCGAAGGACCGAGGGCGGGGAGGATTCGGGACGTCATGGAACTTCTGATCCCGATGATGATGGCCCGGCCCACCGGGCCTAGCCGGGGTCGTGTCGGGATGACAGATCCCGGCACGGTCTCAAGACATCACGGCAGGCAACGTCAGGCTCAGAACAACCAGGATCAGGAGGACAGCAAGATGGGTCCAATGGATGCTTCGTTGGGTCTTCAAGGATTCCGTCGACTCAACGTCGAGGGTTCCGTCCTCGGCCATGCGAGCCAGCCGGCGCCTGACGATGTTGGCGACGACACCGGAATCACTGGACCGCTGGTCACCCGGACGAATGCTCGTATAGCTGGCGCCGGACTGGTCGCGAGACTCCGACCTGGCCGAGCGTCGAGAGTCCCGCAGCGCAGACATGACGCCGGGCGCGGGAGCAGCCCACGCAGTGAAGCGCCCCTTGGGTGTCACCAGGGCGAGCGCGTATTTGGTATCCACCAAAATGATCGTCGCCCACGGGACCTCCAAGGTCTGCAGCGGATTAATCAAGGTGACACCGGCGTCGTTCACTTCCACCCGGGGCAACCAGAAGACGATCCATGCGGAATACCCCACCAGCAGCACGGGCAGGACGGCTGGCGCCGAATACCAGCTTCCCGTCACCAGGATCGCGATGGAACCGGCGGCAGCGAGCACGATGAGCGCCATCGCCAGGATGCGAGGCCCACGGGGCCTAAAGGTGAAGTCCCGGGTCGTGCTTTCAGCAGAAGTCATAACTCCCATAGTTTCAGGATTATCGGCAGCCATGTAATCGGCGCCACACAACACCCCCGGCCGCCAGCCCACCCGGGCCGCCGCCGGAAGGAAATGAGGACCAGATGAGCCAGCAGAACCCCTCCTATCCAGAGGAAACGCCGGGCGGCGAACAGCCCGTCCTGCAGGTCAGCCACCTCTCCGTGGACTTCGGAGTGGACAAGGAATGGGTACCAGCTGCCATTGACTTGAACTACCACGTGAACGCCGGTGAGGTGCTGGCTATCGTGGGGGAGTCCGGTTCAGGCAAGTCGGCCAGTTCGATGGCCTTGCTTGGACTGCTCCCAACGAACGCCAGGGTCCGTGGCGAAGTGAAGCTCAACGGGCAGTCGCTGCTCGGGCTCTCCGGTTCGAAGATGCGCCAGGTACGCGGCAATGACGTCGCGGTGATCTTCCAGGAGCCGATGACCGCCTTGAACCCGGTCTACACCATCGGATTCCAGATCATGGAGACGCTGCGACTCCATAACCCGATTTCCCCGGCGCAAGCCCAGAAGCGGGCCCTGGAAATGCTCGAACTCGTCGAACTTCCGGATCCGATGAAGGCGTTCAAGTCGTATTCGCACCAACTCTCCGGTGGCCAGCGTCAGCGTGCCATGATCGCCCAGTCCCTGTCCTGTGACCCGAAGCTGCTCCTCGCCGACGAACCGACCACAGCGCTGGACGTCACGGTTCAGGCCGAAATCCTGGACCTCATGCGCAACCTGCGCAATAAGTTGAATTCGGCCATCGTGCTGATCACCCACGACATGGGCGTGGTTGCCGACCTGGCAGACCGCATCGCCGTCATGCGGCAGGGGCGCATCGTCGAACACGGAACCGCCCATGAGATCTTCAACGAACCGCAGCACCCCTACACGCAGGCGCTACTTGCTGCCGTGCCGAAACTGGGGACCGGGGGTGACTCGCTCGGCAGCGTGGACGTCGATGCCGCCGTGGCGGCAGCTTCAGGAACCGAGCTGGATTCCGACACGGATGAGTCCTTGGAGATTCGTGAACGCAAACTCCTCGACGAGGCCCAGGAAGCCCGGCGCGGGGCTGCGAAGATCGAAGACCGTCCGGTAGTGCTTGAGCTCAAGGACGTCGCCATCGAGTACCCGAAACAGGGGCGCGTCCCTGCCTTCCGGGCCGTTGAGGACGCGAACCTCACCGTCCACCAGGGCCAGGTCGTCGGTCTGGTCGGCGAATCGGGTTCGGGAAAGACGACCATCGGACGGGCTGCGGTTGGTCTGCTGCCCGTGGCCGAGGGGTCCTTGAAGGTCAACGGGGCGGAACTCTTCGGGCTCAAGCCCACCTCCAAGGAACTGTTCAACATCCGCCGACAGATCGGCATGGTCTTCCAGGACCCGTCGAGTTCGCTGAACCCGCGTCTTCCGATCGGGGAGTCCATCGGGGAACCGATGCTGTTGGCCAAGGTCGCCAAGGGGGTCGAACTACAAAAGAAGATCGAGACCCTGCTGGACCAGGTGGAGCTTCCGCGCAACTACCGCAACAGGTACCCCCACGAACTCTCCGGCGGCCAGAAACAACGCGTGGGCATCGCCCGGGCCCTGAGCCTGGAACCTCAATTGATGGTCGCCGACGAACCGACGTCGGCCTTGGACGTATCGGTGCAAGCGAAGGTCTTGGAGCTGTTCCAGGATCTACAAGCCCAGATGGGGTTCGCCTGCCTCTTCGTCACGCACGACCTCGGGGTGATCGACGTTCTCGCCGACCACATCGTGGTGATGCGCAACGGGCAGATCGTTGAACAAGGAAGTCGCGACGATGTCCTGCGTCGGCCCAAGGACCTCTACACGCAGCGCCTCATGGCCGCCGTCCCGGTTCCTGATCCTGACGCCCAGCGAGAACGCCGCGAACTGCGCGCCCGCCTGCTGGCCGATTCCGAAGCCTCCTGACCTACCGGTAGGGCGCGAACTGTTCAGGCCCGCCGGCACCAGATGGTGTTGGCGGGCACCATCGGCAGATCTTCACTGTGATTTGCCTCTCAACTGCAGGCCGCGTAGCTCTAGGGATTTCCTGCCGAGCGGCCCCCGTGGTGGCGGCGCCCAGAACGCCGCCGGTTCGGGCAACTTTTCACGAAGGTCTAGACTGGTCTATTGGGTCAGCCGTGGCCCCACGTCTTCGACCCAAAAAACATCAACTTGAAGCGAGCCTTTACGCATGTCAGATCTTTCCCCGGGAACCACTAGCGCTACTCGCGAGGATCTTCGCAACGTCGCCATCGTCGCCCACGTCGACCATGGAAAGACCACGATGGTCGATGCCATGTTGTCGCAGACCGGCGCCTTCTCCTCGCATGGCGACACCACGGAACGCGTGATGGACTCCGGCGAGCTCGAACGCGAGAAGGGCATCACCATCTTGGCCAAGAACACCACGGTGTTCTACTCCGGCCCCGCCGCCAACGGCCACGACGTCACCATCAACGTGATCGACACCCCCGGCCACGCCGACTTCGGTGGCGAGGTCGAGCGTGGACTGTCCATGGTCGACGGTGTCGTCCTGCTCGTGGATGCCTCGGAAGGCCCGCTGCCCCAGACGCGTTTCGTGCTGCGTAAGGCCCTGACGGCAAAGCTTCCGGTCATCCTGGTCGTGAACAAGACCGACCGTCCCGACGCCCGGATCGACGGTGTCGTCTCCGACTCCATGGACCTGCTGCTGGGCCTGGCCTCGGACCTCGCTGAGGAAGTTCCGGATCTGGATCTCGACTCCGTGTTGAACGTGCCCGTCGTCTACGCCTCAGGCAAGGCAGGCCGTGCCTCGAAGATCCAGCCAGAAGACGGATCCTTGCCGGACAGCGAAGACCTCGAGCCGCTGTTCGCCACCATCATGGAACACGTTCCGGCCCCGACGTACACCCCCGGTGAAGTCCTGCAGGCCCACGTCACCAACCTCGACGCCTCGCCGTTCCTTGGACGTCTGGCCCTGATGCGCGTCTTCAACGGCACCTTGCGCAAGGGCGCCCATGTTGCCTGGGCCCGCCAGGACGGCCAGCTGAAGACCGTGAAGATCACCGAACTGCTGGCCACCAAGGGCCTCGGCCGTGTGGCCGCAGCAGAAGCCGGACCGGGCGAGATCGTCGCCGTCGCCGGCATCGAGGACATCATGATCGGCGAGACGCTCACCGACGTGGAGAACCCCAAGCCGCTGCCGTTGATCACCATCGACGATCCCGCGATCTCCATGACCATCGGCATCAACACCTCGCCGTTGGCCGGAAAGGTCAAGGGGGCCAAGGTCACCGCCCGCCAGGTCAAGGACCGTCTGGATAAGGAACTCGTTGGCAACGTGTCGCTCAAGGTTCTGCCGACCGCACGTCCGGACTCCTGGGAGGTTCAGGGCCGTGGCGAACTCGCTCTGGCGATTCTGGTCGAGCAGATGCGCCGCGAAGGCTTCGAACTAACGGTTGGCAAGCCGCAGGTCGTCACTCGGACCGTGGATGGCAAGATCCACGAGCCGATGGAACTGATGACCATCGACGTCCCCGAGGAATACCTGGGCAACGTCACCCAGCTCCTGGCCGGCCGTAAGGGCCGCATGATCAACATGGCCAACCACGGAACCGGCTGGGTCCGGTTGGAATTCACCGTTCCCGCCCGTGGCCTGATCGGCTTCCGCACCCGGTTCATGACCGATACCCGTGGTGCAGGCATCGCCTCATCCATGGCCGACGGCTACGAGGCCTGGACCGGCGATATCGAATACCGGAACAACGGCTCGATGATCGCTGACCGTGCAGGCGTCGTGACCCCGTTCGCGATGATCAACTTGCAGGAGCGTGGCTCGTTCTTCGTCCAGCCGACCTCTGAGGTCTACGAAGGCATGATCGTCGGAGAGAACTCCCGCGCCGATGACATGGAGGTGAACATCACGAAGGAAAAGAAGCTCACCAATATGCGTGCCGCTTCCTCGGACTCCTTCGAAAACCTCACACCGCCACGCCACCTGACGCTGGAGGAGTCGCTCGAGTTCGCCCGCGAAGACGAGTGTGTTGAGGTCACCCCGGATGCCATCCGTATCCGCAAGGTCATCCTCAACTCCAGCGAGCGCGGTAAGGCTTCCCGCTCACGTGCCCGCGCCTGATCAAACGACACGCCGGTTCACGCCGGTGATCACCGGCACCCTCGTCGCCATTGTGGCGGGGGTGCTGGCTGCTGTCTTCGGCACGCTGCTGCACGGGCAGATCTACTATGCGGGGGAGACACCCCTGCCGTGGGGTGCTGTGCTGGCACTACTTCTGGCGGGAAGCCTCGCCACCGTTGCCGGACTGTATGCCGAAAAAATTTGGGCTGCAGCAGTCTGCGGGCTGATCACCTATGGGCTGGTTGCCTGGGCCAGTCTGGATGCACATAACCACCTGCTGATCGGGTGGTCCAGCCACGAAACGCTGCCAGGGCCTGCCCTGGCCGCAGCGATATGGACCTATGGGATCGCAGCCTCCACGGTGGTTGCGCTGCTGATCACCGCCGGCGGGCTGAGCGCCCGGCGTCGCTAGGCAGCCGGCGGGACACCGAGCTCGGGCCGCGGCATTGAATCAGTTGGCGGTCTGGTCCAAATGGTGGGCGACGAAGAGAGACGTCGCCACGCCCTCATCGTCGGAGGGGCGCAGCGCGTAATCGGAAATAACATCCTTGATCCGTGAGAGTAGCTCGCGCTGATCGGCCTCCGTCAATTTCAGCCCCACCCGCATCACCTGGATTTCGTCGGGAGCCAGGCCGTTGATCTCCTGGAGAAACGTCTCGAGGAGCACGGGAGCGGCGTCGGGCAATTTCGTGCCCCAAGACATCCGGGTGCTGCGATACGGCACTTCCTTTGCCCCGCGCTTGCCCCGACGGGGCTCTTCGGATTCGAGGAACCCGGTCCCCAACAACGTCCGCACATGGTGCAACGAGGTCGCCGGATTAATCTCCAAAAGGTCGGCGATTTCCTTATTCGTTCGGGACTTATGTAGACATAAACGCAGGATTCTCAGGCGGATCGGGGAGCTCAACGCCCTCGCCCGTGCTTGCAGCTCTTCATCTGATGCCATATGTTCAGCATACGATAAATAACTGCACTGATTGACATCATCAAATCACATAGCAAGGTTTTTATGACCTCTCCTGGGCCCCAGTCTCATTCGGCTCCGGACGGTAATCAACAGGCCAGTGGGGTGGCCGACCCGTCCAATATCCAACCTCCGCCACCGCCCCAGACGCCTTTGCGTCGGGAAGGGAACTTCTTGGTGTTCTGGCTCGGCCAGACATTGAGCCAGTTCGGCGCACAACTCGGCACGGTCGCCATGCCGGTGCTTGCCGTCACGCTGCTGCACGCTTCCGAATGGGAAGTCGGCGTCCTCAATGCGGCGAACACTGCCGCCTTCCTGATCGTTGGCCTCCCGGTCGGTGCCTGGGTCGACCGGTTCTTCAAACGACGGATCATGGTCCGCGCCGACCTCGTCCGGGCCGCTGCCATGCTGGCCATTCCACTGCTGTGGTACCCCGGACTGCTACATATCTGGCATCTGTGGGTCATTGCCGCAATCATCGGGATAGCCAACGTCTTCTTTGACGTTTCCTACCAGTCCTATATCCCGGCACTGGTCCACCGTGATCAGATCTCCGAGGCCAACGCCAAATTAGAGATCAGCGGTCAGATCTCCCGGTTGGCCGGCCCGGCGGCCGGAGGCGCTTTATTGGCAGTGCTGACCGCACCCCTGCTTTTCGTCGGACAAGCCATCGGTTATCTGGTGTCGGCGCTCTGCCTCTGGCGGGTCCGCGACGATGAACGGCCCGCGGTGCGCCACCCCGATGCCCGACTGGTCACCGAAATCAAGGAGGGCCTGGGCTATGTTGTCCGGCACCGGCTGATCGGCCCGATTGCCGCGACCACCGGGATCATGAACTTCTTCAGCACCATCATCTTTACGCTGCTGCCGATCCTGGTCCTGCGTACGTTGAGTCTGAACACGGTCGAGCTCGGGTTGATCTATTCGGCGGGTGCCGTTGGCGGGCTGCTGGCGGCTTCACTGACGCCCTGGGTGGCAGCCAAGGCGGGGGAGGGCCCGTCGCTTGTGATTGGTACGCTGCTGACGGCTGTGGGCATGTCGGGATTCCCGTTGTCCATTCTCGCCGGCGGCCTCCGCCCGTCGTTCGCGATCCTGGCCTGCTCGATGTTTGTTCTGACGGCCGGTGTGCTCGTCTATAACATCATTCAGGTCAGTATGCGGCAGAAGATTTGCCCACCACGCTTGCTGGGGCGTATGAACGCTTCGATCCGCTTCATCGTTTGGGGGATCATGCCGATTGCCTCGTTGCTGGCCGGCTTATTCGGTGAAGTACTCGGCATCTCGGCTGCCCTCTGGATCGGGGTTGGAGGCAGCGCCCTGGCCACCCTGCCGTTGGTGCTCTCCCCGCTGCCGCGCATGCGCCAACTGCCCGCCGAGCAGGAGGACGACGGCGTGCGTTAGACCCGCCGGCCGCCGCGGCGCTGAGGTGCCGGGGGAACGCGCTTGGCATGGGTGACCGTGGAATGTTCCACCGTGACCGGCCCGGTCCGGGTTCGTACGGTCAACCAACCGTCTTCCAGCGACACGAAGTCACCGATTGAGTCGCTGTGTTGCGGCCCGTCGGGGGTGGGGGCAGCGGCTGGGTCTTCGTCCGGCGAAGCGGCCCGCCCCGTGATCCGGTACCTGATGACGATGCGTTCACCAGGGGCCAAGGTGTCGAAAAAGTCGGCGGTCATGGCCTCATCGTAATCTCGAATGCTGGCCTCGCCTTCGATCCGAGAGGTCAGGGGGACTAAGCTGGAAGCCGGTGGTGCCTGCGGGCGCCCCGCGGAGTCGAGGCGAACAGCAAAGGAAGGCCCTAGGTACAGTGACCTACATCATCGCTCAGCCGTGTGTAGACGTGAAGGACAAAGCCTGCGTTGAGGAATGTCCAGTCGATTGCATCTACGAGGGGGAACGCTCGCTCTACATCCACCCGGATGAGTGTGTGGACTGTGGCGCCTGCGAACCGGTGTGTCCCGTGGAAGCGATCTACTACGAGGACGACACCCCGGAAGAATGGGCCGAGTATTACAAGGCCAACGTCGAATTTTTCGACGAGTTGGGGTCCCCGGGTGGAGCCGCCAAGGTCGGCAACACGCACACCGACCACCCCATCATCGCCGCCCTGCCCCCGCAGCCCGGTATCTGAACCCGTGCTGATCCTCCCTGACTACCCGTGGGACTCGCTGGCCCCCTACAAAGAGCGGGCTCTTCAGCACCCCGAAGGCATCGTGAACCTCTCGATCGGCACCCCGGTGGATCCCACCCCCGGGCTCGTCCAACAGGCGTTGGCCGAAGCCGCTGACGCTCCCGGGTATCCGACCACCCACGGAACCGAAGGCCTGCGTCAGGCGATCGCCGATTGGTATGCCCGGCGTCGGAACACCACCGGGCTGGACCCGTCCAACATCATGCCCACTGTCGGCTCCAAGGAACTGGTGGCTTGGCTGCCGCTGTTGTTGGGGCTGGGTGCGGGAGACGTCGTCGTCCGCCCCACCGTGGCTTACCCGACCTATGACATCGGTGCCCAGCTAGCTGGAGCCGAAGCCGTCACAGCCGATGACCTGGACACCTTGGACCCCGCGGTGCGCTCCCGGGTGAAGCTCGTCTGGGTGAACTCGCCCGGGAATCCGACGGGGATCGTGCGCAGCGTCGATTCGCTGGCCGGGTTGGTGGCCCAGGCCCGCGCCCTCGGCGCTGTCGTCGCTTCGGACGAGTGCTACGCGGAACTGGGGTGGGGAGCCTGGGACGGAATCTGCATCCCGGGCGTTCTCGACGACCGGGTCAGTGGCGGAGATCATCGCGGTTTGTTGTCGGTGTATTCGTTGTCTAAACAGTCCAACCTGGCTGGCTACCGGGCGGCTTTCGTCGCCGGTGCACCAGAACTCATGCCGCATCTGATCAACTCACGCAAACATGCCGGAATGATCGTGCCGCATCCGGTGCAGGAAGCGATGCGAGTTGCCCTCGGGGACGACGCCCATGTGGGCGAGCAAAAGGAGCGCTACCGTCACCGCCGGCAGCTTCTCGTGCCTGCTCTAGAGTCGTTCGGGTTGAGGATCGAGCACTCCGAAGCGGGACTCTACCTGTGGGGCACTGCGGGGCAGGACACCTGGACCACGATCGGACGACTGGCGGATCTGGGGATCCTCGCAGGACCCGGAACGTTCTACGGCGAAGCCGGCAACGGTTACGTGCGGATCGCGCTGACGGCCAGCGACGAGAGGGTCCGTGCCGCCGCAAACCGGCTGAACGCGGCCGCGGGTTCGCGCTCAGCCCCTCTTGATTAGTTTCCGGTACCTCCGGAGCGGTAGCGTGAGACCTGATTACTGCTTGTTAGTACAACTATGTACTCCGGTTAAGGAGAAACCATGACGGATAATAACTCCGCTCGCTTGGCGTTTGCCGGACATGACCTCGAGCTCCCGGTGGTGCCAGCCTCCGAGGGCAACGACGGATTCGATGTCGCCAAGCTCCTCAAGGACACCGGGAACGTCACCTATGATCCCGGTTTCATGAACACGGCGGCTACCAAGTCCGCCATCACCTACATTGACGGCGACGCGGGGATCTTGCGGTACCGCGGATACCCGATCGAGCAGCTCGCCCAGCAGTCCAGCTTCCTCGAGACGTCGTACCTGTTGATCTACGGCAACCTGCCCTCGGCCAGCGAGTTGGAAGAGTTCGACCAGAAAATCCGTCGCCATACGATGCTGCACGAGGAGCTCAAGGGCTTCTTTGGTGGTTTCCCCCGTGATGCCCACCCGATGCCGGTGCTCTCATCTGCCGTTTCAGCATTGTCGACCTGGTACCAGGATTCGCTGGACCCCTTTGACGAGGACCAGGTCGAGCTCTCCACCATCCGCCTGTTGGCCAAGGTCCCGGTCATCGCCGCGTACGCCCATAAGAAGTCGGTTGGCCAGGCGCTGTTGTACCCGGATAACTCCATGAACCTCGTGGAGAACTTCATGCGGCTGAACTTCGGCATCGCCGCCGAACCATACGATCTGGATCCTGACCTGGTCAAGGCGCTGGACCAGTTGCTGATCCTGCATGCCGACCACGAGCAGAACTGCTCGACCTCCACGGTCCGCCTGGTCGGGTCCTCGAACGCGAACATGTTCGCTTCCATCTCAGCCGGTATCAACGCCCTCTTCGGCCCGGCACATGGCGGGGCGAACGAGGCAGTGCTGAAGATGCTGCGTGGCATCCAGGCCGAGGGCATCAAGCCCGAGGACTACATGGAGAAGGTCAAGAACAAGGAAGACGGGGTCCGGCTGATGGGCTTCGGACACCGTGTCTACAAGAACTACGACCCGCGCGCGAAGATCATCAAGTCCACCGCACACGACATCCTGAACAAGCTCGGCGGCAACGACGAGCTCTTGGACATTGCGATGCGCTTGGAGGAGCGGGCCCTCGAAGACGACTACTTCATCGAGCGCAAGCTCTACCCGAACGTCGACTTCTACACGGGTCTGATCTACAAGGCCATGGGTTTCCCGGAGAAGATGTTCACCGTGCTCTTCGCGATCGGCCGGCTGCCCGGTTGGATCGCCCAGTGGCGCGAAATGATCCAGGAGCCAGGCCTGAAGATCGGGCGCCCGCGCCAGCTCTATGTGGGCGAAGGCGAGCGCAACTACCCGGCTTTCTAGCCCGGACAGTTCGAATCGTCGAGGCGGTCGCTTCCCTACTGGGGGAGCGGCCGCTTTTTGCTTCGGATGCTACCGGGAATCTTGACACAGGCCTATTCTGGAAGGGGGTTCGCTGAGTAAGGACGACCGGCATGTATGAGTACCGTGGGGACGGGTGGCAGGTCACGGCGCAAAGCCATGGGCAGATGCTGCTGGCCTTGTATTTTCGTGATTTGGCGGGCATCGAACACCCGGGCCCACCGGATATCGCTCCGCTGGCCCCTCGCGTCAAAGCCACAGCGGCAGCGGAGGTCTCCGGTCCGCCGGCAGCAGAGCTGCGGCAGGAATGGCATGACTGGTGGCGTCGGGTTCTTCTGCACGACCCGGATGACGACGAATTGTTTTGCCCACCACTGTTTCCAGGTTTCGCCGATTCCCCGACCCTTCAGCACCTGTTGCAGGCACACTATGGTGCCGCACTCAGCTGGAGCCGCGCCCGGATGGACGAATACCGCGAGGTCAGTTCCGATCATCATGCCAGCGGTCGCCGGAGCCTGTTGGAGGAAATGATCATCGACCGGGCGAGAAAACTACCACGACGGCCGAAGCCGATGGAGCTCAAACTGGTGGAACTACCCTTGTCAGAACAACGAGCCTGGTTCGTGGACCCGGACACCGTGATCCTCAACCAGGATCTGGCACGCGACGCCGAGCTCTACCGCAGTTTCCTGGAGCCGGTGATCCGTTTCCTGCTCTGAACCGATGAGGGGACGACAGCCTAGGGTGCGGCGTCGGCGAAGGTAATGACCACCTGTGATTTTCCGGTGGTGCCAGGAACCCATTGGTGTTCGGCGCGATTCCATAACAACCCCGAATTGCTGACCGAGATGATCTGGTGTTCAGAGGCGTTGGCGACCGCCCATTGGGCCACCGCCCAGCCGCGTTCCTGGGCGGCCGAAACAGTCAAACTATGGGCGCCTGCCGAGACGGGGAGGTCCCCGAAGGCTGCGGTGAGCTGCGCCGAAGTAGCCGCCACATCCCCTGCCGCGGTGGGGCGACGTAGAACGCAGTTCAACGCAGCGGGGGAATGCCCGGTCAGAGCCGAGGCGTAGGCCCTGCCCTCGGGCTCATGGTCGGCATAGGCTTGCGGAAAGGCACTGCGTTGGACCTTCTGTGCGGCCTCGGTCACCGGCAGCGAGCGATAATCGAACGTCTCCAGCTCCTGGTAGAACCGGTTAGCGGAGTAGAGCGGATCCATGATCTGTTCCTCGGTGCCCCAGCCCTGCGATGGGCGTTGTTGGAACAGCCCCCGTGAGTCGGGGCCTGCCTGGTCGCCGTAGTCGATATTGCGTAATTTCGATTCCTGAACCGACGTGGCAATACCGATGGTGGCGGCACGGGCCGGCATGCCGCGCCGTACGGCCACCGCGGAAATCAGTGCTGCATTACGGGCCTGTTCGGGGTCGAGCCGATGTTGGTCCGGCCCGACGGCTGCTGTGCAGTGTGGCCGAATCAGGGTTTCCTGTTGATCGAGGAAACGTGAGGCGACATAGACGCCTCCGGAGACCACACCGACCCCCAACACGATGGCCATGAAGGCGCGCAGCCCCCGATGACGACGCTGCTGGGGCCCGGAGCCCTTATGGGGCCCCGGGGACTGGGTGGACAGCGAGAAGACGCTGTCCGTGAGGTCAGTTGGCATGGAGCGCGGAATTCAATTCCACGCTCTGGCCTTCACGGGCCAGGACTTCGACCGCACCGCTGGTGGAATTACGGCGGAAAAGCAGGTTCGGAACGCCGGAGAGTTCGCGGGCCTTGACGTTCTTACCGTCCAGGAGCACCCGGGTGCCGGCGGTGACGTAGAGTCCGGCCTCGACGACGCAGTCGTCACCGACGGAAATCCCGACACCCGAGTTGGCGCCGAGGAGCACACGTTCTCCGATGGTGATCCTCTCCTTGCCGCCGCCGGAAAGGGTCCCCATGATGGAGGCGCCTCCTCCAACATCGGAGCCGTTGCCGACCACCACGGAGGCGGAAATGCGGCCCTCGACCATGGAGGAACCCAGGGTGCCGGCATTGAAGTTGACGAAACCCTCGTGCATGACCGTGGTTCCTTCGGCCAGGTGGGCCCCGAGACGGACTCGATCCGCGTCGGCAATCCGCACACCGGAGGGAAGGACGTAGTCCACCATGCGGGGGAACTTATCCACGCCCTGCACGATGACCGCCCCGCGGCGGCGCAGACGCAAGCGGATGCTCTCGAAGTCCTCCACCGGGCACGGGCCGAAGTTCGTCCACACAACGTTGGCCAGGAAGCCGAAGATCCCGTCCAGGTTGATGCTGTTCGGAGCTGCCAGACGGTGGGAGATCAGGTGCAGTCGCAACCACACATCGGCAGTATCGGCAGGAGCAACGTCGAGGTTGATCTCCAGTTCCACAACTTCCTGCCTGGTACCACGATCGGCGTCCTCGGTCGCCACGGCGGCCAGTTCCCCGGAGAGACGAGGTGCCTTCTCCAAAGCGGTCAAGGTGGGGGCGGGGAACCAAACGTCCAGCACGGTGCCGTCGGATGCGATGGTGGCTAGGCCTGACCCGGAAGCGATGCGTACCGGGGCGGCGGAGTCGTTCAGGGCAGAACCGGGCTGGGCCGTAGTAGAAGTCATGCCACCCATCGTAGCCGGGAGGACAGGCTATAGGCTGGATCCGTGAGTGAACATAACGCCGTGCCTGCCCCAGCAACCTCCTCCGCACCTTTGCCTGACGGCTCAGACGTGGCCCTGCTGACGCAGGCGCTGATGGACATCGAGTCCGTATCGGGAAATGAACGGGCGATCGCCGACGCCGTGGAAGATTACTTGCGCGCCCTGGGCCATCTCAGTGTCCACCGCGACGGGGACTCTCTTGTGGCCCGCACGGAGCTGGGCCGCGCCGAACGGGTCGTCCTGGCCGGACACCTGGATACCGTCCCGTTGCCCACCACACCGGGCTCCCGCGGAACGGTGCCTGCCCAATGGGACGGGAACATCTTGTTCGGACGTGGTGCCACCGATATGAAAGGTGGGGTGGCGGTCCAACTGGCGATCGCCGCACAACTGATCGAACCGAATCGGGACATTACCTTTATCTTCTACGACCATGAAGAGGTCGAAGCCTCCAAATCGGGGCTGGGTCGTCTGCTGCGAAATGCGCCGCACTTACTCGAAGCCGACTTCGCGATCCTGCTGGAACCGACGAACGGCACGGTGGAAGGCGGCTGCAACGGCACAACGCGTTTCCTCCTGCGCACCCGCGGCACCGCGGCCCATTCGGCGCGCGCGTGGATGGGGCATAACGCCATTCATGACCTCGCCGACGTGCTGTCCCGCTTGCAGGAGTACCAGCCGGCCACCGTGGACGTCGATGGGCTGGCCTTCCGCGAATCACTGAATGCGGTGAGGATCACCGGTGGTGTTGCGGGAAACGTTATCCCCGATGCCGCCGAAGTCGAGATCAACTATCGTTTCGCCCCGGATAAGGGCATCGCTGAGGCGGAAGCCCATGTCCGTGAACTCCTTGAGGGTTACGAAATCGAACGCACCGACGGCGCCCCGGGAGCCAAGCCCGGGTTGAACCATCCTGCCGCGGCCGCTTTCGTGGCCACCGTGGGTGCCGAACCGAAGCCGAAGTATGGGTGGACGGACGTCGCACGGTTCTCCGAATTGGGGATTCCAGCAGTGAACTTCGGGCCGGGCGACGCGCTGCTGGCCCATTCCGATGACGAACATGTCACCGGGCAAGCCATCCGCGACTGCCATGAGGCACTACTCCGGTGGCTGAGCTCCTAGATCTGCCGCGTAAAGGGCCGACGTTTTCCTCAAAGACGAACGGCCCCGGAC